>NZ_CP162023.1:0-309956 GCF_041320275.1 Mumia sp. Pv4-285 | reverse complement strand
CTGACGATGGACGAGCTGCGCACCGTCGCGCGGTTCGCAGCGCAGAGCGCTGAGCAGTCGTTGCCCGTGTTCGAGGCCGAAGACCCGGCCGACCCGCGTCCTCGCGCGGCCCTCGACGCCGCGTGGGCCTTCGCCGACGGAGCCCCCCGTACGGCCCTGCAGCGCACCGCCGCCGTGGAGGCCCACCGCGCTGCCAAGGACGTCATGACCGAGGCGGCCCAGCTCGCGGCGCGAGCATCGGGCGACGCCGCGGCTGCGGCATACCTGCACCCGATCGCGAAGGCGACGCAGGTCGGGCACATCCTCCGGGCGGCCGCGTGCGCGGCGCGCGTCGCCGAGCTGGAGGCAGCAGGCGACGCGGGCGCCGCGGCCGCCTCGCTCGAGGCGGCGCGACAGCGCGCCACACCCGCGCTCATCGACGTGCTCTCGCGGTACCCGGCGGCTCCGGCGGGGCGGGGGCGCGTCGCCGAGCTCATGCGCACCCTCGACAGCGCCCTGCGTCGAGCCGGCGGATAGGCAGCTCACGCGGGGCTGAGGACGATCGGCGGTCGAGGACCCTCGCCAAGGTTGCGTGACACCCACACCCCGGCGTCGCCGAAGCCCACGATGTCGGCCCGCCCGTCTCCGGTGAGGTCGGCGGCCACCCGGAGATGGACCTCGGGCCGCCAGGCCTGCTCGGCGCCGAAGTCGTGGACCACGAGCTGTGGCCCCAGCGGCCCGTCGGTGCCGAGCACGAGCGCCCAGGCGCCGTCCTCGGCGAACCCCAGGAGATCCGCGCCGCCGCTGCCGGTCAGGTCCGCGGCGAGCCGGGGATGGCGGACCGGGTCCCACGCCACCGGGACGGTCGCGCTGCCGAAGAAGGGCAGCACGAGCGTGGGACTGCCGAAGCCACCCGAGCCGTCGCCGGGAGCGATCAGCACGCCGTCCTCACGGAACCCGACCAGGTCCGCTCGACCGTCGCCGCTCACGTCGGCGACGAGACGCGGTCGCGTGGCAACGCTCCAGCCCTGGTTGACGCCGTACTCGGCCAGCACGAACCGCCGCTCGCCGAAGTGCCCCGAGCCGTCGTTCGATGCGACCCAGACCCCGTCGTCGCCGAACCCTACGATGTCCGGTCGGCCGTCTCCGGTCAGGTCCGCGAGGGCGCGCACATGGACGTCGGTGCGCCAGCCGTCGTCGAACGCGAACCCGCCCGGCACACCGAGCCGGGTCGGACCGAACCCACCGGCGCCGTCCGCCAGCGCCACCCACACCGAGTCCTGACCGAACCCCACGATGTCGGCACACCCGTCGCCGGTCAGGTCGGCGAGGACACGGAGGTGGCGGGTGCTGTCCCAGCCTCCACCGACGCGGCCGAAGTCGGCGAGGACCAAGTGCGGAGACTCGAATCCGCCCGTGCCGTCGGCCAGCGCGACCCACACGCCGTCGTCACCGAACCCCACGATGTCGGCGCAGCGGTTCCCCGTCACGTCGACGACGAACCGGGGGTGCGCCGCCAGATCCCAGCCGCCGGCATCGCGCCCGAAGTCCTCCAGGACCCGCGTCGGCGGCGCGAAGCCCCCCGCGCCGTCCCCGCGGGCGACCCACACGCCGTCGTCACCGAAAGCCACGATGTCGCCGCACCCGTCGCCGGTCACGTCAGCGACGACGCGCAGCCGACCGTCCGTACGCCACCCCTGGTCGGCACCGAGGTCCGCCAGGACGAACCGGCTGCGGTCCATCGCGATGCCGTGCGGGATCGGATGGTCCTGGTGCAGCACGAAGACGTCGGACGCGAGCGCGAACCGGTGGTTCTCCGTGAACGGGGGCCAGGGCGGCGTACGAAAGCAGGCGGGCGCTCCCGGGCGCATCGGCAGGAAGCACGTGACGTTCATCCCGGTGGTCCGGTCGAGGACCACCCCGTCCTCGGAGTAGACCGGGAACGTCTCGTCGGGCGCGACACCGCGGACGGCGGGATAGCGCGCATCCAGACCCATGGGTCCACCTCCGTCCCCGACGATTCACCGTACTACCTCGACGGGGCGGCCCCGGTCGGCTCGTCGGTGAGGAGCTGCTCGGTCAGCTGCTCGACCAGGGCCTCGATCTCCGGCTCCGTGCCCCACTCGTCGATGTAGTGCTGCAGGCGCGCCCGCTCGTTGGCGCGCAGGGCCTCGGCCGCCGCGTCACCGTCGGAGGTCGCGGTCACGGTGTCGCCGTCGACGTCGACCAGGCCACGCGCCGCCAGCGAGTCCGCCACGCGGCGTACGGCCTCCGGCGTGCTCCCGGAGCGCTCGGCCATGGTGGCGACCGACCGCGGTCCCTTCAACGAGGCGCGCGTGACCATCCAGCACTCCTCCGGCGCGAGCTGGAGGTCGAGGTCGGCGGCCAGCGCCTCGTACACGCGCAGCGGGTCCTGACGCCCCACCCGCCGCCAGAGCAGCAGCCGCAGCTCCTCGAGCGACGTTCGGCTGGACGGGAGCGCAAAGGTCTCGCCGGCGGCGTGCCCGGCGTTCTGGCTGCCGACCGCCTTCTGCAGACGCACCTCGGGGATCAGCCACGTCAGCGCGAACGCCAGGATCGCGATCGGGACGGCGGAGAGGAAGACGAGGTCGATCGCATCGGTGTACGCGTCGAGGAACCAGCCCTGCACCTCCGGTGGGCACTGCGCCAGCGCCTCCGCCGACTTGCTCAGCGCGTCGCCGGCGCACGGCCCGGCGGCGGTGGCGGGCGGGCTCTCCGACAGCGAGCGCGTGAGAGCGTTGGTCAGGATGGTGCCGAACGCCGCGACACCGACCGAGCTGCCGATCGTCCGGAAGAACGTGGCACCGGACGTCGCCGTGCCGAGGTCGCGGTAGTCGACCGAGTTCTGGACGGCGAGCACCAGGACCTGCATCACCATGCCGATCCCGAGACCGAGGACGAACATGCTGAGCGAGGACTCCCAGGTCGACGTGTCGCGATCCATCAGTGACAGCAGGTACAGGCCGACCGCCATCACCGCCGTACCGACGATCGGGAACGCCTTGTAGTGGCCCGTCCGGCTGATGATCTGGCCGCTGCCGATCGAGGTCAGCAGCAGTCCGAGCATCAGCGGGAGCATCTCCAGGCCCGACTCCGTCGGGGACGAGCCCTTGATCTGCTGGAGGTACAGCGGGAGGAACGTGATCGCCCCGAACATCGCGAAGCCGACCACGAAGCCGACCACGGACGACATGGTGAACACGCGGTTCGCGAACAGCCGCAACGGCAGCACCGGCTCCTCCGCGCGCCGCTCGGCGACGACGAACCCGATCAGCGCAGCGATGCCGATCGCGATCGAGCCGTACACCGGCACGGAGTTCCAGTCCCAGGTCGTGCCCCCGAGGCTCGTGACCAGCACGATCGCCGTCGCGACCGTGCCGAGGAGCACGATGCCGGCGTAGTCGATGCTCGGGGTGCGGTCGGGACGCGTACGGGGCAGCACCGCCACGACGGCGACGAGCGCGACGACTCCGATCGGCAGGTTGATGTAGAAGACCCACCGCCACGACAGGTGGTCGACGAACAACCCGCCGAGCAGCGGGCCCGCGACGCTCGCGACACCGAACACGGCGCCGAAGACGCCCTGGTACTTCCCGCGGTCGCGAGGCGAGACCACGTCGCCGATGATCGCCTGCGCCAGCACCATCAGGCCGCCGCCACCGACGCCCTGCATCGCCCGCCACGCGATCAGCTGCCCCATCGTCTGCGACGTGCCGGCCAGCGCGGAGCCGACCAGGAAGATCACGATGCAGACGACGAAGACGCCCTTGCGGCCGAACAGGTCGCCGAACTTGCCCCACAGCATCGTCGTGACCGTCGAGGCGAGCATGTACGCGGTGACGACCCACGACAGGTGCTCGGCTCCACCCAGGTCGGTCACGATCGTCGGCAGAGCCGTCGCGACGATCGTCTGGTCGAGCGCCGCGAGGAGCATCGCGAGCATCAGGCCGCCGAAGATCCACCAGATCTTGTTCTGCGGCAGCGCCTCGGGATCTGTCTCCTGCTGCTGGTCGGCCATGCGGGGATTCTCGTCCAGGACGACCGGCCTCGCACGACTAGGACAGGCGGTCCCAGAGGAACCGGTAGGCGAGCGCCGCCATGTGCGCGGCCTGCGCATTGTTGGCCGCCCCGCCGTGACCGCCCTCGATGTTCTCGTAGTACGTGACGTCCTTGCCCGCATCGAGCATCTGCGCCGCCATCTTGCGGGCGTGCCCGGGATGCACGCGGTCGTCGCGCGTCGACGTCGTGAACAGCACCGGCGGGTACGGCCGGTCGGCGTCGAAGAGGTGGTACGGCGAGAACGTCGCGAGGAACTCCCAGTCGTCGGAGTCCGGGTCGCCGTACTCCGCGATCCACGACGCACCCGCCAGCAGCAGGTGGTAGCGCCGCATGTCGAGCAGCGGGACCTGGATGACGATCGCGCCGAAGAGCTCGGGGTACTGGGTCAGCATGTTGCCGGTGAGCAGCCCGCCGTTGGAGCCGCCCATCGCGCCGAGGTGCGCGGGCGAGGTGATGCGTCGCTCAGCGAGGTCTCGCGCGACCGCCGCGAAGTCCTCGTACGCCCGGTGCCGCTGGTCGCGCAGCGCCGCCTGGTGCCACGTGGGGCCGTACTCGCCGCCGCCGCGGATGTTCGCGACGACGTACACGCCACCCTGCTCGAGCCAGGCCCGCCCGAGCCCGCCGGAGTACGACGGGGTCAGCGAGATCTCGAACCCGCCGTAGCCGTACAGCAGAGTCGGCGCCGTGCCGTCGTACGCGAGGTCGTGCGGGCGCACCACGAAGTAGGGGACGCGGGTGCCGTCGGTCGATGCGGCGAAGTGCTGCTCGACGACCAGGCCGTCGGCGTCGAAGAAGGACGGCATCGACTTCAGCGGCACCGGCCGTGCGTTGACGCCGCGCGGTCCGAGATCGAGCAGCGAGAGTGTCGTCGGTGACAGGTAGTCGGTCGTGTAGAGCCACACCGCGTCGTCCTCGTCGGCGTCGACGGGGGCGACCTGGAGCGTGCCGAGGTCGGGCACGTGGTGCGCGGCGATGCGCTCCCAGCGGCCGTCCGGCTCGGTCGGGAGCGTCAGGACCTCCAGCCGCGATCGGACGTCCGTCATCAGCTCGAGGACCAGGCGGTGCGCCGTGAACGCGTAGCCGGCCAGCGCGCTGTTGCCCGTCGGCTCGTAGAGGACGGTGAAGTCGCGACCACCGTCGAGAAACCGGGTGAAGGACTGCGCGAGGAGCGATCCCGCCGCGTACGTGCGGCCGCCCACCGTCCAGTCCTCGCGCAGCTCGACGAGGAGCTGGTCGCCCTTGACGCTCGCCTCGGACGAGTCCGGGACGTCGATCTTCGTGAGTGCGACGTTGCCGTCAGCGCCGTCCGCGAGCAGGTAGCGCTCCGACGTGTAGAACGACGTCGCCCGCACGACCCAGTCGCGCTCGAACCCCGGCGTACGGTCGTGGAAGGCACCGATCGACAGGTCCTCGTGGGCGCCCTCGAAGACGATCTCGGACTCGGCCAGCGGCTCGCCGCGGCGCCACCGGCGGGCGATACGGGGGTAGCCGGACTCGGTCATCGAGCCCGGGCCGGTGTCGGTCTCCACGAACGCCGTGTCGCCGTCGATCCAGCTGACGTCGCCCTTGGCCTCCGGGCGGACGAACCCGTCCTCGACCCAGGTGCGCGACTCCAGGTCGTACTCTCGGGTGACGTCGGCGTCCGCCCCGCCGCGGGAGAGGGAGACGAGCGCCCGCTGGTACGCGAGCGGGCCGGTCCGCAGCACCTTCGCACCGTGCCAGACCCAGTTCTCGTCCTCGCTCTCGGCGAGCGCGTCGACGTCGAGGAGGACGTCCCAGTCGGGCGAGTCCGTGCGGTACGACGTGAGGGTCGTACGGCGCCAGACGCCACGGACGTGCTGCGCGTCGCGCCAGAAGTTGTAGTACCAGTCACCGGCCTTGCCGATCGGCGGGATCTTGGCGTCGGAGTCGAGGACCTCGAGGATCTGCTTCTCCGTCGCGCGGAACGCGTCGCTCGCCTCGAGGGCCCCGGCGGTCTCGGCGTTGCGGGCGCGGACCCAGTCCAGCGCGGCATCGCCGTCCACGTCCTCGAGCCACTGGTACGGGTCGGTGTGCGTCATACGTCGAGCCTAGGCGTACGCCCCAGCGCGGCGCGTACGCGTCTGCGCTCCGCGAAACGCCACGGCGACCTCGGACGGCGGTGACCGTCAGATCGGGTCGAGCGGAGGCTCCTCGGGCGACATCGCAGGGATCGCGCCGACGATGCGGTCGCGCGCGATCACCGACTGCAGCGCCCGCAGCGCCGAGGTGATCTCGCCTCCCCACGACGAGAAGAACGAGAACTGCCACCACCACAGCGCCTCGATCGGCCGGCCCGCCCGGGCGTGCTGCATGCCGTGCGCGAGGGCGGCGGTCAGGGAGATCACGTCGTCGGAGATCCGGTACGCGGCGGGCGCGGCCGGGTCGTCGTACGGGTCGAACACCTCGACGTACGTGTCGAAGCCGTCGAGGATCGTCGCGAGCGCGACGCGGGTGTCGTCGAGGTCGATGTCAGGACCGGTGTCGGGCTCGTAGCGGTCGGGCGGAACGAGCCGGGGCATCGCGGCCATCCGTGCGCCGATGGTGAGCGCGCGGCTCAGCTCGACGAGGAGGCCCGCGACGATCTCGTCCGGGTCGGTGATGCCGTCGAGTGAGCGCAGGCCCTCGAGGACGGCTTCGACGTCCTCGGCGAACCCGTTGGCGACCGCCGCCAGCTCGTCGTCCTTCGTCTCGCTCACCCTGCTCCCATCCATGGTTGGCCCATCCGTGGTCGGCTCGGCGTCACTCGACCGTACGCCGGCCTTCGAACGCGCGACCGAGGGTGACCTCGTCGGCGTACTCGAGGTCACCGCCTACAGGTAGTCCACTGGCCAGGCGCGTCACGCGCAACCCCAACGGCTTGAGAAGTCGGGTGAGATAGGTCGCGGTCGCCTCGCCCTCGAGGTTGGGGTCGGTCGCGAGGATGATCTCGGTGATCGCGCCGTCGGAGAGACGCTGCATGAGCTCACGGATCCGGAGGTCGTCCGGACCACGGCCGTCGATCGGCGAGATGGCGCCACCGAGGACGTGGTAGCGGCCACGGAACTCACGGGTGCGCTCGATCGCGACGACGTCCTTGGACTCCTCGACGACGCACAGCACCGTCGGGTCACGCCGCGGGTCGGCACAGATGCGGCACGTCTCCGACTCGGCGACGTTGCCGCAGGTGTCGCAGAAGCGCACCTTGTCCTTGACCTCGATGAGCACCTCCGCGAAGCGGCGTACGTCGACCGGGTCGGCGTCGAGCAGGTAGAAGGCGATCCGCTGGGCGCTCTTCGGGCCGATGCCGGGGAGTCGGCCGAGCTCGTCGATCAGGTCTTGGACGACCCCTTCGTACATGCGTCAGAACCCGAGCGCGCCCGCGCCGCCGCCACCGAGCGCGTCGCCGCCACCGCCGAAGCCGCTGGCGAACGGACCGAGCTTGTCGGCGGCGAGCTGCTCGGCCTGGTCGTTGGCGTCACGGACCGCGGCGACGACCATGTCGCCGAGGAGCTCGGCGTCGTCCGGGTCGACTGCCTCGGGCTTGATCTCCACGGAGATCAGCTCACCCGTGCCGGACACCGTGGCCTGGACGAGCCCGTTGGCGGCCTGGCCCGTCACGCGTGCACGGCCGAGCTCCTCCTTGGCGGCGAGGAGCTGCTCCTGCATCTTCTGGGCCTGCTCGAGCAGGGCGGACATGTCGGGCATGCCGCCACCTGGCTGACCGAGCCCGCCGAAATCATCACCGAACACCGGGACGTCCTCACCTGTCGTACGACCACGGCGTCGCCACCGCGGAGTGCTCCTCCAGCCTACCGGCGAGCACCGTCGGACCGGCCGAGGCGGCGGAGGCCGGCCGCGACCAGACCGGCGACGAGCCCGACCACGGCACCGGTGAAGAGACTGCTCGCGAAGGTCACCGATCGCATGACGACCGCCTCCGTCCCTTCGGTGAGGTCGCCGTCCAGAGACCCGCCGAGGCCGGGAGAGTCCTCGAACAACGAGTCCCACATGAGGTTGTGGCCGATGCCGAGCCCGATCCCGTACACCGCGCCGACGACCACGAGCGTCGTGACGGGTGACGGGACGCGGGCACGCAGCGCGACCACCACCCAGACCGCCGGCGGGGCGAGTGCGAGCACGGCGTTGACGAACGCACCCACGTCGACCCCGAGGTCGTGCACCACGGCCCTCGGCATCGCGAGAGCGGCCAGTGCGACGATCGCCCACACCGGGAGCCCGAGCCGTGAGCGGCTCATCACCGATCACCTCGCGGACCACGGGACGCCTCGATGGTCAGGCGCGGCAGGGCGCGGTCCAACCAGCGGGGCAGCCACCAGTTGCGGTCGCCGAGCAGCTCCATCACCGCCGGCACGAGCACGAGACGCACCAGGGTCGCGTCGATGAAGACCGCGAACGCGAGCCCGAACCCGAAGAGCTGCAGCTCGCGGCTGGACCCGAGCACGAAGCTCCCGAAGACGCACACCATGATCGCGGCGGCGGCAGAGATCACCCGTGCCGTGCGCGCGAGTCCCTCGGCCACAGCGGTCGCGTTGTCGCCCGTCCGGTCGTACTCCTCCCGGACGCGCGACAGGAGGAACACCTCGTAGTCCATCGACAGACCGAAGACGATCGCGATCATCATCATCGGTACCCACGCCTCGATCGGCGCGCTCGCGCCGAGGTCGAGCAGCTCGACCCCCCATCCCCACTGGAACACGGCCACCACCGCACCGAACGCCGCGCCGAGCGAGAGGAGGTTGACCAGCACCGCCTTGACCGCGACCGCGAGCCCGCGGAAGACCGCGACGAGCAGCACCAGGGCCGCACCGAGGACGACCGCGAGGAACAGCGGGAGGCGATCCGCGGTGTAGTCGGCGAAGTCCACCGCGGCCGCCGTCGCTCCACCGACCGCGACCTCGAGCGCGTCGCCCGAGCTCGCCGGCACGACGTCGTCACGGATGCGGTGCACGAGGTCGGCCGTCGCCTCGTCCTGAGGCCCCGTCGTCGGGATCACCTGGAGGAGTGCGACGTCACCGGACTGGGAGAGCACCGGCGGCGTCGTGGCGGCTACCCCGGGGGTCGCCGCCAGCGCGTCGGCGAGCGCGTCCACGTCCTCGGGGCCGGCACCTTCCTCCAGCGCCGCCGCGACCACGAGCGGGCCGTTGGCGCCCGGTCCGAAGCCCTCCGCGACGAGGTCGTACGCCCGTCGGCCGGTGTCGCTGGTCGGGCGGGTCCCCGCGTCGGAGAAGCCGAGCCGCAGGTCCAGGACGGGGAGCGTGAGCAGCACGAGCACGGCGGTCGCCGCGATCGCTGCAGGCCACGGCCTCCTCTGGACCACGCGGCTCCACCGGCGGGCGAGCTGACCGTCGTCGGAGGTGGTACGCCGTCGGTGGACCGACAGCCGGTCGATCCGCCGGCCGGTGATCGCGAGCATCGCGGGCAGCAGCGTGACGGCGGCCAGCATGGTGACGAGCACGGCACCCGCGATGCCCAGGGCGACGCCCGTGATGACCTTGAGGTCCATCAGCACCAGCCCGAGCGAGGCGATCACCACCGTCACGCCGGCGAACAGGACGGACCGGCCCGCCGTCGTCTGCGCGACCACCACCGCACGGGCAGGATGCGCTCCCCCCGCGAGCGCCTCCCGGTAGCGGGTGACCACGAGGAGCGCGTAGTCGATGCCGACGCCGATCGCGATCATCGCCGCGACCGGAGCGGCGAAGCTCGGCATGTCGACCGCTCGCGCGCCGAGCGCCACCAGGGCGACGCCGCTCGCCGCTCCCACGACGCCCACGAGGATCGGCAGCACCATCGCGAACACCGACCCGAAGGCGAAGAGGAGGATCACGATCGCGGCGAGCACGCCGATCAGCTCGCTCGGCGGACCGCTCTCGCCCTCCTGCTCAGCACCGAGGCCGCCGACCTCGACGGTCAGGTCGTCGGAGGCGAACGAGGCCCGCACGTCGAACAGGTCGTCAGCGAGCTCTGCCGTCGCCTCGGCGTCCTGGGTGGGCAGCCCGACCGTGACGTACCCGGTCGTACGGTCGGGTGAGAGCTGGTGGGCCCCCTCGGGGTCGAAGGGATTGACGACGTTCGCGTCCGGGACGCGGTCCTCGATCTCGGCGACCATCGACGCCACCTGCGCACGCTCGTCGTCCAGGCCGTCGTCGCTGTGCACCACCAGCTGCGCCTGGGTCCCGGCGTCGGACGAGAATCCGCCGTCCTCCAGGATCTGCACCGCGCGGGCGCTCTGCGATCCGGGCAGCTCGTAGTCGTCGCTGGTCTCACCCCCGAACGTGCCGGACAGCGCCGACAGCGCCACCACGACGAGGATCCACCCCGCCACCACGAACCACCGCGCCCTCTGACAGACGCGCGCAAGGCTCTCCATGACGTCCCCTTCCTCTCCTCGACCGGCCTGTCCGTACGACAGGTCGACGACAGGCCACGCTAGGAGCGCAGGAAGGGCGGATCAGTCCCTCAGGAGCGGCAGTCGCATCGCTTCTGGGCGTACGACGCTCAGGGTCGCGTCAGTCGACGAGACCGGCCCGGTGGGCGAGAACGACCAGCTGCGCGCGGTCGCGGGCGTCGAGCTTGGAGAGCAGACGGCTGACGTACGTCCGGGCTGTCTCCGGGCTCAGGAACAGCGCCTTGCCGATCTCGTCGTTCGTGAGGCCGAGACCCACGTGGGTGAGCACCTCGACCTCGCGCTCGGTGAGTCCGGCGAGCTTCTCCTCACGGCTCTTGCGGGTCGGCAGCCGAGCGACGCGGTCCATCAGCTGACGAAGGACGCCCGGCGCGATCTGGGCGCGCCCGTCCGCAGCGTTGCGGACCGCCCGCCGGAGCTCGTCGGCGTCGATGTCCTTGAGGAGGTAGCCGTTGGCGCCCGCGGCGATCGCGTCCACGACGTCGTCCTCGTCGTCGAACGTCGTCAGCACGAGCACGGGCGTCTCGACGAGGAGGGGGTCCGCGCGCATCGCCCGGATCGCCTCCGTCCCGGACATGACGGGCATCTGGAGGTCCATGAGGACGACGTCCGGCCGGAGCTCGCGAGCCACGCGCAGCGCCTCGCGTCCGTCGCTCGCCTCACCGGCGACCGCGATGTCGTCGGTGTTCTGCATGATGGCGCGCAGCCCGTGCCGCAGGAGCACCTGGTCGTCGACGAGCAGCAGCCGGATCATGCGGTGCCCCCTGACGTGCCGTTGCCGCTCGGCACCGGCATCGTCGGGATCGACGCCTCCACGACCCAACCGCACGCGTCGGCGTCGACCTCGAGCGTGCCACCCAGGTCGGCGACGCGCTCTCGCATTCCGCTCAGGCCGTGCCCCGGCCGGATCTGCGGGGGTACGACTGCCGTCCCGTCGTCGACGACGCGGACGCCGAGAAGTCCGGGCTCCCGCAGCCCCACTCGTACGCTGATGCTGCGACCGTTCGAGTGCCGCAGGGTGTTCGTGATCGCCTCCTGGACGAGTCGGAACGCCGCCGCGCCGACCTCCGGTGCGACCTCGACCGGGTCCACCTGTACGTCGACGGCGTACCCCGCGGCGGTCGGCGCGACCCGAAGGCGCTCCACCTGGTCGAGTCCGGCGTCGGAGTCGAACTGTCCACTGCCACGCAGCACCGCGACCGTGCGGCGCAGGTGTGACGAGGCCTCCGTGATCGACGACCGTACGAGCTCCTGCGCGTCGTCGCGCTCACGACCGTCGTGCGCCTCGCGGGCGACGTCGGAGTAGAGCGAGGCGACCGACAGCGAGTGCCCCATCGAGTCGTGCAGCTCCCGCGCGAGCCGCATCCGTTCCTCTCTCACCTCCACCACCCGGTCCAGCTCGCCCTGACGGGTCAGCAGGCGCGAGACCTGCTCGGTGCGCCGTCGCAGCCGCCTCCCGGCCCGGACGCTGCTGCCGAGCGCGATCGCGGCGGCGATGAGCGCCGCGTGCGTGACGAACTCGTACCCGACCACCAGGGACACGTTCTGTCCGACCGCCACCCGGTACACCGTGGACAGCCCGAGCGTGAGCGCTCCGGTGACGACGGCCGCACGCAGGTGCCCCATCTCCGCGGCCGAGTAGAGCGCCGCCGCGATCGGAACCGCGACGCCGATCGCGGGGAACCCCGCCGCGTAGTAGCTGAAGAAGCCGAGCGTCGTGAGCACGAGCACCAGCACCGGGTGGCTTCGCCGGATCAGCATGAGCAGGCCGAGCCCGACAGCCCACAGGTACGCCAGCGGGTTGACGTCGCCCCCGCGCCCCTCGTGGGAGGTGGCGACAACCGCGAGCACGACGGCGACACCGACGCACAGCAGCACGTCCGTCCTGCGCGGGGTCATGATCGGCGTCCTCACACCACGATGCTAGGGCGGACAGGGCGACGGTGCGGTCGCCGTGGAGCGACTGACGGGTCTCCCGCGAGCGACTCTCGCTATATGACCGTTGACATGTGACATTGACAATGTCACGCTGACGGACATGCTTTCCACGCCCCTCGCCGTCGAGCCACGTCCTGCGGGCGGCGCTGCGCTGGACCAGGTCCTCGGCGTCAGCGCGGCCTCGACGGTCGTGTTCGCCGTCCTCGTCTGGGTCGCGTGGGCGCACCGTACCCGCCGGATCACCTGGCTCCGACGGCTGGCCGAACGGGCCGAGACCACGGTCGGTCGTCCCGGCTGGGTGGCACTGCCGGGTGGGCTGCTCGCCGTCGCTCTGCTGACGGCCTTCCTCGGATTCATCTGGGACGTCAGCCTCCACGCAGGCGTGGGTCGCGACGAGGGTCCGCTGGCGAACCCGGCCCACTACCTCATCCTCGTCGGCCTCTTCCTCACGTTCATCGCCGGCGCGACCGCGATGGTCCTGCCGCTCGACGAGGTTCCCGGACCGGCCGCCGTCAAGATCACCCGCACCTGGCACGTCCCGGTCGGCGGCCTCCTCGTCGCAGGCTCCGGCCTGTACGCCCTGATCGGCTTCCCGCTCGACGACGTGTGGCACCGCATCTTCGGTCAGGACGTGACGCTGTGGGGCCCGACCCACATCATGCTCATCGGCGGCGCCGGGCTGTCCCTGATCGGCGTCCTGGTGCTGCTCCGCGAGGGAGACCTCGCGCGCGGCACGACCGCCGCGACCCTGCGCGACCTGCGCGTACGCCTCTCCTGGACCGCCGCGTTCGGCGGGCTGCTCGTCGGTCTGTCGGTGTTCCAGGTCGAGTACGACTTCGGCATCCAGCAGTTCCGGATGCCGCTGCACCCGATGATGATCGCCGCGGCCGCGGGTCTCGCGCTCGTCGCCGCCCGGGTCGTGCTCGGTGCGTTCGGCGCCGTGCTGGCCGTCCTCTTCTACCTGGCGATCCGCATCGGGACGGCAGTGCTCGTCGGACCCGTCCTCGGCGAGGCACACAACGTGTTCCCTGCCTATCTCGGCACCGCCGTCGTCATCGAGCTGCTGGCCCTCGTCGCACCGCTCTACCGGCGCCGGTTGCTCTTCGGCGCGGCCGCCGGCCTCGCACTGTCGACGGTCGGTCTCACCCTCGAGGGCCTCTGGGTGGAGGCAGCATTCGTCCTCCCGTGGACGAGTGACATGTGGTTCGAGGGCCTGCTGATGTCGGTTCCGGTCGGCGTCCTCGCGGGCATGGTCGGAGCGCTGTTCGGCACGGCGCTGACGTCCGGCGAGATCCCCGGGAGGGCAGTGTGCCGCACGATCGTCGTCGCGGGTGTCATCGTCCTTTCGGTGTCGCTCGGCAACGGCCTGTACGCCACCGTCCCCGACGCGAGCGCGACGGTCGAGCTGACCGACGTCGTCACTGATCCGGCGGCTCGCACGGTCGACGCCCGCGTCACGTTCGATCCCGTCGACCTCCCGAGCGACGACCCCACCTGGGTCCAGATCACCGCGTGGCAGGGCGGAGGTGAAGGCGTCGTCGTCGACCGGCTCCGCGAGACCTCACCCGGGGTCTGGGAGACCACGAGGCCGATCCCGGTCCACGGCACCTGGAAGACGCTGGTCCGCGTGTCCGATGACCGGACCCTCGCCGCGGTCCCGATCTGGATGCCTGCCGACGAGGCGATCGGTGCGGAGGAGCTGGCCGCGCCCGAGAGCTTCACCCGGGCGTTCGTGCCCGAGACCTCGATCCTCCAGCGCGAGAAGAACGCCGACCACCCCGCGTGGCTGTGGAACGTGTCCTGCACGGTGGTCGCGATCTGCTCGCTCCTCCTGCTCTGGGCCCTGGCCTGGGGCGCCGCCCGAGTCGCTCGCGCCACTCCGCGCCCGACGAGCGCCGTCCGGTCCACCGACGAACGCCCACCCGCACGCGTCTGACCATGCCCCCTGACACCGTCCTGCTCGCACACCACCCGCTGCTGCTCGCCATCCCGGCCTTCGTCCCCGCGATCGCGATCACGGTCGTCGTGCTCGTCGTCGCCCGGCGCGACCGCGTCGCCGAGGCACGCGAGCTCGCCGCTGCCGCGCCCACCACGCCCGTCCAGGAGGACGACCGATGATCCCGCGCCGTACGCTGTCCGTCCTCGCCGTCGCCGGCATGCTCGTGCTGGCGGGGTGCGCGGAGGACCCCGTGGTCGACGCGAGCACACCGATCTCCATCACGGTGACGATCGCCGACGGCACGATCACTCCGCTCGGGCTCGAGTACGACGCGTCGACCGGCCAGCCGGTCGTCGTCGACGTCACGTCCGACACCGACGACGAGCTCCACCTCCACGCCGAGCCTGAGAAGACGTTCGCCGTCACGCCCGGGACGCACCAGTTCCAGTTCACGGTGGACGTCCCCGGGAGCGTCTCGCTGGAGTCCCACCACGTCGGAGGGACGATCGCCACCATCGACGTACGCCCGTGATCGTCGACTCCGACACGGTCCTCGCCCACGGCGTCGGCGGGTCGACTGACCTCCCGGTCCCGCTGGAGTACGCGATGCTCGGCGCCGCCTGGGCGCTGACGGTGTCGTTCGCGGTCCTCGCACTCGCGTGGCGGCGTCCGAGGCTCGACCCGAGGTCTCCCGGTCGCGCGCTGCCGCCGCGGGTGACCCGTACGGTCGACAGCGCAGCCACCCGCGCCCTGCTGGCAGCCCTCGGCGTCGCCTTCACCGGCTGGGTCGCGCTCGCGGCGTTCGGCGGTGAGCCAGGTCCCACCAACGGAGCACCCGGCGCCTTCTACGTGCTGCTGTGGGTCGGCATCGTTCCGATGTCGCTGGCCCTCGGCCATGTCTGGTCGTACGTCTCGCCCACGCGCGCGCTTCATCACGCGGTCAGCCGCATGCTCCGTCGCGACCCGGCGACGGGTCTGTGGACCTATCCCGCCGCACTCGGCTACTGGCCGGCTGCGCTGGGGCTGCTGGCGTTCGTGTGGACCGAGCTCGCGTCCCCCGAGCCCGGGTCGTTGACGACGATCCGGGTCTGGCTCGTCGGCTACCTCGCCGTCGGCGTCCTCGGCGGGCTGGCCTTCGGGCGCCGGTGGTTCGAACGCGCCGACCCGTTCGACGTCTACGCCGCTCTCGTCGCAGCACTCTCGCCGTTCGGGCGGCGCGACCCGACCGGCCACTCGCCCGCGGACCGCCGCGTCGTCGTACGCAACCCGCTGTCGAACCTTGCCGGGCTCCCCATCGACCGCGGGATCGTCGCCGTCGTCGCCGTCCTGCTCGGCTCGACCGCGTTCGACTCCGCCACCGGGACGTCGTGGTGGTTGACGCAGGTGCAGACCTGGTACGCCGGGTCGCCGGCGCTCGCCGTCGCGTACAGGGCGCTCGGACTCCTGGCCGCGATCGCGCTCGTCGCCCTCGTGTTCGTCCTGGCCGCGCGGGCGACCGGCGGTCTGACCTCGGTCCAGCGGCGGTCGATGCCGGCGGAGCTGGCGCACTCGCTCGTCCCGATCGTCGTCGGGTACGTCGGCGCGCACTACCTCTCGTACCTCGTGGAGAAGGGTCAGCGCACCCTCATCGCGCTCGCCGACCCGCTCGACCGTGGCTGGGACCCGCTAGGGATCGGCGGCCTCGCGCCGTCGTACTGGCTCTCCGAGCACCCGCACCTCCTCGCCGTCCTCAAGGTGGGGCTCGTGCTCACCGGGCACGTCCTCGGGGTGATCGCCGCCCACGACCGCTGCATCCGGCTCCTGCCGCGCGCGCACCACCTCACCGGACAGCTTGCCCTGATGCTCGTGATGGTCGGCTACACGTTCCTCGGTCTGTTCCTGCTGTTCGCCGGGTGACCGCGGCCCCCGGGTCGTACGAGCGGCGACCTAGGCTTCTGCTGTGGAGCGACCCGACGGACCGGCCTTCGAGGTGTGGCTGTTCTTCTTCGTCGTCGTCTTCCTGCGGGCCCAGGCGACGTACTGGATCGCACGCGTCGTCACCAGCCAGGTCCTCTCGCACACCCACCCGCAGTCGGGTTGGCGAGCACGGGTCCACGCGTGGCTCTCGGGCGACTCGACCCGTCGCGGCATCGACCTGCTCCGGCGCTGGGGTGTGGTCGCGGTGCCGATCTCGTTCCTGACGGTCGGCCTCCAGACGGTGGTGAACGCCGGCGCGGGCGTGATCCGGATGCCGTTCCTCCGCTACCTGCTCGCGATGCTTCCCGGGTGCGCGGCGTGGGCGCTCGTCTGGACCACGGTGGGGATGACGGCGTTCTACGCGGCGGTCGGCGCCGGCCTCACGACGGGGTGGGGGCTCGTGGCCGCCGCAGCCGCGATCGTGCTGGTCGCCGCCGGCGTGGCCGTCGTACGCCGCCGCGCGCGCACGCGGTCGTCCGCGCCTTAGCCGGGCGTCAGGCCCGTCGGCTCAGGAACGCACGCAGCAGGTCGTGGCCGCGGGGCGTCAGGATCGACTCGGGGTGGATCTGGACGCCCTCGACGGGGTGCTCTCGGTGCCGGATCCCCATCAGGACCCCCTCACCGTTCCAGGCGGTCGCGACCAGGGCGGCGGGGAGGTCCTGCACGATCAGGGAGTGGTAGCGCGCGGCGACCAGCGGGCCGACGATCCCCGCGTAGACCCCGGCGCCGTCGTGGTGCACGAGCGACGGCACGCCGTGCACCGGTCGCGGGGCGCGCACGACCGCGGCCCCGTACGCCTCGCCGATCGCCTGGTGCCCCAGGCACACACCGAGGATCGGGGTCGTCGCGCCGAGCGCCCGCACGGCTTCGACGCTGACACCTGCCTCCGAGGGCGCGCCGGGTCCGGGCGAGATGACGAGGTGCGTGAAGGCACCGGTCCGGCGCTGCGCGAGGAGGTCGTCGACGGTGACGGCGTCGTTGCGGACCACCGTGGCCGTGGCGCCGAGCTCGCGGACGTACTGCGCGAGGTTGTGCACGAACGAGTCGTAGTTGTCGATCAGCAGGACGCGAGCACCGACGTTGCGTATCGACATCGCGCCCACCAGGTCGTCGGAACGTCGATACGCAACGTCGATGATCCAGGCTGTCGTGGGACCGGGCTCGCGCCGTACGACCCCCTCGACCTCCGCGACCGGGCGCACGCGGCCGATCGCGTTGGTCACGAAGAGCTCGTTGGCGCCCGCGAGCTCGGCGATGGTGAGCCTGCGCTCGAACACCGGCACCTCGAGGGACCGCAGTCGCCCGAGGACGACCTCGCGGGTGACACCCGGAAGGATGCGACCGTCGAGCGCGGGGGTGTGGACCCCGTCGTCGAAGACCGCGAACACGTTGCCGCGCCCCGTCTCCAGGACGGTGCCGTCGTCGTCGACGAGCAGCGGGTCGTGCGTGTCGTCCCACGGTGCGCCGGGAAGCGTGGCCAGCGGCGTGCGGTCGTTCCACTTGACGTCGCCGAGGCCCCCCGGGACCGCGACCGGGCGCAGGACCCACGGCGCCCTCGGGATGGAGCCGGCCGGCGTCGCCCGCACGGTGACGGCGCCGGTGGCGGGTTCGAAGGTCGTACGCAGCCGGTGGTCACCCGCGAGCGAGGCGGCTCTCGCGTCGAGGTCGTCGGTCAGCATCGCGGCGTCGAGCGATACCCCGTACGTCGCCGCGACCGCCTCGGTGAAACGACCGACGTGCCCCTCGAGATCGACGGCGACGTGGTCGCGGACGAGAAGCGTGTCGAAGACTCCGGCGGCGGGATCAGGTCTCAGCGCCCTGCTGGTCGAGGCGCGGCTCCTCTCGCTGGTCGCGGCACGGCTCCCCTCGCTGGTCGAGGCGCGAAGCGATCGAGACCACTGGCCCCCCACTGCTCGCAGCAGCGGCTCCGCCTTCGTGAAGCACTCCCGCAGCTCGTCGTCGGGGTCGGAGTCCGCCACGACGCCGCCGCCCACCCCGAGCCAGACGCGATCACCCCGGATCTCGAACGTCCGGATCACCACGCTCGCCTCGAGACCACGCGGCCCGGCGTACCCGATCGCCCCCGTGTACACCTCCCGCCCGGTCGCCTCCAGCTCACCGATCACCCGCATCGCCCGCACCTTCGGCGCGCCGGTGACCGAGCCAGGCGGGAACGACGCCCGCAGCAGGTCGGCGTCCGTCGCACCGGGCAGCAGCGTCGCCTCGACGTCGGACACGAGGTGCCAGACCCCTGTGTGCCGCTTCGGCGCGGCCGTCGCGGTCACGCGCACGCTTCCCGTCTCGGCGACCCTCCCGAGGTCGTTGCGCACGAGGTCGACGATCATCACGTTCTCGGCGCGGTTCTTCACCGAGGCTGCAAGGTCGGCCGGATCGGTCTCGGCCGGCGCGGTGCCCTTGATCGGTGACGACACCACGCGCGAGCCGGTCCGCCGCAGGTAGCACTCCGGCGACAGGCTGACGATCGTGCCTTCCCGGCCGTCGACGTAAGCCGCGTACGCCGGGGCGAGCGCGGCGACCCCGGCCAAGAACATCTCGAGCCCGGCCCCCGACGCGTCGGCACCCTGGATCCGGGACTCGAGCCGCAGGCAGACGTTCGCCTGGAAGATGTCGCCGGCATGGATGTGGGCGACGGCGCGGCGCACGGCCTCGCGGTGGACGTCGAGATCGGGGACCGGGACGAACGGCTCCAGCGCGTACGCCCGCGGCCCGGGATCGTCGCCGTCGAGCAGGTCGGTCAGCACGCGCCACCGTGCCTCCGTCTCGTCGGGTGCGGCCACCGACTCGAACCACCACTCACCGTCGACGCGGCGGAGCACCGTCTCGTACAACGCGAGGTCGGCGTCGGGCAGCGGATCCGGCCGCGGCGGCACCGGACCGACGTCCTCGAGCCGACTGCCGAGCTGGTAGCCCCACCAGCCGATCCACGTGCCGGCGTCCGTCGCGCCCGCAGGCCCGGTCCCCAGGTCGAACGGGTCCTCGTCGTCGCCGAGCGTGCGTGCGGGGTCGTACGCGACCAGTGCTCGACCGTCGTCCCAGTCCCCGACCAGCGCGACCAGTCGTGTGCGTCCGCGGAGCCGCCGCAGCAGCGAGGCGAGGTCACGCGGACCGACCAGTCGCCGGTCGGTCGGCGGGCTCATTCCGCAGCGGGCTCCGGGACCGCCGTCAGCAGCGCGGCGTCGTGCCTCAGCCACGCGTCCACCGCCTCGTACGCACGGCGTCGCGGCTCGGCGAGCGAGAGGAACACGTCGTGGCGTGCGTCCGGGATCGGCACGACCCGGGTGTCGTTGCCGAGGCAGCCGCACCACCGGGCGATCTGGCGGACGTCGAGCACGGCGTCGGCGGTGTCGGTCTTCTCGGAGTACTCCGGAGCGAAGTGCGTGCGGGTCGAGCGCAGCACCAGCGCCGGCACGCCGATGTCGAGCCCGCGGTGCAGCCTCGCGTGGCCGACGCGGATCGCGCGCATCCACCCGTACGTCACCGGGAACCCGGCGAGCGGCTTCCACGCCACGTCGTAGTCCCACTCTCCGGTCTGCGCGAGGCTCTGGCCGTACGAGTCTCCCGGCGGAAGCTTGATGACACCGGTGGGCTTGAGCCGACCGACGACCTTGATGAGCTCAGTGCCGATCGAACGCCCGAGAGCGGGTCCCTGCAGGTCGAACCAGGGGCTGTTGAGCACGAGCCCGGACACGCCGTCACCGCGGACGCCGCTCGACCGACGACGTCGGTCCAGCCACAGCGGGAGGATGAGGCCGCCCGTCGAGTGAGCGGCCAGCAGCACGTCGGAGCCCGTCTCCTCACGGACGATCGCCAACGCCTGCTCGAGCTCGGCGTCGTACATCGCGAGGTCGGACACGTAGTGCGCCGTGTGTCCCGGCTGGAGCGACCGACCGCACTTGCGGAGGTCGAGCGCGTAGAACGCCATCCCGCGGTCGGCGAAGAAGTCCGCGAGCTCGGTCTGGAAGAAGTAGTCGGTGAAGCCGTGGACGTAGAGGACGGCACCCGTCGTCTGCTCGCCTGCGCGCGGCACCCGGCGTACGAGGGTCGCGTCGATCGCGCCCTCACCGTCCGGATCGGTGCCGAGGTCGATCCGGCGCTGCTCGTAGCCGTCGCCGAGGACGTCCGCCTGCCAGCTGCTCATCGGTGTGCTCCTCTCGCCGGGCCGACGGACCGCGGCCACCACGCCCACAGCGTACGGAACGACGCGTCGGCGTGGGGCCGCAGTCCACAAGCTTGCTGGTCGAGGCGCGAAGCCCTTCGAGCAGCCCTCGCAAGCTTGGGCACCTCAGGACAAGCGATCGAGACCTACTCCACCTTCTCGAACGGCGTCGGCGCCTTGCCGGTCCAGCGGTACAGGTCGAGCGCCCCCGTCTGCAACGCCGTGCCGTTCTCGACGACCCTGCGACCCGAGGCGCCGTAGAAGTAGCCGCCCCCGACCGAGACCAACCCGTACGACGCGTCGAAGGTCCAGCCGAACGTCGAGGACACCGGGTCGTACTGGCCCTGCGGCAGCAGCGACAGGTGGTCACCGAGCTCCGGCGCGGCCTGCCCGCGGACGACCTGCTCGTACGGCGCGCGGTCACCGTCGACGACGAAGAGCGAGTAGTTCGGGAACGACGGCTTGGTGCCCTGGTAGACGGCGAGGAACCAGTGGCGGGACGCCTCGTCGTACTCGAGGTTCTGCACCCCGTACCTGGTGTTGCCGGTGTGGACGAAGAACTTGTTGCGGACCTCGCGCGGGCCGTTGTGGTGTGGCGCGGACTGTTCGAGCGGGCGCTCGTAGCGACGCCAGCCCGACACGTCGTACTCGAGCAGGACCTGGTTGTCGTTGTCGATGCGCTCGTTGTTCGCGTAGACGCCGTACGCGACCCGCAGGACCTGCTTGCCCTTGCCGTGGCGCTTGCCGTCCGCAGGACCGAACGCGACGCCGTCGATGCCGCTGCTGCCGTAGCGGTGGTCGGGAGTGGCCGCGACGTCACCGTCGAAGACGCCGTTGCCGTCCATGTCGGCGGTGAAGTCCTCGACGACCTCCGGGAGGTAGACGGTCGTCATCACGCCGTCGGCCTCGGCGTCCATGCCGACGCGGTCGATCGCGTCACCGTCGAAGACGGCGATGTAGAAGGCCTTCTCCGCCTTGTACTCCAACGATCCGTAGATGCGTCCGTCCTTGGGGTTGATGTCCAGGTCACCGAGGTGGCCCGTGAGGCCCGTGACGGTGCCGAGGACGTTGCCCTCGAGGTCGGTCTTCACCAGCATCTGGGTGAACGACCAGTAGACGATGCCGCGGCGCCGGTCGATCGCGGCACCCTGGACGTGGCTCGTCGGCCACGCACCGCCGTCGATGTGGCGGGGCAGCTTCGGCTCCTGGCCGCCGTGGGCGACCGAGCCCGCGTCCGGGCGGGAGGTCGCCTCGGGGCTCGCCGAGGCTTGCGTGGTGGTGAGCAGGACCGTCGCGGCGGTCGCGGCGATCGCGGCGGCTCGCAGGGTGGACGTGCGCATGGGTTCCTCTCGTCGCTGTCACGAGGCTCGTGACGAGTGCGGGACTCACCCAACGAAGCGAAGAGAGGTGGCGGGAACACGACATCGTGGCAACGAGTCGGCGAACTCCCGCCACGGCCACCTAGTCGTGCGGGATCTCGCTGATGACCTGCGCGCCGAGGGTCCTGCTGAGCAGCTCCTCGTGACTCAGCCCGTCGTTGTCCATCGCCGGGTCGTCGGCGCGGGCGTGATGGTCGGGGTCGTACGCCTCCGGCCGCCCGGCGTCGTCGCGGATGCTCGCCCGCGCCGCAGCGATCGCGTCCGCGCTCGCCCGCTCGCGCACCGGCGCGGCGGAAGAAGGCGCCTCGGGCGCCTCGGCAGCACGAGCCTGCGGCGCCTCGCCACCTTCGGTCGGCCCGTCGGCAGGCGGGGGCTGCTGGGGGGTGGGCTCAGCGGGCCGCTGGGGAGCCGGGGACCGGCCCGGCGTCGGAGCGCTGCCCGCACTGGGATCGACGACCGCCTCGACGCGCCACGTCCCACCGAGCACGTCGGTCAGCGCCTGGACCAGGATCGCGTCCGACCCGCTGCGGGCGAACGAGTCTCGCGCACCGCCGTTGACGAGACCGATCGTGAGCGTGGTGCCTTCGAGGGAGTGGACCTGGGCGTTCTGGCTGAGCATGACCCAGGTGAACCGACGGATCACGCGGACCTTGTCGAGGATGTCGGGCCACAGCCGCCGGACGTCGGCGACACCGGGGACGCCAGTGGGAGCGGAGGCTTCGACCGGGGCACCCTCTCCGCTGGTCGAGGGCGGGCGGAGCGCTGGCGGAGCCTGCATCGAGACCTGGTCTCGATCGCTTCGCGCCTCGACCGGCGGAGGGGCAGACACCTCGACCGGCGGAGGGGCAGACACCTCGACCGGCGGAGCGGGTGGTGCCTCGACCGACGGGACGGTGGGGGCAGCCGCCGCGACCGGCGGGACCGGTGCGGGTGCGTCGCCCACCATCGAGAGGCGCCGCTCGATGCGGTCGAGTCGGGCCTGGATGCCGTCCGGGGTCGCGTCGGCTCCCGGCAGGAGGATGCGAGCACAGATCAGCTCGAGCAGCAGCCGCGGTGCGGTCGCGCCGCGCAGCTCGGTGAGGCCGGCGCTGACCACGTCGGCGGCACGGGTCAGGTCGGCGCGACCGAACCGTGAGGCCTGGTTCTCGACCCGCTCGGCACGGTCGCCGGGGATGTCGATCAGGCCGATCCCGATCGCGTCGGGGACGTTGGCGACGATCACGAGGTCGCGCAGCCGCTGGAGCAGGTCCTCGGCGAAGCGCCGCGGGTCCTGCCCGGTCTCGACGACCTTGTCGACCGCCGCGAACACGGCGCCGCCGTCGCCGGCCGCAAAGGCGTCGATGACCTCGTCGAGCAACGAGTCGGGCGTGTAGCCGAGCAGCGCGGCGGCGAGGTCGTACGTCACGCCCGCGTCGTCGGCGCCGGCGATCAGCTGGTCGAGGACGCTGAGCGTGTCACGCACCGAACCACCGCCGGCCCGCACCACCAGCGGCAGGGCGGTTGCCTCGAGCGGGACGCCCTCCGTACGGCCGAGCTCCTCGAGGTACGCGGTGAGCGTCTTCGGTGGGACGAGCCGGAAGGGGTAGTGGTGGGTCCGCGAACGGATCGTGCCGATGACCTTCTCGGGCTCGGTCGTCGCGAAGATGAACTTGAGGTGGGGCGGCGGCTCCTCGACGAGCTTGAGCAGCGCGTTGAAGCCCTGGCTCGAGACCATGTGGGCCTCGTCGATGATGTAGACCTTGTAGCGGCTGTTGACCGGGGCGAAGAACGCCCGCTCGCGCAGGTCTCGGGCATCGTCGACGCCGCCGTGGCTCGCGGCGTCGATCTCGATGACGTCGATGCTGCCGGGCCCGCCGCGCGCGAGGTCGCGGCAGCTCTGGCACTCGCCGCACGGATCGGCGATCGGAGCCTTCTCGCAGTTGAGGGCGCGCGCAAGGATGCGGGCGCTCGTCGTCTTGCCGCACCCGCGGGGGCCGGAGAAGAGGTACGCGTGGTTCACGCGGTTGTTGGCGAGCGCGTGCCGCAACGGATCGGTCACGTGCGACTGGCCGATCACCTCGGCGAACGTCTCCGGGCGGTAGCGCCGGTACAGAGCCATAGGTTCGTCCACGCATCAACCCTAACGATCGTCCCTGACGTCCCGCAGGCCCTCCTGCGGCGGATGTGGGCATCGAGCGCGGCACCCCTGCGATGCGCAAGGCCCCACGACACATCGGCGTCGCGGGGCCTTCCGGGGGTTTGCTTCATCGCATGGCGCCCGAGGCGCACCTGCTCTGTCCTACCTGTTGGCAAGACGGCGTGCAAGGGTCTCGCCGGACTTTTCCGACTATCCAGAGGGTCATACACAGGCAGTGGAGAACCATCCACAGATCGGGCGAGTTCATCCACAGCTTGCCCACAGGATGACAAGCCATGGGACAGTCCGCGATCAGGCCGACGGCGCCTCCGGAGGCGTACGCCCGAACGTCACCGCCCCAGCAACCTCGGCCGGCGCCCGGTCGACGAGCTGCCGGTCAGGCTCCGCGCCGAGCGCGTCGTTGACCGTCGAGAAGGCGAGGCGCAGCGCCACGAACGCCGTCGCCTCGAAGATCTCGCGGTCACCCAGCCCGACCTCCCGCAGCCGGTCGACGTCGTCGGGTGTCGTCGCGTTCGGGTCGCGGACCACCTGGGTCGCCCAGGCCGACAGCGCGGCGATCCGCGGATCCACGGCGTCGGTGTCTCCCCGAAGCACGCTGGCGGCCGTGGCCGGGTCGGTGAGCTCCGCGAGCCGGCGACCCCACGCCAGGGCGCAGTACGAGTCCTGTCGAGCAGTCGCGGCTGCCACGACGAGGGCGGCACGGTCCTCGTCGGTCAAGGCGCTGTCGTCGGCCACGGCTGCGCGTGCGGCCCTGGCGGCGGCCTCGACGTCGGGGCGCCACGCCCACAGGCGCGTCAGGTTGTTGACGTAGCCGTCGCTCCCACGATCGTCGTCGTAGAGCGCGCGGACCCGGTCGTCGTGCGGTGGCTCGGCGAGGAACATCCAGCCAGGATGCTCCCGCTGACGACCACGCGCGTGGTTGTGCACAGGTCCGGGCGGCGTCAGGACATGAAAAGGTCCCTCGCGCACCCGATAGAGCTCACTTACCCTTGCTGCCTTCCGGCCCTGGGGGAGTTGGGCGAGATACCGCCGCGCGAGGGACTGGAACCATCCTACGCAGTCCGGGCAACCGCTCGACGCCGGGGCCGGACCCGTACCCCGGATTTCAGACGGCGGAGCCCGAACGGGTACCCTGCTCGCGGAGGATTCGCATAGTGGCCTAGTGCGCACGCTTGGAAAGCGTGTTGGGTTAACGCCCTCAGGGGTTCGAATCCCCTATCCTCCGCCACACGCCCGAAGGCCCGGACCGCTCATGCGGTCCGGGCCTTCGGCTGTCGTGCTCAGTCGGTCAGAACCGCTGCCAGGTGCTCGCTGGAGGCACCCAGCCGCGCGACTTCTTGGTGTAGTCGCACACGCCGTCCGGGAACGCCGCCTTCAGCCGCGCCTTCTGGTCGGCGCTGAACGTCACCCCGTAGTCCGACCAGCGGATCGGCTTCAGCGCGCAGGCCAGAACGTCCTGCGCCTTCGACTGACCGGCCACCTGGCGCGGGTTCGAGCCGATCTTGTAGATCGACGCGCACGCGTCGCCACCCGCTGCCCAGTCCGTGCCGACGAGCTGGCCAGTCGGCAGGTAGCACCCGTCGGTGAGCGCCGCCGGCTTGTTCCGCACCACCTTCGCCGCCTTCGACCCGCGAGCGGAGTCCTCACCGATCGCGGTCAGCCACGCGTCCATCGACGACAGCGCGTGGGCGTACGCCGCGGCCGTGAGCGCCGGCAGCGGCAGGTGCGCGACGATCACCTGGTTGTCGGCGTCACCGTTGGCCTTGCGCAGTCGTTCGCGCATCACGAACGACCACTCCGCGGTGTGGAAGTTCGCGGGGACGCCGGCCACGTCCGCGTACGTCCGGAGGTCGATGATCGGGGTCTCCGCGAGGCCTCGCGATGCGGAGTTGAGGATCCCGTACCGGTACGACCCGCGCACGGCCTTGAGATCCGCGCGGCTCCGCTCAGGCACGACGGCGCCAGCCGGGTCGTACCCGCCGATCTTCTCGTTGAGCGTGACGAACTGCTCCGCGCCGATCGCACCGGACGACAGCGCGGCGAGGCCGTACTGCTGCCCGATGTTGTCGAGCGGGCTACGGACGAAGCCGGTCTCCGAGTCACGCCCGACCTGGTTGACGAACTGCTCCATCGCGGCGCAGCGCACTCCGTCGGGGTTGGTCGCGGCGTTCCAGCGCACCTCGACGGGGATGACTGCCGGGCAGGAGTCGGTGGCGGTGATCCGGTTCGCGAAGGCGACGTCCCACGACAGGCAGCTGCTGAGGTTGAGGAACCCGGTGACCGCGCGCTTCTGCTCGGCCGTCCACGACGCCCCGTCCCCCGCGTAGAACCGCTGGAGCAGCCGGCAGTCGGCGTTGGGGCCGTTGGTCGTGGCGACGTCGGGGAAGCCGATGCTCGGGATGATGCCGTCGACGATGCCGGGGTACGTCTCGGCGATCGTGTACTGCTGGATCGCACCGCCGGAGCCGCCCCACCCGATGGTGTGCAGCGGCTCGCCGTACGTCTCGACGACGTGCTCCTTGACCATCATCGCCGCCTCGGCGGAGATGATCGGGCTGCAGTTGTTGTCGAGCACGTTGAGCGACGACGAGGCGACGACGTACCCCTTGGAGAGCATGGAGTCGTCGAGCACGCCGCCGGTGCTCGCGCCCTGGTGGTAGCCGCCGTTGCAGCCGCCGCCGAACGTGTAGACGAGGCGGTCGTTCCAGGTGGCCTCCGGCGCCGTCGGCGACGGGTCGGTGCCGTCGTAGAGCCCAGCGACCTGGTAGACGGCGCGGTCGATCGTGCCGGTCTCGAGACGGACGACGTACGGGAACGTCCGCCCGCCGACCGTCACCGTGGACGCGTCGGCCGGGACCTGGCTCGGGTCGGCGAGCGCCTTGAAGGCGTTGCCTGCTCGGTACTGGTAGGTGACCTTCGTGGCCGCGTCGCAGTCCGGCTGCGTCGACGCACCCAGCCCGAACGCCTCGGTCTCGCAGTAGAACGGTGTCTGCTGCGGCCCGGAGAGCACCGGCCCCTGGATGCGGTGGTTGTTGACCACGCGAGCACCGAGGCGCCACCCGGAGTGGGCGGAGACGATGTTGATGCCGTTGCGCAGACCGTCGACGAGGCCGAGGCGGCTCCCGTCAGGCTGCTCGACCAGGGACGCATCCGTACGGCGGCCGTTGACGAGGAGCGTCACGCGCCCGTCACCGGCCCCCTTCACGCGGACCAGGACGTCTCCGCCGCTGACCAGGCTGGGCCGCGGGTTCGAGACAGTCTCGACGGTGAGCGGGCCGCCATGGCCGCGGTCTCCACCGGCCGGGACGGCGCCGTTCGCCGGAACGGTCGCCAACCCCGCGACCAGCAGCCCCGAGACCATCACGCCCGCTGCCGGGCCGACTCCCCACGCACGCTTCACACGCATGAGCACACACCTCTCGCCATCGAGTGCACCGGCATCGCCGGGCGGGCGCAGGTGGTCCCGCGGGACGACGCTAGTGTGTGACCCAGGACACGTCCAGCGTTTCAGGTCACAGTTCGACCCGTACGATCGCGCGCCGTCAGGAGCGCCTCGGACGCCTGTCTACACTGCAGTGGTGATCTTTCGAGGAGTGGGCGAGGGCCGGCCGTACCCTGAGCACGGCCTGACCCAGAGCCAGTGGGCCAAGCTGCCTCCGCAGCAGGTCCGCCTGGACACCCTCGTCACGGTGAAGCGGCAGCTCGACCTCGCGAGCCTCCTCGACGAGGACTCGACGTTCTTCGGCGACCTGTTCCCGCACGTCGTCGAGTGGCAGAACGTCCTCTACCTCGAGGACGGGCTCCACCGCGCGCTCCGTGCAGCGCTCCAGCAGCGCCAGGTCATGCACGCACGTATCTACCCGATGGACAGGTGACCATGAACCGGGGCTTGCGCACCTTCCTCACGCTGTCGGTGCTGACTGCCGTCCTCATCGGCGGGACGTACTACGGCGTCCGGCTCCTGTTCGCCGACGCGCCCGAGCTTCCGGACGCCGACGCGGTCAGCTCGTGCCGCAACCGCACCCTCGAGCCGGGCGAGCAGCTCGCGACGAACCAGGTGAGCGTGAACGTCCTCAACGCCGGCGGGCGCTCCGGCATGGCCAACCGGACGATGATCAACCTCGAGGGCATCGGCTTCATCCGCGGCACGGTCGGCAACGCCCCGGCCGACACCCGGATCGCCAACGTCCGCGTCGTCGCTCGCGACCCCAAGCGTGCGGACGCACGGCTCGTCGGCGCGCAGTTCAAGGGCAAGGTCCAGTACACGAAGGGCACGCCCGAGGACGAGGCGAGCGTCGCCGTCTACATCGGCAGCGGCTTCAAGGGCATGAAGAAGACCCCGGTCCCGGCCGTCAAGGCGAAGACCCGCTTCACCATGTGCGCTCCGGTCGCGCCGGCCGTCTGAGCCGCCCCACCCGTACGACCGGCCGCGTCGCCGTCAGCTGGTGACCGCGACCACCCCCAGGTGGTTCGAGATCGACGTGTAGCGCTCCGCGTAGAGCCGCACCCCGCTCATGTCGTACGCGACGACCATCCCGCGGATCGACGCGCGCGCGGCGTCGGGGTTGCGCCAGTAGACGGGCCCTCCGCTGTCACCGCTGTGGACGATCCGCAGGTCGTCGTCGCGCCGACCTCGCATCAGGTACGTCGTGCAGGTCGACGGGCGGTCGGCGTCGTCGCAGAACGTCGCCGACAGGCTCTTGATCTTGATCCCGCAGATCGACCGGGAGACGTAGCCCGACGCGCAGACCGAGTCACCGATCGACCCGTCGTTGGCAGCACCGACGACCCGGACGGCCTCGGTGTCACGACCGTCGGTGTAGAGGTAGTTCGAGTACGTGGAGCCGCTCAGCAGAGCCTGGTCGTAGTCGGGATAGCCTGCACGCCCCGCCGTACGACCGAAGTAGACGCCGCCCGAGTGCCAGGTCGTGCCGTTCGCTCCGCAGTGCCCGGCGACGACGCCGTACCGCGTGCTCGACGTCTTGCTCCGCACCGCGAACCCGGACGTGCAGCTGCTTCCGCCCGAGTTGGTGATGCGTGCGCCGGCCCAGTGTGGCGCGGTGTCGACGGCGCGGGACGTGCGTGCCGACTCACCGGTGTAGCGGACGACGACGGCCTCGGCCGGAGCACCCACCACGGACGGTTCCTCGACGCCCAGGCGGGCGGCGGCGGTGGGGGGCGCCGCGCCCTCGACGTCCACCACGACGGCCTCGAGCTCGGGGTCGAGGTCCAGCCCGTACGCCCCGGACGGTGCGGTGTCCGCCGACCGCCAGTGCTGCCCGACGACCCCCTCCCACGCGGCGCGGAGCTCGTCGGCGGTCCGTTCGGAGGTCTCGACGGCGAGGAGGTAACGAGCCGTCGAGGGCAGGCCCGTCGTCAGCCGGGAGACGAGCGCCTTCCCGTCGGTGCCTCGGGTGACGACGAGCGTGTAGCCCTCCGAGGGGCTGCCCTCGACACCGATGAGGCCGATGTCGAGGCTCACCGGCACCCCGTCGGCCGGCTTGTCACCCTTCGGCGTCAGCAGCGCGGTCACCCGGTCGGCGACGGCGCGCTGGAGCGGCGTAGGCACAGGGCCGTCCTCCGCGAGGACGGCTGCGGTGGACCCGAGGTCGGAGACGGCGGACGGTTCGAGAGTGGCGTCGTCACCCTGAGCCGGGCTCCCGGCGGCGACGAGCAGTCCGGCCCCGAGCGCCAGTGCGGCAGCCGGGGCGAGTACGAGCAGGCGTGGAGTCGTCATCAGGAGCTCCTTTGTCGCAAGGTTCGTACCAGGAGGCTAGCGGCTCCCTCCCTGGACCGCACCGCGATGCTTTGATTAGGCTTACCTCTGCAAATCTGTCCCCTTCCAGGAGGTCGCCGTGACCACCACCACCGACACCGCCGTCCAGGCTTGGCGGTTCTTCGAGGTCGAGGTCGCACGGACCACCCTTCTGTCGCGCTCGTTCGTCCGTCTCACCTTCCGCGGCGACGACCTCCACGAGATGGCCGACAACGGGTATGACCAGCGCATCAAGCTGATGCTCCCCGACTCGACCGGCGGCTACGAGCACGCACCGAGCGGCGCCGACTGGTACGGCGAGTGGGTCGCACTGCCCGACGAGCACCGCAACCCGCTCCGGACGTACACGATCCGCGCCGTACGCCCGGAGGTCGGCGAGGTCGACATCGACGTCGTGATGCACGGACCGACCGGTCCGGCGGGGCGCTTCGCCGACTCCTGCCGCCCCGGCTCCCGCGCGGTCCTCATGGGCCCGAACGCGCTCCACCCGGGGCCGCACGGGGCGGTCGAGTTCGCCGTACCGTCCTCCGACCGCCCCCTCCTCCTCGTCGGCGACGAGACCGCCGTGCCTGCGATCAGCCGCATCCTCGAGGACCTCCCCAGCGACGTCCGTGGCCACGCCCTCATCGAGGTTCCCCACGCCGAGGACTTCACCGACCTGGCTCGGCCGACCGGCATCGCGCTGACCTGGCTCGCCCGTGAGGGCTCGCCCCACGGCGAACGTCTCATCCCCGCGGTCCGCAAGGTGGCCTCCTCGATGCTCGGCGACTCGACAACGGCCGGCACGGCACCGCTCGCCGACATCGACGTGGACCACGACATCCTCTGGGAGGTCCCGCTCGACGACAGCGGCATGCCGCTCCCGCCCACCGGCGACCTGTACGCCTGGCTCGCGGGCGAGTCCTCCGTCATCAAGACGTTGCGCCGGTTCCTGGTGTCCGAGCGCGGTGTCGACCGACGGTCTGTGGCGTTCATGGGCTACTGGCGGTTGGGTCGACCCGAGTCCTGACCCCGTAGGCTCCGCTCCATGATCGAAGCGGTCGTGTTCGACATGGACGGCGTGCTCATCGACTCCGAGGAGCGCTGGGACGCGGCGCGACGCGACGTGGTCGCAGCCGCCGGCCGGCCGTTCCCCGACGAGGCGACCCGCGCCATGCAGGGGATGAGCGCGCCCGAGTGGGAGCGCTACCTCCACGACGAGCTGGGTGTCCCGGACCCGCCCGGTCAGATCGGTCGCTCCGTCGTCGAGGCGATGACCGCGGGATACCACGACTCGCTGCCGCTCCTCCCGGGCGCCGTCGAGGCCGTGACCGCGCTCGCCCAGGCGTACCCGCTCGCCGTCGCCTCGTCCGCCAACCGCTCGCTCATCGACCTCGTCCTCGAGCTCGCCGGGATCGCGTCGTCCTTCGACGCCGTCGTCTCGAGCGAAGAGGTCGACCGCGGCAAGCCTGCGCCCGACGTCTACCTCGAGGCGGCGACGCGCCTGTGCATCGATGCCCAGGCCTGCGCCGCGGTCGAGGACTCCTCGAACGGCCTCCGGTCCGCGCACGCTGCCCGGATGACGGTGATCGCCGTGCCGAACGCCGCGTACCCGCCGGCCGACGACGCGCTCGCCCTCGCGGCCGTCACGGTGCAGCGCGTCGACGCCGTCACGCCCGAGCTCGTGGCCGGGCTGGGCTGACCGTCGTCGCTGCGGCTACCCGTGCGGCGGAGCGGCGGGGAGCCGCACGGTCACGCGGAGCCCACCACCGTCCCGCGGAGTGAGGACGAGGGTGCCGCTGTGCGCGTGGACGATGCTCCTCACGATGGCCAGGCCGAGGCCGACACCGGTGTGGTCCGTGCGTACGCGTTGGCTGCCGCGCTGGAACGGCTCGGTGAGCGTCGAGACCAGCATCGGGGTGAGCGCCTCGCCGGTGTTCTCGACCGTGAGCTCGACAGTGCGGTCGTGCACGCCGGTCGTGATGCGCACGGTGCCGTGATCCGGCAGGTTGTGGACGATCGCGTTGTGCACGAGGTTCGTCGTCATCTGCTGCAGCAGCGCACGCGATCCGAGGGTCGAGGCGATGTCGCCGGACGTCTCGAGAGTGAGCCCGCGCCGCTCGGCCAGCGGAAGCAGCGTCTCCGTGGCCTCTTCGGCGACGAGTGACAGGTCGACGCGCTCTCGGGTGAACGCCCCCTGGTCGGCGCGGCTGAGCATCAGCAGCGCCTCAGTGAGGTCGATCGCCCGTGCGTTGACGAAGCGGAGACGCTCGACGAGCTCGTCGGTGTCAGGATCGGGGTCGTTGCCGGCCACCTCGAGGAGCGTCTGCGTGATCGCCAACGGGGTGCGCAGCTCGTGGGAGGCGTTGGCCGCGAACCGCTTCTGCTCCGCGTCGTGCGCCTCGAGCCGCGCGAGCATGGTGTCGAAGTCGTCTGCCAGCTCGCGGAACTCGTCCTTGCGGCCCTCCATCTGGATCCGGTGGGAGAGCGATCCTTCGGCGGCCAGGCGGGTGGCGCTGGTGATGCGGCTGAGGGGCGCGAGCATGCGACCGGCGAGGATCCACCCTCCCACGAGGCCGAGCACGAGCAGGACCGCCAACGCCTGAGCCGCCCGGGGGGCGAAGGCGTCCAGGAGATCGGAGCGGGTGGGATTGAAAGGACCAGGGCCGAAGCTCGCCCGATCGGGCACGTAGCGCAGCAGGAACAGCCACACCACGGCGAGCAGCATCGCGCCGGCGACCATGAGAAAGCCGGCATAGCTGAGGGTGAGCTTGAGACGGACGCTCAGGCCCGGCGCTCTAGCCACGTCCGCCGCCCTCGCGCCCGGGTCCCGGCGAGGCGCTGATGCGGTAGCCGACACCGGGCACGGTGGCGATCAGCCACGGCTCGCCGAGCCGCTTGCGCAGAGCCGAGACAGTGATGCGTACGGCGTTGGTGAACGGGTCGGCGTTCTCGTCCCAGGCCCGTTCCAGAAGGTCCTCGGCACTCACGACACCGCCGTCGGCAGCGACGAGCACCTCGAGCACCGCGAACTGCTTGCGGGTGAGCGCGACGTAACGATCGTCGCGGTAGACCTCGCGGCGGAACGGGTCCAGCCGAAGGCCCGCGATCTCTCGTACCGGGGGCCTGCTGTGGGCTCGCCGCCGGTCGAGTGCCCTGAGCCGGAGTACGAGCTCACGGAGGTCGAACGGCTTCGTGAGGTAGTCGTCGGCACCGAGCTGGAACCCCGAGGCCAGGTCGTCGAGCCGGTCGGCGGCGGTGAGCATCAGGATCGGCATGCCGCTGCCGGAGGCGACGATGCGCTTCGCGATCTCGTCGCCGGAAGGTCCGGGGACGTCTCGGTCGAGGACGGCGATGTCGTAGGCGTTGACGTCCAGCATCTCCAGCGCGGTGTCACCGTCGCCGGCGATGTCGGCCGCGATCGCCTCGAGGCGCAACCCAGCACGGATGGCCTCCGCCATGTAGGGCTCGTCCTCGACGACCAGCACGCGCATCCCTCGATGCTAGTGAGAAGCGCATATCGCGGGCATATCGAAAAGCGCATACGCGCTGGCAACGCCGCGGTGCCTTGACTCGGGCCATGAGCTACAGCACCAGTGCACCCGCGCGAGGGCGCCGTACGCGACCCACCGTCCTCGTCGTCCTCGGGTCGGCCGGCGCGGCGTTGGTCGGCTTCCTCGTCGCGTCGTCGCTCGCGCCCTCGTCCTCGGCAGCCCCGCCCATCGCCGTGGAGTCGTTGGCCGCCGACGACGTGCAGGCCGTCGCCAACCTCGACCCCCGCCTCCTCGAAGCGCTACGCGCGGCGGCGGCGGACGCTGCCGACGACGGCACCACGCTGTACGTCAACAGCGGCTGGCGCTCGCCCGAGCACCAGCGCGAGCTCCTGCGTGAGGCCGTCTCGAAGTACGGCTCCCACGCGGAGGCTGCCCGCTGGGTCGCCACACCCGAGACGTCCCCCCACGTGTCTGGGGACGCGGTCGACGTCGGTCCGTCCGACGCCCGGAGCTGGCTGTCCGAGCACGGCGCGGCGTACGGGTTGTGCCAGATCTATCGCAACGAGCCCTGGCACTACGAGCTGCGCCCGGCCGCGGTCGACCACAGCTGTCCGGACACGTACGCCGACCCGACCGAGGATCCGAGGATGGGGCCGTGACGAGAGAAGACCCCCGACCTCACTGGAACCAGCGAAGATCGGGGGCCTTCATCGTGCGGTGGCGGTGGGATTTGAACCCACGGTAGGTTTCCCTACACAACATTTCGAGTGTTGCACCTTCGGCCGCTCGGACACGCCACCGCAGAAGAGATTACCGGACCGTCATCAGGGCTCCCAAACCGGGTCCGAGCGCTCCGTGGGGCGTCAGCGGTGCTCCGCGAAGAAGGCCAGCAGCTGCGCCGACGCCTCCTCGGCGCGCACCCCCGCACGCACCTCGGGACGGTGGTTCAGCCGCCGGTCGCGCACCACGTCCCACAGCGAACCGACCGCGCCCGCCTTGTCGTCGTACGCCCCGAACACCAGCCGCGACACCCGCGCGAGGACGAGGGAGCCGGCGCACATCGTGCACGGCTCGAGCGTGACGACCAGCGTGCAGCCGTCGAGCCTCCACTCGCCTCGCGTGTGCGCCGCGGCCCGCAGCGCGATCACCTCGGCGTGCGCGGTCGGGTCGCCGTCGCGCTCGCGAGCGTTCCAGCCCTCACCGATCACCGCGCCCTCTGCGTCCACGACGAGTGCGCCGACGGGCACGTCCGCCGACTCGAGGGCCCGCGTCGCCAGCTCGAGAGCGCGACCCATGAGGGCCTCGTCCTTGGCTCTCGAGGACACGTCAGCCGACGAGCGCCTGGTAGGCGGCGCCGAACCCGAGGCGTTCGGCGATGTCACCGAGGACCTCGTCGGGATAGGCGTCCGGGTCGTCGAGCATCACGGCGAGGTCGATGGCCGTGATGCCGAGGTCGGTGAGGATCTCCATGTCACCGGCCGGCTGCGGGTCGTCGTCGTCCTCCGGGTCGGGCAGGCCGAGCTCGTCGGCCACCGAGCTCGCCAGCGGCCACTCGTCCACCGCGGTGACGTCGGACAGCAGGAGGCGCGTGTGGTCGCCGGAGACGCGGGCGAGGACGAAGAAGTCCTCGTCGATCGCGACCATGCCGATCACACCGCACTCCGAAGGGAAGGGTCGAAGGGCGCGCTCGAGCTCCACGACGTCCTCACCCACCCCGTGAGGGAGACGCGTCAGCGACCACACACCCTCCTCGCGGTAGGCGACGACCGCGACGTCCACGTCGTCCTGCACGGCACACCTCCCTCGACACTCGTCCAACGCGCGTACACCTGAGAATGACAGAGGTTCGCGATGCCGTGTTGGGAAAGCACCCCGAGTTCGCTCATCGGTAGTGTGCCGGTCATGGACATCCACGTCGTCGACCATCCGCTGGTCGCGCACAAGCTCACCACGCTCCGCGACGCGGAGACCGACTCGCCGACGTTCCGCCGACTCACCGACGAGCTGGTCACGCTCCTCACGTACGAGGCGACGCGCGACGTCCGGGTCGAGGCGGTCCAGGTCACGACACCGGTCGCGGTCGCGCAGGGCGTACGCCTCGCCCCGCCCAAGCCGCTCATCGTGCCGATCCTGCGGGCCGGGCTCGGCATGCTCGAGGGACTCCAGCACCTGCTGCCGACGGCGGAGGTCGGCTTCCTCGGGATGATCCGCGACGAGGAGACGCTCGAGCCCGCGACGTACGCCGAGCGGCTGCCCGACGACCTCGCCGGCCGCCAGGCGTACGTGCTCGACCCGATGCTCGCGACCGGCGGCACCCTCTCGGCGGCGATCGAGTTCCTGGTGAGCCGCGGCTGCTCGGCGATCACGGCGATCTGCCTGCTCGCGGCGCCGGAGGGCATCGCCCGGATCGAGGCCGACCTCGCCGACATCACCGTCCCCGTGCTGCTCGTCGTCGCAGCCGTGGACGAGAAGCTCAACGAGGTCGGCTACATCGTGCCGGGGCTCGGCGACGCGGGCGACCGGCTGTACGGCGTGGTCTGACCCCGCACCGCTTCACACTTTCCGTTGGGCCCCACACAGAGTCGCTGCCCCACCTGAACGTTCCGGTGGGGCGCGCATTCTGCGGTGGGGCCCCGTCGGCGTCGTCCACAGGTCGGCCGAGCGCACGGTGCGCGGCGTGCGCGGACCCGCCACGATGCCGCGATGGAGATCGAGAACGATCCGGCGATCGCCGCCGTCGCCGAGCGGCACGGCGGCTACTTCACGACCGCAGAGGCGCGTGATCACGGGTACGGACCGGGGCTGCTCAGGGCGGCACGAGCGCGTGGAGGGATCACGAAGGTCCGGTACGGCGCGTGGGCACCAGCCACCTCGTACGAGAGGCTGACCGTGACCGAGCAGTACGCCGTCCGCTGCCTCGCGGTGGCCGACAAGCTCGGCCCCGGCGCCGTGCTCACGCACCACTCTGCGATCGCCGTACGACGCCTCCCGCTCGTCGCCGTGGACCTGTCGGTCGTGCACGTGACTCGGCTCGACCAACGCAACGGGCGGACGATCGCGGGCGTCCAGTTCCACGAGGGATCGATCCCCGACGGCGAGGTCAGCGACGTCGACGGGCGTCCGGTGTCCGGGCTCGCACGAGCCGTGTGGGAGTCCGCCTCGCTCGCACACGTCCGCAGCGGGGTGGTTCTGATGGACGCCGCACTCCAGCGCGGCCTCGTCGATCGTGACCAGCTCGAGCGGGCCGAGGGTCGCCACCGCGGTTGGCGGGGGAGCCCGCGCGCCTCGGCTGCACTCGCGTTCGCCGACGGACGCGCGGAGTCGCCTGGCGAGTCGCTCGGCCGGTGGATGTTCCACGTGTTCGACCTGCCGAAGCCCGAGCTGCAGTACGACGTGTTCAACGAGGATGGGGTCTTCCTCGGACGAGCCGACTACGCCTGGCCGGAATGGCGCCACCTCGGCGAGTTCGACGGGCTCCGCAAGTACCTCCGGCCGTACAAGGAGGGTGACGACGCGTCCGCCGTCGTGGTGGCCGAGAAGCGCCGCGAGGAGCTGATGTGCGGTCAGCGGTACGGCATGTCGCGCCTGATCTGGAACGAGGTGTTCACGCTGGACCGCAGGGTCGCCGGTGCCGTGCGTGCGCAGCTGAAGCAGTCGCGTCGCCTGTTCGGCTGACGCATTCTCCGTTGGCCCCACGCAGCGTTGCTGCCCCACTGGAACGTTGCAGTGGGGCGCGCAGTCTTCGGTGGGCCCAACGGAGAGTGTCAAAGAGGGCGGGTCGGGCATGACGCGTTCGTGCAGGTCAGGGGTTGGTTGGCGGCCCGAACAAACTTGCACGCCCCCTCGCCACCTCCACCAGATGAGACGCACGTCTCACCCACTGGTCGTCCACCAGCCCCTGCGGATAACGTCTGCCGAATGAAGATCGGCGTGGTCAAGGAGACCTCGCCGGGTGAGACACGCGTCGCTGCCACCCCAGCGACGGTCACGCAGCTGATCAAGCTGGGGTACGACGTCGTGGTCGAGTCCGGTGCAGGCGAAGCGTCCAGCTTTTCCGACGAGGCGTACGTCGAGGCGGGCGCCTCGACAGCGGTGCGCGACGAGGCCTGGCAGGCCGACCTCGTGCTCAAGATCAACGCGCCGTCGTCGGACGAGATCGGTCTGCTGCGTGACGACGCGACGCTGGTCAGCCTGATCGCGCCGGCGTTCAACGAGGCGCTGGTCGACGAGCTGGCGCAGCGCCGGCTGACGGTGCTGGCGATGGACGCGGTCCCCCGCATCTCCCGCGCCCAGTCGATGGACGTCCTGTCGTCGATGGCCAACATCGCCGGTTACCGCGCCGTCGTCGAGGCGGCGCACGAGTTCGGCAGGTTCTTCACCGGGCAGGTGACCGCTGCGGGCAAGGTGCCGCCGGCCAAGGTGCTCGTCGCGGGTGCGGGCGTCGCAGGCCTCGCGGCGATCGGGGCCGCGAGCAGCCTCGGCGCGATCGTCCGGGCCACCGACCCCCGTCCCGAGGTCGCCGACCAGGTGAAGTCGATCGGTGGTGAGTACCTCGAGGTCGACGTCGAGCAGGAGGTCTCGACCGACGGCTACGCCAAGGCGACCACCGAGGCGTACGACCGACGTGCCGCGGAGATCTACTCCGAGCAGGCCGCCGAGGTCGACATCGTCATCACGACGGCCTTGATCCCCGGCCGCGCAGCCCCACGACTCCTCACCGAGGCTGACGTGGCGAGCATGAAGCCGGGCACCGTCATCGTCGACATGGCTGCAGCGCAGGGCGGCAACGTCGCAGGATCGGTCGCGGGCGAGAAGGTCGTCACCCCCAACGGCGTGACGATCCTCGGCTACACCGACCTGGCGGGCCGCCTCCCGACCCAGGCGTCGCAGCTGTACGGGACGAACCTGGTCAACCTGCTCAAGCTCCTCACGCCGGGCAAGGACGGACAGCTCGTCCTCGACTTCGACGACGTCGTCCAGCGCAACGTCACCGTCGTCCGCGAGGGCGAGAAGACGTGGCCACCGCCGCCGGTCTCCGTCTCTGCCACGCCGGTTGCAGCCACTCCGGCCGCCAAGCCAGCTGTCGTCGAGGAGAAACCCCCTCGGAGCCCTGCCGTCAAGTGGGGTCTGATCGGGACCGGCATCCTCGCGCTGTTCCTCATCAACGCCTTCGCGCCCGCCCCTCTGCCGGAGCACTTCACCGTGCTGACGCTCGCGGTCGTGATCGGCTACTACGTGATCGGCAAGGTCCACCACGCGCTGCACACGCCGCTGATGTCGGTGACCAACGCGATCAGCGGCATCATCGTGGTCGGCGCGATGCTGCAGATCTCGATCGACGACGGTGCCGAGAACGCCACGATCATCCGCGTGCTGTCGTTCGTCGCGATCCTGCTGGCCTCCATCAACGTCTTCGGCGGATTCGCCGTGACCCGACGCATGCTCAGCATGTTCTCGAAGGACTGACGCCGCCATGACCGCGCAGAGTGCTGCCACCGCCGCGTACATCGTCGCGTCGCTCCTCTTCATCCTGTCCCTGGCCGGGCTGTCCCGGCACGAGACGTCGCGCAACGGCGTCTGGTACGGCATCACCGGCATGGCGGTCGCCCTGGTCGCGACGTTCGTGCTGGTCCTCGACGTCGCCGACGGGCTCTCGATCGCGTTGCTGCTGGCGGCCGTGGCGATCGGGGCCGCCGTCGGCCTGTGGCGCGCGCGCATCGTCGCGATGACCCAGATGCCCGAGCTGATCGCGCTGCTGCACTCCTTCGTGGGTCTGGCGGCGGTGCTGGTCGGCTGGAACGGCTACCTCGCGCCGAACCACCTCACGGGGTCGCTGGCCGACATCCACAACGCCGAGATCTTCATCGGCATCTTCATCGGCGCGGTGACGTTCACCGGCTCGATCGTCGCCAACCTCAAGCTCTCCGCCAGGATGCGCTCGGCGCCGTTGATGCTGCCGGGCAAGAACGCCATCAACCTCGGGGCGCTCGCGCTGTTCGTGATCCTGACCGTCTGGTTCGTCATCACCCCGAACCTCGTCCTGCTGATCGCCGTCACCGCGCTCGCGCTCGCGCTCGGCTGGCACCTGGTCGCGTCGATCGGCGGCGGCGACATGCCGGTCGTCGTGTCGATGCTCAACAGCTACTCGGGCTGGGCCGCCGCCGCGTCGGGCTTCCTGCTCAACAACGACCTGCTGATCGTCACCGGCGCGCTCGTCGGATCCTCCGGTGCGTACCTGTCCTACATCATGTGCCAGGCGATGAACCGGTCCTTCATCTCCGTCATCGCCGGCGGCTTCGGCATCGAGGCCTCCACGAGCGACGCCACGGACTACGGCGACCACCGCGAGATCACCGCCGCCGACGCCGCCGACCTGCTCACGAACGCACGCTCGGTCGTCATCACCCCGGGGTACGGCATGGCGGTCGCTCAGGCCCAGTACCCGGTGGCCGACCTCGTCCGCAAGCTCCGCGACCGCGGCATCGACGTCCGCTTCGGCGTCCACCCGGTCGCCGGCCGTCTGCCCGGGCACATGAACGTGCTCCTGGCCGAGGCCAAGGTGCCGTACGACATCGTGCTGGAGATGGACGAGGTCAACGACGATCTCGCCGGCACCTCGGTCGTCCTCGTCATCGGCGCCAACGACACGGTCAACCCCGCTGCGGCCGAGGACCCGACCAGCCCACTCGCCGGGATGCCGGTGCTGCGGGTCTGGGAGGCGGAGAACGTGATCGTGTTCAAGCGGTCGATGGCGGCGGGCTACGCGGGCGTCCAGAACCCGCTGTTCTTCCGGGACAACAGCCAGATGCTGTTCGGTGATGCGAAGGAGCGCGTCGAAGACATTCTCCGCGCGCTGTAGGCAGACATCCACGATGTGACATCGCGGGTGGCACATTTCGGATACCGTCGGTATCTTGACGGCATGACCTCCACGTTCACCGGCCAGGTTGCCGTCGTCACCGGTGCCGCACGCGGCATCGGAGCAGGTGTCGCCCGCGAGTACGCCCGCCGCGGCGGCCGGGTCGCGCTCATCGGCCTCGAGCCGGACGAGCTGGCCGCGGTCGCTGCCGAGCTCGGCAGCGCCGCCGCCTGGTGGGAGGCCGACGTCCGCGACACCGACGCGGTCAAGACCGCCGTTGACGCCGCCGCTGCTCACTTCGGACGTATCGACCACGTGCTCGCCAACGCCGGCATCGCCTCGTACGGCACGGTCCGACAGATCGACCCCGAGGCGTTCGAGCGGGTCGTCGACGTGAACCTCAACGGCGTCTACCGGACGCTGCGAGCGGTGATCCCGCACGTCATCGAGACCAAGGGCTACATCCTCGTCGTCTCCTCCCTGGCCGCCTTCACCCCGCTCGCGGGCCTTGCCCCGTACAACGCGAGCAAGGCCGGCGTCGAGGCTCTCGCCCTCGCGACGCGTCAGGAGATGTGGGTCCACGGGGTGAAGGTCGGTGTCTGCCACCCGTCGTGGATCGACACCGACATCGTGCGCGGGACCGAGGCCGACCTGCCGAGCTTCAAGGCGATCCGCGGCAAGCTGCCGTGGCCCGCCAACGGCACGACGACGCTCGAGGACTGCGTCACCGCGGTGTGCGACGGCATGGCGAAGCAGAAGCGGCGCGTGTACGTGCCGCGCGGCGTCGTCTTCGCGAACTTCACCAAGCCGATCATCTCCTCGGCGCTTGCCGAGCCGATCGCGAAGCGCATGGTGCGCAAGACGATCCCCAAGATGGAGGCCGAGGTGGCCGCACTCGGCCGCAGCCACTCCGCCCACGTCCCGGTGACCAAGCCGAAGTAGCCGGCGGCCTCAGACCGCCGCGCTCACCGACGCCGCGAGCCCGACGATGTGGCCGAGCCGCGCGATCTCGGAGTCGAGGATCGGGGGCCCGCCGTGCCGTCCGAAGAGGACGGCCGCCTCGCGCTGGGGGACGGGTGCGCCGGCGAGCACCATCGAACCCCAGTCCGCGACAGGGCTGAGGCGCTGCGCGTGCGTCATCGTGAACCACGCCTCGACGTCGGGCACGCGCTCGGGCGCCGTCGGGGTGGCGTGGAGGACCTGCAGACCGACGTGCGCGCGGGCGACCAGCAGGGCCCAGTCGGCGCGGAACGTCTCCGGGATCTTCTCGGTGAGGCTCTCCAGCGCTCGCGACGGCTCGGCGGTGAACGCCTCGACGGCCTCGAGGTCCATCGAGAGGTTGGCGCCGGCGTTGTAGCGGGAGATCCACTGCACACGCACGCCGTCGAGATGGTGGCACGCGGTGATGAGCTTGTCCGGCATCGTCGTCACGGGCAGCTCGAGCAGCACGTCGTCGACCGCCTTGCCGTCGGAGCGGTGCTCGACGATCTCGATCGCGTGGATGTCTGCACCCGCACCGCCGAGCGCGGTCGCGACGGCACCGAGGGAACCGGGGACGTCCGGCAGCTCGATGCGCAGCAGAAATGCCATGGGTCGAATCCTCCGTTCAGCCGACCGCGCGCCCTGAGTGCACGCGTACGCGGTCGACGGTGACCACGGCCTGTTGCCTCGCGAAGCATACCGACTCCAGGCCGCCGTCCGACCGACTCGTCCGAGTACGACCCCGAATGTCTGGCTGTGCGGCGCCGATCAGCGCAGCGGATCGAGCCGGCGCGCGTACGAGGGGAGCGCCCGCCCTGTGAGCCCGTCGGCCACCATGCGGCCGGTCAACGGACCGAGGGCGATCCCCCACATGCCGTGGCCGCCGGCGACGTGGACGCGCGGCGAGCGCGTGGCGCCGACGAGCGGCAGGCCGTCGGTCGTGCACGGACGCGACCCGACCCACTCCTCCTGACGCGCCTCCCAGTCGACGCCGGTGAACATCGGCCGCGCCGACGCGACGATCGCCTCGATGCGGCGGGGCTCGAGAGGCGCGTCGGGCGAGCGGAACTCCATCGTCCCCGCGACGCGCAGGCGGTCGCCGAGCGGCGTGCAGGCGACGCGCTGGACGGGGAAGTAGATCGGGTTCTTCGGCAGGTGCTCGGGCACCACGGTGAAGCTGTATCCGCGACCGGCCTGCACCACGCGCTTGACCCCGTACGACCGGGCGAGCTCGCCGAGCCAGGTCCCGGTGGCGAGGACGACCGCGTCGGCACCCACTCGCTCACCGTCGCGCGACACGACCTCGACGCCGCGTGCACCCCGGTCGACGACGTCGACGACGTCGAAGCCGCTCTGGATCACGCCGCCGCGCGCGACGACCGAGTCGGCGAGCGAGGCCACGTACGCCGGGGGGTTCACGTAGCGCTGGCCCAGCATCCGCACTCCGGCGCGCACGCCGTCGCCGAGGGTCGGCTCGAGGGAACGGATCTCGTCGGCGCTGAGCAGGTCGTAGTCGACCGAGCCGCCCGACGCGACGACGTGGGCGAGCTCGTCGACGAGCGTCTTGCGGTCCTCGACCGACGCGAAGCCGGCGAGGAACGGGTCTGCATCCTGCAGCGGCTCGCGGACCGCGTGGCCGGCGTCGCCGCCGTCGGAGAGGGCGTCGTACGTGCCGAGAGCGTCACGGTTCAGCTCGGTGAAGACCGCCATCGCGGAGCGCCACTTCGCCGGCGTGCAGTGCCTGGCGAAGCCGACGAGGAAGCGCAGCAGCTTGGGGTCTGCGGTCAGCGGGACGTAGACGGGTGAGGTCGGGCTGAGCATCGCCTTCAGGCCGTACTTCAGCACGGCGGGCTCGGCGAGCGGCAGCGTCAGCGCCGGCGAGATCCACCCGGCGTTGCCCCACGACGAGCCGGCGGCGACGCCGGTCCGGTCGACGACGGTGACCTGGACGCCGCGCTCCTGGAGGAACCAGGCCGTGGAGAGGCCGACCATGCCGGCCCCGGCGACGACGACGTGACGAGGGGTGCTCGATGCGCTCGCGGCGCTGCCCGGGGTGCTCATGCCGACCATGCTCGGCCGGTACGGCGCTGCGTGGGGTGTTCGTTCGGCCACCATCCGCGCCACGACGGTGTGCGATCGCACAGTCCATCGACGTGACGTGTCGACATCGCGCCCACCACAGCGACGCAATGTCGATAGGAAACGCCTCAGATCAGGTCGCGCAGCTTCAGGTGCAGCCCGAGCAGCAGTCGTGTGTCCGGGTCGTCGACGTCGACTCCCGCCGCCTGCGACGCGCGCCGCAGGCGGTTGCGCAGCGTGTTGGGGTGGACGTGCAGGGCGGCCGCGGCCGCGGCGACGTCTCCGCCGTGGGCGAGGTAGGAGCGGGCGCTCTCCAGCAGGTCGGCGTGGTGCTCGGCGTCGAACCGCTCGAGCGACGACAGCGGGCTGAACTCCTCGTACCCGGCCAACGCGTCGGACGCCCGGAGCGCGACCACGTCAGCGAGGACGCCCCGGACGGTCTCGACCACCCCCGTACGCCCGCGGCGGCGGACCGCCCGCACGACCGCGTCCGCGTCGCGGGCCGAGACGTCGATCTCCTCGGCGGACCCCACCGTGCGCCCGACACCGATCACGAGCCGACCGCGGGTCCGTGCCAGGAAGTCGCGGGCGAGCCGGGAGGCGCCTGCCTCGTCACCGGAGACGACCGCGTAGACGACGTCGTCGACCTGCGCGGCAGCCGCGCTCGGCGCGACGGCGGCGAGGTGGAGCACGAAGGCGCCCGCGCGGTGTGCGGGGACGCTCTCGTGCGTGCGGTCGGTGGCGAGGACGAGAGCGGTGCACGGTGCCCGCAGCCCCGCGGACTCGGCGGCGCGAGTCGCGTCGTCGCCGCCGCGCAGCAACGCCTCGACGACCTCGACCGTGCGACGCCGCGACGAGTCCGCCCGCTGCCGCTCACGGACGAGCCCACGCGCCACCACCGGAGCACCCGCGAGCAGGGCCTGCCGCTGCACGTCGGTGAGACCGGTCGGCACCGCCGCCCACACCGATCCGAGCAGGGTGCCGGTGTCGTCGCGGACGGCCACGATCGCGCGGCGGGTCATGCCGGAACCGGGCAGGTCGACCATCACGACGTCGCTGGAGCGCGCGATCTGCCCGTACACGCCCGCCTCGTCGAGCAGCGCGCGGTAGTGCGGCGGCACCTGACGTCCCAGGATCGTCGTGATCCGTGCGTCGTCGACGGCCTGCGAGCGGTCGGCGTCGAGGCTGTTGGAGTAGGCGAGGACGCTCGACTGGGGGTCCTCGATGGTGATCGGCGCACCGACGAGCTCGGCGAGCGAGTTCGCCAAGGACGTCAGATCCTCGTCACGCAGGTCCATGCCGGAAATGTACGGCGTTTCGTCCGGCGAGGCTGTCGCGGACGGTCACGCCTCGATGACGAGTGTTCCGTCGGTAACCGGACATCTGGCACCATGGGGTCCCTATGTGTGCCCCCCGACGTACCACCCCTGCCCGAACGCTCCGCCGTCTCACCGGCGCCGCCGTGTCCGCGACTCTCGCCGTCTCCGGCCTCGTGGTGGTCCAGGCTGTGGCCACGCCCGCGCCCGCGGCAGCGGCCGCCACTCCCGGGTACGACACGATCTGCGAGAACATGCACACGCTCGGGTCTCTCACGCGTGCCGGCGTCGGGCGTGCGCGGTCGATCATGGCGGGCACCGTCGACATGAACCAGTACGGCACGATGCGGCTGGCCACCAACCCGTCGTGGAAGCCGCAGTCGGGGCTCGACCTGGCGGGCGACCGCTACATGCACTCGCTGCACTGGGCGCTCCCGCTCCTCAAGACCGGCCTCGCGCTCGGCGACTCCGAGGGCCTGGCCATGCAGCGCCGTTTCACCGCGATCGTCCGCGACTGGGTCGCCGACAACCCTCCGAAGAAGCGCACCTACTGGCAGAACCACCCCCAGTACCTGGGCTTCCGCATCGGCACGTTCGTCTGCATGAACCGCCTCGCGGCGTCGTCGATCGACCGCGCGTGGGCCGCCAAGCAGCTCAAGGTGGAGCTCGCGAAGGCGCTCGCGTACGGCACGTACGGCAACAACACCACGATGAACCTCAAGCTCGCGGCGTACGCAGGGGCGAAGCAGGCAGGCACCGAGGCGCAGCGGACGACGCTGCGGCGGCAGGCCCTCACGGTCGCCGCCCGTCTCGCGCACTCCGACGGCTCCGACCTCGAGGGCGCACCCGGGTACGGCCTGTACCTCGGCACGATCATGCACCGCACCTACAACGTGTTCACGGCGTACGGCGCCGCGAGCTCGGCGTCCTCGATCGGCTCCATGATCGCCGCGCGCAGCAACTTCTTCGCAGCCGCGAGCCGACCCGACCGCTACCTGGAGACGATCGGCGACACGCACCTGCAGCGGATCCCCGCCGGCGTGTTCGGCTCGACGTCGGCCGCGGAGTGGGTCCGGACGTCCGGTGCGAGCGGCCGCACGCCGACACGCACCTACTCCCGTTATGCCGGCGGCTACACGTTCGGCCGGTCCGGGTGGGTCGCAGGCGTCGACACGTCGTCCACGTTCTACTCGCTGAGGACCGCCGACCGGTACGCGCTCCCGTCGCACCGGCACGCCGACACGACCGCGATGACGATGTTCTCCGACGGAGTCTCGTGGGTGGCCGATCCCGGCCCGTACGCGTACAACGGGTCGAGCCTGCGCTCCGCGGTCACCCGCCGCAACGCCCACAGCGCGCTGGTCGCGCCCGGCACTCCCAACCGCTCGGTCTACGGGCAGGTGAAGGCCTCGGCCGGCTCGGCCTACACGCACCGGACCTGCGTCTACGACCCCGGCTACCTCGGCTCCAGCGGCTTCGAGCTCGCGCGGTGCGTCTACTACCTGCGTGGCATCGACGCCGTGGTCGTCGAGGACCTCGTCCGCTCGACGAAGGTGTCAGGCACCGTGCAGCAGCAGTGGGTCCTGCCCGCGGGCGTCGGCGTCCGGACCAGCGGCCACTGGGTCGCGCTGAGCGGGAAGGACGCCAACGGCGCCACGCGCAGCGCCCGCATGCTCACCACCGGAGCCCCGCGGGCCTCCGCAGGCACGACGACGGCCGGCATCCTCGGTCAGGTGTACGGCGCCTCGAGCCGCGGATCGGTCGTGCGAGTGCCGATCCCGGTCCGGACCGGCAAGACGGCCCGCGTCGTCACGGTCTTCACCTCCAGCGGCACCCCGTCGGTCGCTCGTACGACGAGCGGTGGGCGCAAGGCGCTGCGGGTCGCCGTCAACGGACGCGCGACGACGATCGCCACCTCGGTCAACGAGTTCGCACGACTCGCGGCGAAGGTGTCGTTCGGTCGCTCCAAGGCGAAGGCACGGGTCGGTCAGAAGGTCCGCTTCAAGGCGCGGGTGACCTCGCTCGGGCTCCCGGCGAAGCGTGCGAAGGTCGTGCTGCAGGAGCGTCGCAAGGGCAAGTGGCGCAAGGTCCGCACGCTGCGCACCTCGAAGTCCGGCCTGGCTGCGACCAACGTGAAGATGACGTCGAAGGGGACCAAGCGGTTCCGGGTCGTCGTCCGCGCGAAGCAGGGCAGCAAGGGTTGGCGCACCGTGACGTCGGTGACGCGCACGGTGAAGGTCAAGAAGCGGCGCTAGGTCGCGGCGCTCTCGCGCTTCGCGATCACCACGTGCGTGACCGAGTCCGAGGGCACGTGCTCGACCACCACGTACGACGGTGGCAGCCGTGCGGAGAACAACGGCTCGCCGCGTCCGAGCAGCACTGGGACGATCGCGACGTGCAGCTCGTCGAGCAGCCCGACCTGGAGTGCGGCACGGATCGTCGACGCTCCACCGCCGAGCACGACGTCCTGGCCGTCAGCCGCGTCGAACGCTTGCTCGACAGCAGACTCCAAGCCGTCGGTGATGAAGTGGAAGGTCGTCCCGCCGTCCATCGTCAGCGGCTCGCGCGCGTGGTGGGTGAGGACGAACGTCGGGTGGTGGAACGGCGGGTCCTCGCCCCACCAACCCCGCCAGGACTCGTCAGGCCACTCACCGCGGACGGGCCCGAACATGTTGCGGCCCATCACGGTCGCACCGACGCCCTCGGTGCGCCGGAGCAGGAAGTCCGCGTCCGGCCCCGAAGGGTCGACGGGTCGGCCCGAGTCCTTCTGCGGGAAGATCCACGCGTGCAGCGCCTCACCGCCGACGCCGAGCGGGTTCTCGAGATCCTGGTCGGGACCGGCCATGAAGCCGTCGACGGAGACGCTGATGGTGTGGGCTCGAAGTTTCGGCACCGCCTCAGGCTAGCGGCGCCTTCGGCTTCGGTGCGGTCTGCGTGAGCAGCGACCGCCAGGCGCCCGTACCGACGACGGCGGACCCACCGAGGTGGCGTGCACCCTTGTACGCGCGCATCTGCGCACGCGACGTCGCGTCCCACACCCCGGTGACCGGGACCCGGATCGCCCGCTGGACGGCACGGACTGCAGGGCCGCGCATGCCCTTCGTGATGCGCAGACCGGAGTAGGTCACCAGGCTGCGGTGCACCGTCGACGACCCCTTGGCTGCGGTCACGCGCGGGTACCAGGGACACGGCGTCGCGCGCCGCTTCGTGTAGCGCCCGGCCCAGTTGAGGCCCGCCGGCCGGCACGGCCCGTAGTTCGCGCCCGCGACGGTGCCGTCCCAGTACGAGGTGTAGCCGCGTGCACCGGCCCACGACAGCGAGATGTGCACGTGGTTGCGGTGGCACGTGGTGTCGCTCCCCGCACCGGCACGCGCCTTCGCGGTGCAGCCGTTGTAGCTGCGCCACCCGTCGCGCGATCGGTACGTCGACCAGATCTTGTTGTTCCAGATGATGTACATGACGCCCAGTCGTCGCGCGTTCGCGAACCGGTTGCCGGCCGCGTCGGTCGCCAGCAACCAGGCGACGAGGTCGTTGCCGCGCTTCTTGCCCTTGACGGTGCGCGCGTTCGTCATCCAGTCGACGGCGCGACCGTCGTAGTGCTCGCTGCCCGAGGTCCCGCAGTCACGTGCGGCCATCCAGCTCGTGGCCGGCCAGGTCCTCACGAGCAGGGAGCCGAGCCTCACGGTGCCCGGATGCGGTCGGGCGCAGCTGACCTGACCGACGTGGCCGGCCGGTAGCTCGATGGTCGACAGCGTGACCGGGCTCGGCGGCGCCTTCGCGGCCGACGGCGGTGCGAGTGCCACGGCCAGAAGAGTCATTGCAAGGACGGTCGGCGCCAGCAACAGCGACGCCGTACGCCCGAGGTGCGTACGAGACATGTCTTCCCCCCGACGACCACCCCGCGCACCGACGGCTTGGTCGACGACGGCTTCCCCACGCTGGGCGATCCGTCCCCACGCTACGTATTGCACCGGATGATGCATCTCGAACGGAGGACGAACGGTCAGGTCCGCCCGACGATGGGTCAAGTCGCGACTGGCCGCACGACCCACGATGGCGGGACCAGCAATCGAGAAGGAGCGCCATGACCGCCACGCAGACCGCAGACGGCACGACCGCCGTCGATCGTTCGGCCCCACCCGCGTCGTGGTGGGCCGTCGGTGCGCTGGCGCTGGGCATCTTCACCCTGGTGACGGCGGAGTTCCTCCCCGCGAGCCTCCTCTCGCCGATGGCGCACGACCTCGGCGTGTCCGAGGGCATGGCGGGCCAGACCGTGACCGTCACCGCACTGATGGGCGCGGTGACCGCACCGACGCTGGCGATCCTGCTGCCGCGCACGGACCGGCGCGTGGTGATGGTGGGGCTCACGGCGCTCGCGCTGGTGTCGAACCTGCTGGTCGCGATCAGCCCAGGCCTGGTCACGGTCCTCCTCGCACGGCTGCTGCTCGGCGTCGCCCTGGCGGGGTTCTGGGCGATGGTCCTCGCGGTGACCGCCCAGCTCGTCGCCCCCGACCACCTCGGCCGCGCGATGATGGTGGTCAACTCGGGCGTCTCGCTCGCCACGGTGCTGGCCGTCCCCGTCGGAGCGTTCCTGGGGGAGCTGTGGGGCTGGCGGTGGGTGTTCGTCGCCGCTGGCGGAACCGCCGTGCTCGCCCTGGTGGCGCAGCTCGTCACCCTTCCCCGACTCCCGGTCACGTCCAGCGGCTCGCTGCGCATCCTCCTCGAGACGGCCAGGCGCCGCATCGTGCTCGTCGGGATGACGGCAACGGCGCTGATCGCCGGTGGACACTTCGCCGGCTTCACCTACCTTCGGCCGGCGCTCGACCGCGTCCCGCTGCTGACCGCGGCCGGCCTCGCCGGGCTGCTGGCGGCGTACGGGGCGGCGAGCTTCGTCGGCAACATCCTGAGCGGGCTGCTGGCCGACAAGCGGTTGCGGCTTCTCGTGGTCGCAGCACCTGTCCTGATCGGAGTCGCGACGGTGACGCTCGCGCTCGGCGGCACCTCGTACGCCCTGGTGGCGGCGACGGTCGTGCTCTGGGGGATCGGTTTCGGCGGGATCCCGACCGCCGTCCAGACATGGATCGCGCGCGTCGCGCCGGACCGGCTGGAGAGCATGGGCGGGTTGTTCGTGGCGACGTTCCAGATCGCGATCGCGCTGGGCGCAGCGGTCGGCGGGCTCGTCGTCGACGCGTTCGACGTGCGCACGGCTCTGGTGCTCGGTGGTGTCGCCGCGGTGCTGGGCGGCGCCCTGCTCGGGGCCGCTCGCCGGGTCTGACCTCTGGGGACGACGGGGGACGGCGTGGCGGTGGGCCGAGTCAGGCGGCCTGCCGCCACGCGCGCGGCGACAGTCCGGTGTGGCGTCGGAACGCGCGGCTGAACGCCGCCTCCGACCCGTAGCCGGTGACCGAGGCGACGTACGTCGACGGGGTGCCGGTGCGCAGCAGGTCCATGGCCTTCCGCATCCGGACCGCCGTCAGGTACCGGTGAGGGCTGTCGCCCACCGCGGCACGGAACTGCTCGGAGAACTGCGACCGCGACGCACTCGCCACCTGGGCGAGCGACGCGACCGTCCAGGGCGAGCCGGGGTCGTCGTGGATGGCGGCGAGCACTCGGGCCACGTGCGGGTCGCGGATCGCGCCGAGCCATCCGCTCGCGGCGCCGCAGCCGGACTCCGCCCACTGACGGATCGCCGCGACCATCACGAGGTTCGCGATCCGGGTCGTGAGCGAGCTCGAGCCGGGCCGCGCGCGGCGCACCTCGTCGTCCATCGCGTCCAGCAGCGGCCCCATGACGGGTTCGGCGGCGCGGAAGCAGCAGGCGAGCACCGTGTCGGGCATGAGCCGGACCAGCCGGTCGCCGTCGGAGACCTCGAGCCGGAGGTTGCCGGTGTAGAGCGTCGTCGTCGTGGTCGAGCGGAGGAGCGCCTCACCGCCGCGCGGCAGAAGCAGGAACGCGCCCTCCCGCAGCTCGGTCCGTTCTGTGCCGCGGCTGACCACCGCGTCACCGGAGACGACGTAGTGGAAGCGCATCCCGTCACCGTGGTAGCGCCGGTGGTCGCCGGCACCGAGGTCGTCGCGGGCGAACCCGGTCACGCTCCAGTGCAGCGCCCCGAGGAGCTCGTCGAGCGCTGCGACAGGCTCGGACGTGCGGACGGGCTGTGCGTCGTACCCCGTGGCGACCATGCAGAGGACAAGTCCACCCGTACGGGAGACATTCCCGCGTGGCCCCCGCTGGTCGAGGCGCGAAGCGATCGAGACCCCCCTCCCGCTGGTCGAGGCGCGAAGCGATCGAGACCCCCCTCCCGCTGGTCGAGGCGCGAAGCGATCGAGACCCGGTCGCACGAAGCCACCTCGCCTGGTGGGCAGCGCGCGTCAGGCCAGGTGGCGCGCCAGGAACGCGCGCGTACGCGGATCGGTCGGGTCGGTGAAGACCTGCTCGGCCGTCCCGCGCTCGCACACGACACCGCTCTCGAGGAAGAGCACCTCGTCGGCGACCTCGCGCGCGAACTGCATCTCGTGGGTGGCCATCACGATCGTCATGCCCTCGGCCTTCAGCTCGCGCACCGCCTCGAGGACCTCGCCGACGAGCATCGGGTCGAGCGCCGAGGTGACCTCGTCGAGCAGCAGGACCTTCGGCTCCATCGCGAGAGCGCGGACGATCGCGACCCGCTGCTGCTGGCCTCCCGAGAGCGCGTCGGGATGCTTGCGCGCCTGGTCGGCGAGACCGAACCGCGTGAGCAGCGCCATCGCGCGCTCCTCGGCGTCGCGACGGCGACCACCGCGGACCTTGCGGGGGCCGAGCGTGACGTTGTCGAGGACCGACATGTGCGGGAAGAGGTTGAAGGCCTGGAAGACCGTGCCGATGTCACGGCGCACCTCGTCGACGTCGACCCGCGGGTCGGTGATCTCGGCGCCGTCGAACCAGATCTCGCCGTCGTCCACGACCTCGAGCAGGTTGAGGCAGCGCAGGAGCGTCGACTTGCCCGAGCCGGACGCGCCGATCAGGCACACCACGTGGTGCGCGTCGACGCTCAGGTCGACACCCTTGAGCACGTCGTGGTCGCCGTACGTCTTGCGGACGCCGCGCGCCTCCAGGAGCCCGCTCATGCTGCCCCGCTCTGTCGTCGGGCCGCACGCAGCGACAGCCAGTCGGTGAACCGCGCGAGCGGGATCGTCGCCACGATGAAGAAGGCGGCCGCGACGACGTACGGCGTGAAGACGAAGTCGCGGCTGGAGAAGATCTGCGCCTGCCGCAGCGCCTCGACGAGGCCGATCACGGAGAGCAGGGCGGTGTCCTTCTGGAGCGAGACGAAGTCGTTGAGCAGCGGCGGCGTCACGCGGCGGAGCGCCTGCGGCAGAACGACGTGGCGGAGGGTCTTGCCGTACGAGAGGCCGAGCGACCGACCGCTGGCCCACTGGCTCGGGTGGACCGACAAGATGCCTGCACGGATCACCTCGGCGACGTACGCCCCGTAGCTCAGGGTCAGCGCGATGACGCCGAGCCAGAACAGGCTCGTCGGGGCGCCTTGGAGACCGAGGGCCGGGATCCCGAACCCGACCAGGAGCACGACGAGCAGGGTCGGCGTGCCACGGAAGACGTCGGTGTAGATCGTGGCGAGGACCTTCAGCGGCGCCATCCACGCCGACGGCACCACCCGGATGATCGCGACGAGCAGCGCGAGCGCGAGGATCAGGACCTCGGCGACGAGGAACGCCTTGATGTTCGTGACGAACGCCTTCGCGATGTCGGGGAAGGCTGCCTTGGCGTCGTCCCAGTCGAAGTACGTCTCGCGGACGCGGTCCCAGCCCGGCGCGGAGGTGATCAGGAGCCAGGCGCCGACGAGCACGACGACGGTCGACACGAGCGCGATCGTCATCCGGCGGCGGTCGCGACGGCGCCGGAACGCCAGGCGTTCGAGCTGGCGCGCGCTCACCTCCCAGGAGGCGCTCACGACAGCTCAGGCACACCCGTGGTCTGCGACAGCCACTGCTCTTCGAGATCGGCGAGGGTGCCGTCCTCACGCAGCGTGGTGATCGCCTCGTCCAGGCATCCGACGAGCTCGCTGCCCTTCTGCAGGAGGAGGCCGAACTCCTCGCTCTGCCCGGTCTCGGGCTGGAACTGCCCGACGATCACACCGGGCTCGGAGAGCACCGCTGCGGTCGTGTAGAACGCGGACGGCAGGTCGAGGACGAGCGCGTCGATCTGGCCGACCTCGAGGGCCTTGGTGGCCTGGTTGCTGTCGTCGTACACGCGAGGCTGCTTCGCCGGCGCGATCTGGTCGATCGCGTTCAGCGAGGTCGTCCCGACCTGCGCGCCGAACTGTGCGTCCTTGAGGTCGGCGAAGCTCGTGGCCTTCGCGTACGGGCTGTCCTCGAGCGTGATGATCGCCTGCGCCGCCTTGTAGTAGGGCTCCGAGAACGTGACCGCCTTCGCGCGCTCCTCGGTGATCGAGACCTGGTTGATGTCGAAGTCGAACGACTTCTCACCCGGCTGGTAGCTCGTGTTGAACGGCACCGCCTCCCACACGACCTCGTCCTTCGCGAACCCGAGCTGGTCGGCGACGGCGTACGCGACCGCGCTCTCGAAGCCCTTGCCGTTGCTCGGGTCGTCGTCGACGAACCACGGCTCGTACGCCGGGGAGTCGGTGCCGATCGTGAGCTGGCCGTCGGTCTTCAGGGGGAGGTCGGCCTTCTCGCAGGACGCCGCGCTGTCGGACGCGTCGGTGTCGTCGTCACCCTCGTCGGCCGGGGCGCACCCGACGGCGAGCGCCAGGAGGGAGGCGGCGGCGAAGGCAGCGAGACGGGCAGGGCGACGCACAGGATTCATGGACAAAGCGTATTCCAGCACCACGGGCGTCACGTGAGCAGGCGACGGCGGTAGCCCTCGGCCACCGCCGAGGCCCGATCACGAACGCCGAGCTTGTCGTAGATGTGTTGCAGGTGGGTCTTGATGCTCGCCTCACCGATAAAGAGCGCCGCAGCGGCCTCCCGGTTCGAGCTGCCGTTCGCGACCAGCTGCAGCACCTGCTTCTCTCGATCGGTCAGCGTGCCGGCGCCGGGCCTCCGAACCTGCCCCATGAGGTGCTGCGTCACCGACGGCGCGAGCACCGACTCGCCACGGGCGGCTGCACGTACGGCGCGCATCAGCTCGTCGGGCAGAGCATCCTTCAGGAGATAGCCGATCGCACCCGCCTCGATCGCCGGCAGAACGTCGCTCTCGCTGTCGAAGGTGGTCAGGATCAGCACTCGGGCACTGGGAACCCGCTCGCGCAGGGCCGCGGTCGCGGCGACGCCGTCCATCCCGGGCATCCGAAGGTCCATGAGCACGACGTCCGCTGCCAGCTGCTCCGCACGCTCGATGCCCTCGGCTCCGTCCCCGGCCTCACCGACCACGACGATGTCCTCGGCGTCCGCGAACGTGTCGCGAAGCCCGCCCCTCACGATCGGGTGGTCGTCGACGACGACGAGTCGGATCATCGGTCGGTCTCCCCCTCTGCTCTCGTGCCGCCGGGGGCGATCGCCGGGACGCGCACACTGACGGATGTCCCTTCACCCGGCGCGCTCTGCACCTCGACGTGACCGCCGACCCCTCTGATGCGTTGGCGCATGCTCGTCAGGCCGAAGCCGGTGCCGACCCCTGTCACGAACCCGCGTCCATCATCACGCACGTCCAACAGCACCTCGATGCCCGTGTACGACAGGGTGACACCGACGCGCGAGGCCTTCGCGTGCTTCGCCACGTTGGTCAGCGACTCCTGCGCGACCCGGAAGAGCGACACCTCGATCGCCGGGCTCAGTGGCTCTCGGGTGCCGGTGACCTCCACCTGCGCGCTGACCCCCTGGTCCTCCGACCATCGCTCGGTCAAGGTGCGAAGCGCGTCGGGGAGGTGCGCTCGCCCGAGCTCCTGCGGAGCGAGCGCCCGCACGGACCGTCTTGCCTCGGTCAGGCTGCTCCGCGCAAGCCGAAGTGCACGCGCAACGTGTTCTTCCGTCTCGCCCCGCCGACTGGCGGAACGCTCCGCTGCCTGGAGCTGCGTGATGATGCCGGCGAGACCCTGAGCCAGCGTGTCGTGGATCTCGCCGGCCAGTCGCTGCCGCTCGTCCTGCGCCCCGGATTCACGCGCCTGGGCGACCAGCTGCGCATGAAGCCCGGCGTTCTCGTGCAGTGCCGCCTCGAGCCGCTCGACGAGCTCCTCACGCTTGCGTTCCTCCGGCTCGCTGCGCGCCGTCAGCACGATACCCACCCCGATCGCCGCGGTCTGCACGGCGACGATCAGGATGAACTCCGCCAGCACGTCCGCGGTCGGGTCTGCCCACACGCGCATCACCGAGGCGTTGAGGACCACCGAGGTGGCCAGGACTCCGAGCACCCCCAACGGCCACGGCCTGAGCAGGTACGCGTGGAAGAAGCCTGCGATGGTGAAGACGAGGAAGACGTCGGAGTACGTCATGAGGGTGACGCACAGCGTCAGCAGTCCGACGAAGAAGATGCCCGTCGACACGGGGCGGAGCGTCTTCCTCTTGAGGGGCAGCGTGTGACAGAACAGCACCCACAGGACCGCGACCGCGACCAGCCCGAGGACGGTTGCGCCCTCGGGCCAGAATCGTTCACCGGAAGCCGGAAGCACCCACGAGAAGTAGATCGCCGTCGAGATCGTCAGCAGCAGCCACGGGGTGATCAGCTGCAGCAGGTCCCAGATCCGCAGCTGCTGCTCTTTCCAGGCCAATCGGGATCGATTCGCGATCTCCGCCTCTTCCGCGACGGCGGACCCGTACGTCCCGGAGCGCGGGCGCTCGCCGGCCCCGGCATCCCGAATCATCGACACCTACTCCCAGCGGAAGCGCTTCGCGGCGATCGCGCTCGTGATCATGGCGACACCCGCCATTATGGCAATCTGCAGCCAGAAGGCCTGCCCACCGGCGGTGGCGGTGATCTCACCCGCTTCGGCGGACCACGCCGCGGTGAGAGCCTGCAGTCCAGGCGGGATGAACTCGCCGACCTCGCGCAGCACGTCGGGCATGAGGACACGGGGCAGGAATGCCCCTCCGAAGAACATCAGCGCGACGAACATGACGGTCCCGATCTGGTTCGCGGCGCTGCTCGTGCGGGCCATGGCCGCGGAGACCATGCCGAGCCCGAGCAGTGCCGCATAGCCGACGACGAAGGCGACGACGAACTCCAGGGGACGCTCGGGCGGCGCGATGTCCAGCACCGCCCACGCGAGGAAGATCATGAGGGCCGCGGCGACGACCGCGGAAGCGAACGCGACGATCATCTGCGCGAGCAGGACGTTCCGCGGATGGGCCGGGGTTGTCGACAGCCTGCGCAGGATGCCGCGTTCACGATACGTCGCGATCACCGTCGGGACGTGCTGCACGGCGATCATCACCATCCCGAACACCAGTGCCGTCGGCGCCCAGACGTCGATGGACCGGAGCCCGCCGGTTTCCGGCGACGACTCTCTGAGCGTCGGGATGGCACCCAGCCCGAGTAGGAGGCCCGTCGGGAACAGCACACCGAAGGTGACTGTGGCAGCGTCGCGAAGGAAGAGCTTCGTCTCGACCTTGACCATCTTCGGGAGAGCACGCATCAGTCGATGCTGCTCTCGGAGGGTTCTGGGGACTCCGCGGCGCGCGCCGTGAGGGCCACGAACGCGTCGTCGAGGTTGCGCTGGTCGATGCGGAGATCCTCCGCCACGACCTGCGCCCTGGCGAGCGCTCCTGCGACGCTGGTCAGAAGCGGTCCCCCGCCGGTGACCAGCCAGCGGCCGTCCGTGTTCTCGACCTCGGTCACGTCGGGAAGCTCGGTCAGGACGCTCTCGTCCAGCGGTCGACTCACGCGGAACCGGACCTGCTGCACCGCAGTCGACTGCGCAATCAGGCCTGCGGGCGTATCCACTGCGGCGACGCGGCCTCCGTCGATGACGGCGATCCGGTCGCTGAGGCGCTCCGCCTCATCCATGAAGTGCGTGACGAGGAGGATCGTGACGCCCGTGCCACGAACCCGCTCGATGAGGCTCCAGGTGTCGCGCCTCGCCTGTGGGTCCAGTCCCGTCGTGAGCTCGTCGAGGATCGCGACCGACGGATTGCCGACCAGGGCGAGCGCGATCGAGAGCCGCTGCTTCTGCCCGCCTGACAGAGCCTTGTACCGGGTGTTGCGCCTCTCGGTGAGACCGAGGAGCTCCATGAGCTCGCGCCAGTCGGCGGGGTTCCGATAGAAGGAGCTGTAGAGCTCGAGGGCTTCGGCGACCGTGATCGCGTCCGGGAAGCTGCTCTCCTGCAGCTGCACGCCGAGTCGCTCACGCACCTCCGCGCGGTCCTTGATCGGGTCGAGTCCCAGTACGGAGATCGAACCCGAGTCGGGAGTTCGCAGGCCGGCGATGCTCTCGACGGTTGTCGTCTTGCCGGCACCGTTGGGCCCGATGATGCCGAAGATCTCTCCCGCTTCGACCGTGAAGGAGACGTCGTCGACGGCAACGTGCGGCCCGTAGCGCTTGTGCAGGTTTCGTACTTCCAATGCGGTCACACTGCGACGCTACGAGCGCACCGCCCCCGCCACATCGACCGCAGCGTCTGAGCCTGGGTTGATTCGCGCCTCCACCGTTCGGTGGATCTCCAGCATCTTGCGAAGTGCACGAAGCGGCATCGATGAGTTCCGCACGGCACGACCGTCGTACGGAGGAGTGCAGATGCGGACGGTCCGCGGCAGGAGCTCGGAGGATGACGATGTCGTTCCAGGCGTACCTCGACACGATCGAGAAGAAGACGGGCAAGACCCCTCGCGTGCTGGTCGAGGAGGCGAAGGAGCGCGGGTTCGCCGAGCCCGAGGCGAAGGCCGGGCAGGTCGTCGCCTGGCTCGACGAGGAGTACGGCCTCGGCCGAGGGCACGCGATGGCGCTGTGGCACGTGATCCGCAACGGCCCGAAGATCAGCTCGAAGCACGTCGGCACCGGTGGCACGCACAGCGACGCGTCGGACACGCTCTGGCTCGACGGCGCCGCGACGAACCCGGCGGGTTGACCGGACGGGTCTCGATCCTCCGCTAGCGCTACGGCCTCGACCAGCGGGGGTGACTCGGCTCGAACTCCTCGACCAGCGGGGGTGGCTCGGCTCGGACTACCCGCCCAGCGGGGGCACCAGACCGCGCTGCTGCAGGATCGGCCCCACGCCCTCGGCGAACCAGTAAGCCTCCTCGATGTGCGGGTACCCCGACAGCACGAACTCGTCGATGCCCAGCGCGGCGTACTCGCCGATGAGGTCCGCGACCTCGGTGTGGCTCCCGACGAGGGCCGTGCCAGCGCCAGAGCGTACGAGGCCGACTCCGGACCAGAGGCCCGGATAGACCTCGAGGCTTCGCGCGTCGGACGTGGCCCGGCCACCGTGCAGCTCGCGCATCCGCTTCTGCCCTTCGGACTCGCTCGACGCGAGGACGGCCTGCGCCTTGGCGACCTCGGCCGGGTCGAGGTCCGCGAGCAGCCGGTCGGCGACGCGCCAGGCGTCCTCGCTGTGGTCGCGCGTGATGGTGTGCAGGCGGATCCCGAACCGTACCTCGCGTCCCTCCTCCGCAGCGAGCTTGCGGATCCACTCGATCTTGTCGGCGACCTGCGCCGGCGGCTCTCCCCAGGTCAGGTAGACGTCGACCTGCCGTGCCGTGACGGGACCCGCGGCCGCCGACGAGCCGCCGAGATAGATCGGGGGTACGGTCGCGGGCTTGCGCGTCCGTGCGTCCACCACGTCGTAGTACGTGCCGGCCTGGTCGTAGCCGTCGCCGGTGAACGCGCCACGGAAGATCGACAAGAACTCCTCCGCGCGGGCGTACCGGTCGTCCTTGCCGACACGGTCGCCGAAGCGCTCCTGCTCGGACGGGTCGCCGCCGACGACGACGTTGATCGCGAGCCGGTCGCCGGAGACGCGCTGGAACGTCGATGCCATCTGCGCGAGAAGGGTCGGGCTGATCAGGCCGGGGCGTGCGGCGATGAGGAACTTCAGCCGCTCGGTCTCCGACAGCAGCGCCGACGCGACCACCCAGGCGTCCTCGCACGGCGTCCCGGTCGGCGTGAGGACCGACTCGAAGCCGAGTCGCTCCGCCGTACGCGCGACGTCGACGAGGTAGTCGAGGTCGGGCTCGCGGTAGCGGCCTGCGGTGTGAGCGGCGCCCCCGGTCCGCGCGAGCTCGGTCGGCACGCTGTGTCCGCCCCCGACCAGCGTGCGGCTGTCCCCGGTGGTGGGGAGGAACCAGTGCAGCTTCATGACACTCCTGGAGGACGGCGACAGACCCCCTCGACCCTTCCTCGTAGGGCCGCGCCGGGCACGACTAACAGTCACGTGGATTGAAACCGCACGAGTTCGTCGGCGCCTGGCGAGATGGCCAGGATCGGGTGGCCCGGCACCTTACGTTCTCGACCATGCCCCGCCGTGTCCGCCCCCATCACTGGATCGCGCCCGCCGTGACTGCCGTCGCCGTGCTCGCGGTCTGGACGTGGGTCGCGGCCTCGGACTGGATCCAACCGGCGTACCTCGCGCCCAGCCCGAGCGAGGTCTGGGACGCGTTCGTGCGCGCCAACACCTACCACCCGGTCGGCGGCGGCGTGGACCGCGTCGTGCGCGGCGAGGAGAACTACTTCCTGTGGGAGCACCTCGTCGTCAGTCTCCGCCGGATCGCGATCGGGCTGGCCCTCGCGATCGTGGTGGGTGTGCCACTCGGGCTGCTGATGGGCACGGTCGCCTCCGTACGCCGCGTCGCCGGCCCGTACCTCGACTTCCTCCGGTCGATCCCGCCGCTGGCGTACATGGGCTTCCTCGTCGCCTGGTTCGGGATCTACGACACGTCGAAGATCTGGCTGCTCTTCCTCGCGGCCTTCCCGCCGATCGCCCTGGCCACCATCAACGGTGTCCGCGGCGTCCGGGAGGACCAGGTCAACGCCGTGCTCGCGCTCGGCGCGTCGCGTCGGCAGGCCGTCACGTCGGTTGTCCTCCCCGCGACCCTGCCCGACATCGTCAGCGGCATCCGCGTCGCCGTCGGCTTCGCCTGGACCACCGTCGTCGCCGCCGAGCTCGTCAACGGCCTGCCGGGCATCGGCGGACTCGCCTACCTCTCGGGCACGCAGAACAAGATCGCCCTGTCCGTGGCCTGCATCCTCGTCATCGGCCTGACCGCGATCGCCCTCGACCTCATCATCCGTCTCATCGAACGAACACTCGTCCCGTGGCGAGGAAAGGCCTGACCCATGCGTTCCCTGAAGAGCAACAAGACCCTGCTGACAGCCGCCCTGCTGACGCTCGCGCTGTCCACGACCGGCTGCGTCGGGGGTGACGACCAGGCGGCCGCCGGTGGTTCGGACTGCCCGTGGGAGCCGGACGAGTCCATCACGGCGACGGTCCGCATCGGATACCAGAAGATCCCGAACGGCGACGTCGTCGTGAAGGACCAGAAGATCCTGGAGAGCTGCGCCCCGAACGCGACGATCGAGTGGAGCAACTTCGCGTCCGGGGGTGACGTCGTGCAGGCCTTCGGCGGCAAGAGCCTCGATCTCGGACTCGTGGGCTCGTCACCAGCGACGAAGGCACTGTCCGCTCCGTTGAACCTCCCGGTGTCGGTGGTGTGGATCCACGACGTCATCGGGTCCGCGGAGTCGCTGGTCGTACGGGACGGAGCCGCGACGGACATCGTCGGGCTGAAGGGCAAGACGATCGCGACGCCGTTCGGGTCGACCGCCCACTTCTCGCTGCTCCAGGCGATCGCCGACGCGGGCGAGGACGCGGCCGACTACAAGCTCGTCAACGCCGAGCCCGAGCAGATCGCACCGGCGTGGTCGCGCGGAGACATCGACGCCTCGTGGGTGTGGGACCCGACGCTGAGCGAGCTCGAGAAGGACAAGGGCGCCGTCATCCTCACCAGCGAGGACACCGCGAAGGCGGGCAAGCCGACGTTCGACGTGGGCATCGCCGACACGTCTTTCGTCGAGAAGAACCCCGACTTCCTCGAGCTGTGGGCGAGGGCGCAGGACCACGCGATCGCGCAGATCGCCGACGAGCCGGACAAGGCGGCCGAGAGTGTCGCGGTCGAGGTGGGTGTGAGCACCGACGAGGCGAAGGCGCAGTTCGAGGGCTTCGTCTACCTGTCGGCCGAGGAACAGGCTGGTCCGGACTACCTGGGCGGCAAGCTCGGCAAGGACCTGTTCGCGACCGCGCAGTTCCTGCTGACGCAGGACGGCATCGCCGCCGTCGGGCCCGAGTCCGCGTACGCCGACGGGGTCGACGCGAGCCCGGCGGAGGCGGCGGCCGAGGCGGGTTCGTCGAAGTGACCCTCGAGGCGGTCCGTACGCATGCCGGCGCCGTACGCGTCGCGGGGGTCGAGCACGTGTTCGGCTCCCGCGGCACCGCCGTGCCCGCCCTGGACCGGATCGACCTCACGATCGAGCCCGGCGAGCTGGTGACGCTCGCCGGGCCGTCGGGGTGCGGCAAGACGACGCTGATGCGCCTGGCAGCGGGGTTCATGCGCCCCACGTCGGGCACGATCACGGTGGGCGGCCACGAGGTGCGTGGCGCCGGCGCCGACCGCGGAGTCGTGTTCCAGCAGCCGACGCTGTACCCGTGGCTCGACGTCCGCGCGAACGTGGCGCTGGGGCCCAAGCTGCGTGGCGTCTCCAAGGCGGACCGTACGGCGCGGGCCGACGAGTACCTCGCCATGGTCGGTCTCACGGACTTCGCCCAGCGGCGACCGTACGAGCTGTCCGGCGGCATGCAGCAGCGGACCCAGATCGCTCGGGTGCTGGCGAACGATCCCGACATCGTGCTGATGGACGAGCCCTTCGGCGCGCTGGACGCCCTCACCCGCGAGCGGCTCCAGGGCGAGCTGCTCGCGCTGTGGCGGGCGACGGGCAAGACGGTCCTGTTCATCACGCACGGCGTCGAAGAGGCGGTGCTGCTCGGGACACGTGTGCTGGTGATGAGCCCCCGTCCGGGCAGCATCGTGTTCGACGAGCCGGCGCCGTTCGCCGCGGCATCCGCGGACGTGGCCCCGTCGGAGCTGCGCGCCACGCCCGAGTTCGCCGAGATGACCCACCGGGTGCGCGCGGCCATCGGGTGAGGCGGCGCCGGGTCTCGATCCTCCGCTAGCGCTACGGCCTCGACCAGCGGGGGTTGCACGCGCGACGATCGACTCATGCGAAGCGACACCATCGAGATCCGTACCGGCGACCGCGCCGTCGTCCACGACCTGACCCGCGAGTGCGAGCGGTTCGTCGGAGAGGAACGCGACGGCCTGCTCAACGTGTACGTCCCGCACGCCACCGCGGGCGTGACGATCATCGAGACCGGAGCCGGCTCCGACGACGACCTGCTGACCGCGCTCGACGACCTTCTGCCTCGCGACGACCGGTGGCGCCACCAGCACGGGACTCCGGGTCACGGGCGCGACCACGTGGTCCCGGCGTTCATGGCGCCGTCGGTGACCGTGCCGGTGCTCGGAGGATCACTCGCCTTGGGCACGTGGCAGAGCGTCGTGCTGGTCGACACGAACGTCGACAACCCGGTCCGCGAGGTGCGGTTCAGCTTCCTCGCGGGGTGACCGGGCGCGGCCGCTAGCGAAGACCGCGCCTCTCGAGCCAGGCGTCTATCGCGACGCCGATCTCCTTCGGGCGGTCCTCCCCGGCGTGGTGCCCGGCGCTTCCGACGTGGACGGTCTCGAGACCCGCGATGTTCTCGCGGCACCATCGCGCCGTCTGCTCGTCGATCAGCAGGGTCGGCGAGCCGTCGAAGGTCAGCAGGAGCTTCGGAACCTCGGGGCTGGAGGCGAGCCACGCGTCATACGCCTCGATGCGCTCGATCACCGCAGCGGGCTCGCCGCCCACCGGGATCTGCCGCGCCCAGGCGAGGACGGGGATCCGTGTCTCAGGTGTCGGGAAGGGCTCGAGGTACACGGCGAGCTGGTCCTCGTCGAGCGGATCGAGCACGCCGCCGGTGTAGGCGGTCCGGGTGAAGAAGTCGGTGCCGAGCACCAGCGCTTCGCCTTTCTCCGACAGGATCGTGCGCCTGCGCTCGAGCGCCTGGGCGGAGAGATCCTCGGCGGCGAGAGGTTTCACGATGCTCTCGAAGAAGGCGATGCCGCGCACCCGGTCGGGATGCCTGCTCGCCCAGTCGAACGCCAGGGCACCGCCCCAGTCGTGGCCGACCAGGGTCACGTCGTCGAGTCCGAGTGCGTCGAACCAGGCGTCGAGGTACGACGCGTGGTCGGCGAGCTGGTACGCGATGTCCGGCTTGCCCGAGCCACCCATGCCGATCAGGTCCGGCGCCAGCAGCCGCGCCGGGCCGACCGCGGGGAGCACGTGCCGCCACATGTACGACGAGGCCGGGTTGCCGTGCAGGAAGACGATCGGCCTGCCATCGCCGGTGTCGGAGTAGTGCAGGTAGGACTCGAGAATCTCGATCGTCGGCATCCGGCCGCCTCTCATCGGGCAAATTCGTTGGTATCACCAATGCTGATGCTCGACGTCGACACGGGCAATTCTTTAGATGAGCGCACACTTGCCTTCGTGATCGCGTAGGCTTGTGTTGTGGCCCTCATCGGTGTGCGCGAGGCGGCCGAACGCCTCGCCATCAGCCCTCGACGCGTGCAGCAGCGCATCGAGGACGGCACGCTGCCCGCCGTGAGAGTCGGGTCCCAGTGGGCGATCGACCCCGCACGTCTCCCGCTGGCGGCGCCGCGGAGCTCGCGGCCGCTCTCCCCGCGCATGGCGTGGGCGCTGCTCGACGTGCTCGCCGGCGTCGAGCCCACGGTCGCGTCGACCGAGCGCGCTCGCCTGCGCACGTACGCCGAGCGTCTGTGGTCGGCGGACGATCCTGCCGCGCTGCTGAGGGCGTGGATGGCACGGCGAGCCGAGCGCGCCGAGTTCCGCGTCGCCGCCGGCGACCTGGCCGATCTCCGCGACGACGCACGCCTCCGCCCCTCGGGGGTGAGCGCCGAGACCAGCTTCATCGTGAGCGCGACGTTCGAGGCGTACGCCGTCCCGTCCGACGTCCCCAGCCTGGTCGACGACTACTTCCTCGTGCCGGCCGACCGCCAGGACGGCAACGTCGTCCTCCACGTGACCACCGTGGTGCCCGACACGACGGCGTGGCCGGTCCTGGCAACGGACCTTGCCGAGCACCTAGGATCCCGCGAGAGCGCTCGTGCGAACGAGCTCGTCCGGCTCGCGCCGTCGGGAGGTCAGGAGGTGTCCCCGTGAGCATCGCGCTACCCGTGATGAGCGCCCAGCAGGAGGAGTCCTGGCTCGGGCTCTTCCACCTCGCCAGGACCGTCCCGGACGGGTGGACCCTGGTCGGCGGCCAGATGGTCCACCTCCACTGCGCCGAGCGAGGCGTCGAGCCCTACCGGTCGACCCCCGACGTCGACGCCGTCCTCGACGTCCGCGGCCACCCCCAGATCCTGATGACGGTGACGTCCGCGCTCGCCGAGGCCGACTTCGAGCCGCGCGGCCTCACCGCGAGCGGCAAGCAGCACCGATGGGTGCGGGGCGCGGCCACGATCGACGTGCTGATCCCCGCGTTCACCGGTCAACCGGGCCGCAGCGCGGGCGCGAGCGGCTACCCGGGCCTCGCCACGCCCGGCGCGATCTACGCCCTGCGCCGCTCCGAGGCTGTGGAGGTCACCGTCGGCTCGACGACCGGCACCGTACGCCGGCCGACGCTGCTCGGCGCGCTCGTGATCAAGGCCGCCGCGTACTCGATCACCGTCGACCCGGCCCGCGAGCGCCACCTCGACGACATCGCGCTCCTCGCGTCCATGCTCACCGCTCGCGACCTGCGGGGCGCGGAGCTCTCCAACGGCGAGGCGAAGTACGTCCGCGAGGCCGTCCCCGTCGCTCAGAACCACCTCGCCACGACGATGATCGACGGCGCTCCGGACGGCCTGGCCCGGCTGTCCCGCACGGTCGAGCGCTCGCCAGCAGGCTGAGCGCGCTGCTCAGCGACGACTGCGCCACTCCTCGGCGAGGATGCCGTAGGTGTAGCCGTCGAGCCACCCGAGCTCGGCGTGCCACGAGTCGCGGAGGCCGTGCTGCTCGCGCCGCATGCCGAGCTTCTCCATGACGCGCCACGACGCGGTGTTGTCGGCGAAGCAGGCCGCGGTGACGCGCAGCAGGCCGAGGTCGGTGAACGCGAGGTCGAGCAACGCCGTGGCGACCTCGGTCGCGAAACCCCGACCGGCGACCGCCGCGTCGAACGTGTAACCGAGCGATCCCTCGACGCCGTGCCAGGGCTCGCTGCCCTCGCGCTGACCCACCCCGTCGCGGACCTCGAGCGACGCGATGCCGACTGCGGCGCCGTCGAGGTGCACGACGACGGCGTGATCGTTCGGGTCGTCGACGCTGGCGAGCCAGGTCTTGCGGAAGGACTCGGGCTCGACGACGGTCCGGATGAGCCAGCGGGTCACGGCGGGGTCGTTGCGCCACACGAGCACCTCGTCGAGCGACGCCTCGGTCGGCAGGCGCAGCTCCAGGCGCGCCGTCGTACGAGGCCACGCGATGTCGGGTGTCGTCACGCGAGCGAGCCAACCAGGTGCCAACGACGAAGGCAAAGCAGTTTCGGCCCCGGTCGCCGCGATCCGCCTGGTCGCGCGTGCCAGACTCCTGCGATGACCCCGACGACGATCTCCGCGGACGCAGCAGGCACCTGGCAGCTCGGCGACCTGACCGTGAACCGACTGGGCTTCGGCGCGATGCGCCTGACCGGTAGCGCCGCGTTCGACCTCGGTGTCCCCAGCGATCGCGACCGCTCGATCCAGGTACTCCGTCGCGCGATCGACCTCGGCGTGAACCACATCGACACGGCCGCCTTCTACTTCTCACCGACCCGCTCGGCGAACGAGATGATCAGCTCCGCCCTCGCGCCGTACCCGGACGACCTCGTCATCGCCACCAAGGTCGGCCCGGGACGCGACGCGTCCGGCGGATGGCTCCCGCCTGCCCGCCCCGACCAGCTTCGCGGCCAGGTCGAGGAGAACCTTCGCCAGCTCGGTCGCGACCACCTCGACCTGGTGAACTTCCGCAGGATGCCGATCCTGGCATCGGTCAGCGAGCACGTCGGTGCGCTCGCCGAGCTGCGCGACGCCGGCCTCGTCCGGCACATCGGCATCTCCGGGGTCGACCGCACGCACCTCGACGAGGCCCGCGCGATCGCGCCGGTGGTCTGCGTGCAGAACCGGTTCGGCGTCGGGGCGTCGCAGAACGAACACGACCTCCTTGCAGCCTGCGGCGAGATGGGGATCGCGTTCGTCCCGTTCTTCGCCGTCGCCGGACGAGGTGCTGAGCGCGGCCGCGCCGCTGTCGCCGAGGACGACGCGACACTCACGGTCGCGTCGGCCCACGGCGTCTCGCCGGCGCAGGTGCGGCTCGCCTGGACGCTCCAGCAGGGACCTCACGTGCTCGCCATCCCGGGCACGGGCGACCCGGACCACCTCCGGCAGAACGTCGCCGCGGCTGCACTCCGCCTCAGTCCCGACGAGCTCGCGCGCCTCTCGTCGCCAACTGATGCGTGACCGATCTTCATCGCGAAACGCCGCCAACTAGAGGATGATCGACGTCTCAAACATCCTTACGTTACAAATCTTCATCCCACAGGCTGATACGGCGCATAGCGCAACCAGTCCTTCGTGCGCTTGCATGCAAGGGATCCGCCTGAACCCATCGGGCGGCGGAAGGAGCCACTCGCGTGCGATCCTCACTCGTACGAGTCGGCCTCGCCGGGAGCGCGACGGCATTGCTGCTGACCGCTCTCCCGACGGCGCTCGCCTCGTGGGCCTCAGCCACACCGACCTCTGACCCACCGGCCGTGGACTGCGCCCCAGTCCTCGCGGCCCCGACGCTCGATGCGGCGTTCGACGCCGCCGCCCGATCGGCCGACGTCCCCGCCGACGTGCTCAAGGCCGTGTCCTACATGCAGTCCCGTTGGGAGGGCCACGACGGTCAGGCCAGCAACGACGGCGGCTACGGGATGTTCAACCTCCGGTCGTCGACCACCGCCGTGCCCGACGCCGTCGGCAAGGGCAGCGACGGCGACGGCCGTACGACGAGCCAGCTCGAGCGCGCCTCGGATCTGACCGGTCTCGACGTCCCGACGGTCCGCAGCGACGACCGCGCCAACCTCTGCGCGGCCGCGGCCCTCACGTCCTCGTACGCGGACGGTCTCGACGCCGGTGCTCCCGTCGACGAGTGGAGCGGCGCGATCGCGCAGTTCGGCTCGGCGGCGACCTTCACCCGCCAGGTCCTGACGACGCTGCGCACGGGCCAGTCCCGCGTGACGTCGAGCGGCGAGGCGGTGACGCTGGAGGCGGACCCGAGCATCGAGGTGCCCGACACGACGACGAGCGACCCCGAGACCGACTGCCCCGTCGACCTCGGCTGCGAGTGGATCCCCGCCGGCTACGCGAAGGGCAACCCCACCGATCCCGACAGCACCGGCAACTACGGCAACCACGACAAGGCCGACCGCACCGGACCCGGCGGGCCGAAGATCAAGTACATCGTCATCCACGACACGGAGACGGCGTACGACCCCACGATCCGTCTCGTCACCGACCCGACGTACCTCGCGTGGAACTACACGATCCGCTCGTCCGACGGCCACATCGCCAACCACCTCGACCCGAAGGACGTCGGCTGGCACGCGGGCAACTGGTACGTGAACGCGCACTCGATCGGCATCGAGCACGAAGGCTGGGCGGGCTCGGCCGGCTGGTTCACCGAGGCGATGTACGAGCAGTCAGCCAAGCTCGTCCGCTACCTCGCCGAGGAGCACGACATCCCGCTCGACCGGGCGCACATCATCGGCCACGACCAGGTCCCCGGCATCACCGCCGGTGCGACCAGGAGCGTGCACTGGGACCCGGGGCCGTACTGGGACTGGGAGCACTACTTCGACCTGATCGACGCACCGATCGGGCAGTCCGCGAGGAACACCGCCGCCGTGAAGGCCGGCGACGTCGTGGAGGTCCGCTCGGGATACGCCGGCAACGTCAACCCCGTCACCGGGTGCCAGCAGGCCTCGCCGGGCTCCGGAGACTGCGTGGTCGGGCAGGGGACGAACTACGTCGTCGCCCGCCAGGCGCCGTCCGCCGACGCGCCGCTGGCCAAGGATCCGGGCTGGAAGCCGGACGGCTCGGCCGGGACGACGTACGCGAGCGACATCAGCGCTCGCATCCAGTCCGGGCACAAGCTGGTCGTCGCCGAGGTGCGTGACGGCTGGCTCGGCGTCTGGTGGGCGGGCTCGCTGGTGTGGATCGAGAACCCGGCCGCGAAGCCGGTCGTGCTCCGTACGACCGCGAAGACGGTCACGGTCACGTCGCCGACGACGGCGGCGCCGATCTTCGGACGGGCCTACCCGGAGCCCGAGGCGTACGCGCCGTACGCGATCCCGGTCCAGGCGATCGCCCCGTTGGAGTACACGCTCGGGGTCGGCCAGTCGTACGCCGTGAGCGACGACGACGTCGAGACCGACTACTACTACGCGAAGACCTTCGACGGGTCGATCCCCGACGACCGCACGGTCGTGAAGGGTCAGCTGGAGTACTACCAGCTCTGGTACGCCCACAAGCAGGTCTTCGTGAAGGCCGGTGACGTGACCCTCACGGACCCGGGCAAGCGGGCGGTCATCCCGACCAGGCTGCCGAGGATCACCGGCGGGCCGAAGGTCGGAGCGACGCTCACGGTCAGCAACGGCTCGTGGTCGCGCGAGGTCCACGGGTTCGGTTACACGTGGCTCGTCGGTGGACGCAAGGTCGCCGACGCGACGTCGTACACGTACACGCTGAAGCCGTCCGACGCCGGCAAGCGGGTGGTCGCCGTGGTGTCGGTGGACGACCCGACGCTGCACCCGATGATCGCGCCGTCACTCCCGACCGGGAAGGTGAAGCACTAGCTCCGGCGGCGTCTGCCACGCTTCCCACGCAGACGCCCCTCGCACCCCGCGAACCTGCGGGGCGTGAGGGGCGTTTGCCACGGAGCGTGGGAAACGGGACAGCCCGTCAGCCCTGTGCGGCCTCGTCGGCGAGCGCAGCCGCGACGCGACGGTGCGCCTCCCAGATCTCCTCGGGCATGTTCTCGAACTGCGCGAGGTGCTCCTCGCGGAAGCCGATCTCCTGGCGCCAGCGGTCGACGTCGATCGAGAGGATCGTCTTGAGGTCCTCGGGGGCGATGTCGAGCCCCTCGAGCAGCAGCTCGTCCTCGGTCGGGATGATGCCGACCGGGGTCTGGCGACCGGTGACCTCACCCTTCTTGAGCTGGATCAGCCACAGGAGCGGGCGCAGGTTCTCGCGGTAGCCGGGCCACAGGAAGTGGCCGTCCTCCGGATCGCGCTGGAACCAGTTGACGTGCGCGAAGATCGGCTGCTCGGACGCGGCCCCGACGACGTCGAGGTAGTGGCGGGCGTAGTCACCCTCCCCGTACGCCATGAACGGACGGTTCGACATCGGGTCGTAGCGCAGCTGGCCCTCGACGCCCTCCGCCGCGAAGGTCGCCTCGGCGCCCAGCGTCAGGCCGTCGTACACGCCCTCGGCGAGGTCGTCGATCGCGCGGACCAGCGGCTCGCGGTCACGGGTGCGGCCGCCGAAGATGATCGCGTCGATCGGGACGCCCTCGGGCGCGCTGTAGTCGGGCGCGATGTTGGGCACGTTGTCGAGCGTGGTGGTGAAGCGGCTGTTCGGGTGCGCCCAGGGCGAGTCGTCGCCGGGCTCGCGGTCGGCGATCGGGCTGCCCATCCAGTCGAGCCAGCCCGTGGGGTCGGCCGGCGGCTCCGGCGTACGCCCCTCCCACCAGACCTCCTGCGTGACCGGGTTGTAGGCGACGTTGGTGAAGATCGCGCCCGTGCCCTCGTCGATGGAGTGCAGCGCCGTGGGGTTGGTGGTCTCGTTCGTGTCCTTCGCGACGCCGAACACGCCGTACTCCGGGTTCATGCCGTAGAGGCGTCCGGACTTCTCGTCGACCCACAGCCACGCGATGTCGTCACCGTAGAACGACACGTGGTAGCGGTCGCCGAGGGCGTCCGGCGGCAGCATCATCGCGAGGTTCGTCTTGCCCGACGCGCTCGGGAACCCGCCGCAGATGTGGTGGGTCTCGCCGGTCTGCTTGTCGTGGATGCCGATCAGCATGTACTGCTCGGCGAGGAACTTGCGCGAGTCCCACCCGTCGTACGCACCCTGGCGCAGGCCGTGGGCGATCTTGCCGAGCAGCGCGTTGCCACCGTACGAGGAGCCGAAGTGCAGGATCGTACGCTCGTCGGCGACCGTGACGAAGTAGCGCTGGTCATCAGGCGTGCCGTGCCCGAGGGACTCGAGCTCGCCGGTCACGTGGACCGCGCGGACGAAGCTGTCCGGGTCCTCGAGGGTGTTGACGTGGTCGATGCCGACGCGCGCCATGCGGATCATGTGGAGCACGACCGTGCGGGTGTCGGTCAGCTCGACCCCGGCAGCCCACGGTGCGAGGGCGTTGCCGGGAGGCGCCATGAGGTACGGGACGACGTACATCGTCTTGCCGGCCAGTGCGCCGCGCATCTTGCTCTCGAGCAGCGGCCGCATCTCGTCGGCGGGGCGCCAGTTGTTGTAGACGCCCTTGTCCTTCGGATCGCTCGTCGCGACGATGGTGCGCTCCTCCGAGCGCGCGGTGTCCTTGTGGTAGCTGCGGGAGTAGTAGCGCCCCGTGCCCGCAGGCTCGAGCTCGCCCGCGTCGAGAGCCTCCTCGATCAGGCGTGCGTCGTCGGCGGCGCTGACGACCTCGACCCGGTCGGCTCCGGTGAACTCTGCCCAGTGGCGGACGTACTCACGGACCTGCGGGTTCGTGAGGCCGGCTTCGTCCATCGCCTTTTCGGGGTCGGCCATTTGTTGCGCGTCCTTTCGCTGGGCAGCGGGTGCGTTTGAGAGTACCCCTTGATTCTGGCCGCGAATGGCGACCCCGATTTGTTGCTGCGGGCATCATTCCCGAGCGATCACGCCGCCGCGAGAAGCCAGCCCGCGATCGCCGCCGGGACGAGGTAGAGCACGGGGAACGGGAGATGGGTGAACCTCCGGGCGCGAAGAACGGTGACGATCGCGCCGACGAAGTACAGCGCCAGACCGACCGCGGCCGCGACGCCGACCGCCGGAACCGCGAGGCCGACGAGCAGGCCCACGGCACCGAGTGCCTTGGCGAGCCCGAGCCAAGGCCACCAACGCTCCGGGACGTCGTACTGGCGAAGGTTGTCGACCACGAAGGCGCGACGCGCGAGCACCCCGTACGCGGAGAAGCCGATCCAGGCCGACGCAAGGACCACGATGACGACTGCGACCGTGCTCATGATGATGTCCTTCCTTGCGGGACCACCCTGGTGGTGTCCTTCAGAAGGGATGTCCCGGCTCGGCTCTGAGGTGTGACACCGATCCGCACGTGACGTGTCACACTCGCGACGGCCGGCGGGTCCTGCTGATGAGAACGCCGGCTGAGGGGAGAGGACCGTGACCGAGCCCGACCGACGAACCGACCCTGAGGGCTGGCTCGAGCAGGTCTTCGAGCAGCACCGACCACAGCTGCGCGCGGTGGCGTACCGGATGCTCGGATCCGCCGCTGACGCCGAGGACGCGGTGCAGGACACCTGGATCCGGGTCAGCCGGGCCGACACCGAGTCGGTCGAGAACATCGGCGCCTGGCTTCGGACGGTCCTGTCACGGGTCTGCCTCAACCAGCTCCGGACCCGGCGACAGCGCCGAGAGCAGTCCCTGGTCCACGTGCCCGACCCGGTCGTCAGCCCAGACCCGGGCGTGGACCCGGAGGCGTCGGCGGTGGTCGCCGACGGCGTCGGCATGGCCCTGCTCGTCGTCCTCGACTCACTCAGCCCTGCTGAGCGGCTGGCCTTCGTGCTGCACGACATGTTCGGGGTCGGTTTCGAGGAGATCGCGTCGCTGCTCGATCGTTCGCCCGCGGCCGCACGCCAGCTCGCCAGCCGTGCCCGCCGGCGCGTACGCGGCCAGGCGCCGACGCCGGACCCGGACCTGGCTCGCCAGCGTCAGGTGGTCGACGCCTTCCTGGCCGCGGCCCGCGGCGGCGACTTCGACGCGCTCGTCGCGGTGCTCGATCCTGACGTGGTGCTGCGCTCCGACGGCGGCACCGCCCGACCTCAGCTGACGCTGACGCTGCGCGGGGCCCAGCAGGTCGCCGCGCAGGCCCGCGGCGCCGAGGCGTTGGCCCCGTTCACGCACCGCGTCCTCGTCAACGGCGCGCCCGGCCTGCTGGTGGTGCCGAAGCGCAAGGCGCAGGTGGTGATGGCCTTCACGATCGTGGACCAGAAGATCGCCGCCATCGACGTCCTCGCCGACCCGGACCGCCTCGACGCGCTCGACCTGAGCGCGGTGCTCGGCTGACGCCGCCACCCCGGAGACCCGAGAAGCACGAGAGGCCGGACCCCTCAGCAGGGGTCCGGCCTCTCGTCGTTCTGCGCGCTCGAAGGGATTCGAACCCCTAACCTTCTGATCCGTAGTCAGATGCTCTATCCGTTGAGCTACGAGCGCTTGCCCCGCCACTGGCGAAGCGACACCTACTCTAGCGGGTCGCTCGCGAAGACCGAAATCGGGTTCCCCAGTCTGTCCGATCGGGCCCGCGCGACCCCGTCGAGAGGATATCTTTCACCGACTGTCGGCAATCCCCCGCCGCCGACCCGACTCCATGAGGTAGACATGACCGCACCTGCGCCCGCCCGGCGGCGCACCCTCACGATCGTGGCTGCCGCGACGATCGCCGTCACGGCGGCGACGCTCGCCGCGACGGGCCCGGCACTCGCCGACGATCCCGCCTCGGCGCCCGTGATCGGGTCCGCGTGTCCCGCCGCGTACCCGCCGGCCGGCCTCGTACGCGCGACGACCACGGCCGCAGGCACCGCCGTCCAGGGCCTGACCGTGACCTCCGGCACGACGCCCGACGTCGTGAGCGGTGAGTACGTCGGCACGATCGACGACGGCATCGCGCCCGGCGTCGACATGCTGATCTTCAAGATGAAGGGCTCGCGGATCACCGACGCCAACGGTGCCGTCGATCGCGGGATCTGGTCCGGCATGTCCGGCACCCCGCTGTACGCGGCCGACGGACGGCTCGTCGGCGCGGTCGCGTACGGCCAGTCGTGGGCGCCGAGCGACTACGCCGGTGTGACGCCGGCCGCCGACCTCTATCGCGCCGGGTCGTACGCTGCAGGCTCTGCCGCTGCTGCGATCCCCACCAAGGTCGCCGCCTCGATGCGCGCCACCGGTGCCAGCCCGCAGGCGTCGACCGGCGCGATGCGCCGTCTTCCCACCCCGGTCACCATCCCCGCCGGATTCTCGCCGGCGTCCGCGAAGGCGATCGCCAAGAAGGCCCGGCTCAAGAACGTCACCTTCCGCAACGGGTCGAGCAGCAGCAAGACCAGCTCCACGCGGATCGGCGTCTCGGCCGGATCCAACCTCGCCGCCGGCTATGCGTACGGATCCTTCCCGCTCGCCGGTGTCGGCACGACGACCGCCGTCTGCGGCACGAAGGTCTACGGGTTCGGCCACCCGATGGACTGGCTCGGCAAGACCAGGCTCTCCCTGCACGGCGCAGACTCCGTCTACGTCGAGCGTGACTACGACGGCTCCTTCAAGATCGCCAACATCGGGGCTCCGATCGGGACCATCACGCAGGACCGGCTGACGGCCATCGTCGGCGGCCTCGGCGCCGCACCGACCGGCACCGCGGTCCGTACGACGAACCGCGTCGGCACCCGCAGCCGTACGTCCTCCACGACCGTGCTGTCCCCTGACTGGCTGTCAACGGTCGCCGGCATGCAGTCGACGATGGACAGCATGACGCTCACCGACGGCATGTTCGGCGGCGTCGTCCGGACGAACCGCGCGATCAAGCTGCGTCGCTCCAACGGTCAGGTCCTGACGTACACGCGCAATGACATCAGCGCGGACCGGTTCGACGTCTCGGCGGGCGCCGCCGAGGCCTTCGCCGGCGACATCGAATCGATCCTGTCCAACGGGTTCGAGGACGTGACGATCCTCGGCGCCACCGAGTCGACCTCGATCACCGAGGGCTACCAGGCGTACGCGATCTCGCGTGTCGAGGCGAAGCAGTTCGGTCGCTGGACCCGGGTCAAGGCGTCCTCTCCGCTGCTCGTGCGTCGTGGCGGCACGCTGAAGCTGCGCGCCGTGCTCAAGCGCGAGACCGGAGCGACAGGCGTGGCGACGAAGACGGTGCGGCTCAACGTCGCGGTGCCGCGGCGCAAGTTCAAGTCGCCGATCGGCATCCTGTCCGTCAGCGGTGGTTCCTTCGGCTCGTCGGACGACTACGAGGACGAGTTCGAGGACATGTACTACGACGAGTACGCCGACGAGGAGTACGAGACGATGAGCGACGTGACGTCGCTCCCCGGTCTGCTCTCGGCGATGTCGCGGGCGGAGCACGGCAACGACGTCTTCGCGTCGCTGAGCCTCGGCAGCGGGCGAAAGGCCGTCGAGAAGAAGGCACGCAAGGCCACCGCCACGGTCGTCAGCGGTGACGTCATGGTGCCGGTGATGGTCTACGGCAAGCCGAAGAAGCGCTGACCGACGGCGTACGAGGCAGGGCCCGCACCCCCACCGGGGTGCGGGCCCTGCGTCATCTCAGGCGCGAGTCGCCCCCGCCGGACTGCGAGTCACTCCTGCGCGGGCGTGGTGACCGCGACGGTGAGCGAGGCCGCGGAGGCGTTGCCGGCCGTGTCGACGGCGACGACCCAGTACTCGTACGAGGTGCCGGCGCCGACCTCTGCGTCGACGTACGACGAAGCCGTGGCCTCGGCCAGCGGCGGCTCGTCGCCGAGCGGCGGCTCTCCGCCGACGGTCACGCGGTAGACCAGGTAGTGGTCGAGATCGCTCGCGTCGCTGTCGGCCCAGTCGAGTGCGACGGCGCCGCGCGCGACCAGAGCGACCAGCCCGGTCGGCTCGGCGGGCGGCGTCACGTCCTCTGGAGTGGCGGCCACGCTTCCCGAGGGAGCAGACACGTTGCCGTGGGTGTCGACCGCGACGACGACGTAGTAGTACGTCGTCCCGTTCGCGACGTCCTTGTCGGTGTACGCCGGCGTCGGCAGGAGCCGGGCGATGCCGTTGCCGACGATCGGCACGTCGGGGGTGGTTGCACGGTAGATGCGGTAGCCGGCGATGTCGCGCTCGGTGTTGGCCGTCCACGCCAGCGCGACCTCGCGGTCACGGGCACGAGCGGTCGGCGTCGCCGGTGGCGCCGGCGCCGTGAGGTCGGTCGGCGCAGCGGCGACCTCCGCCGACACGACCGACACGTTGCCGGCGGCGTCGGTCGCGGCGATCGCATAGCGGTAGCGCGTGTCGTTCACGACAGCCGCATCGGTGTAGGCCGTGACCGTCCCGTCGACGGTCGCCAGCTCGGCAAGGGCTCCGGCCCCTGCAGCCCGGAAGAGCGTGTACGAGGCAAGGTCGTCCTCCGTGCCGGCGTCCCAGCTCAGCCTGACCTCGCGGTCGCCCGGGACGGCGGCGAACGCCTGCGGAACGGCAGGCGGGGTGACGTCCTGCGGGGTCGCCGTCACGGGCAGCGACGCAGCCGACACGTTGCCGACGCGGTCGCGCGCGTGGATCACGTACGCGTAGGTCGTGCCGTTCCTCGCCGTCGTGTCGACGTAGGTCGCGGTGCCCGCATCCACCTGGAACTGCGTCGGGTCGCCAGCACCGCCGGTGCGGACGATGACGTACGCGGCGAGATCGCCCTCCGCATTGGCGTTCCAGCGCAGCGCCACCTGTCCCTCACCGGCTTCGGCCGCCAGGCCCGAGGGCACCGCCGGAGCGGCGCGGTCGAGCGGCGTCGCGGCGCGACCGGTCGTACGACCCGACTCGTTGTCGTCGTCGTCGTAGGCGCTGATCGCGTACGTGTACGTGGTGCCGTTGACCACGTCGACGTCACTGAAGCCTGCGGCGCTGGCACCCAGGTCGGCGAGCTCCTGGGAGGGCGCGCCGGCGACGGACCGGTAGACGCGATAGCCCGCGAGGTCGTCCTCGCCGTTCGGCGTCCACGTGAGCTCGACGCGGCCGTCGCGGGCTTCGACCGCCAGGCCCCGCGGCGTCTCGGGGGCATCGGTGTCGGGCAGCGTCACGTCGGCAGGTCCGGAGGGGGCGGAGACGTTGCCGGCACCGTCGACGGCGACGATGCGGTAGCGGTACAGCACCTTCTCGGCGACGTCGTGGTCGGTGTACGTCGGCGCCGTACCGACCGCCACACCGATCTTGACGAACTCGTCGCCGTCGTCGGACCGCCAGACCGTGTACGAGGCGGTGTCGTCCGTGGGAGCCGTCCAGCGCAGCACGACCGCGCCGTCGTCGACAGCCGACGCGAGCCCCTGCGGCACCGCCGGCGGGACCATGTCGCGTGCAGTCGCCGGGGCCGTCGACCCGCCCGAGCGGTTGCCCGAGGTGTCGCGCGCGACGATCGTGTAGGCGTAGGCGACGCCGTTCTTGGCGCTGGTGTCGGAGAACCGCGTGGCGCCCGCTCCGAGGGCGAACTCTGCGGGCGCGCCGATCCCGTCGGAGCGCATGCGGGTGATGACGTAGCCGGCGAGGTCGCTCTCGGTGTTGGCGGTCCAGCTCAGCTCGACGCAGGCGTCCTTGCCGATGGCCTCGAAGCCCGCAGGTGTCGATGGCGCGGCGGCGTCTGCCGGCACCGCTCCGGCAAGCGCAGGCGCCGACGTGTTGCCGGAGGTGTCGCGGGCGACGAGCGAGTACGCGTACACCGTGCCGTTGACGACAGGTGCGTCGACCACGCTCGTCGCCGAGGTCGGGAGCGTCCACGTCTTGTCGGCTCCACCACCCGAGCGGCGGAGGACGTAGGACGAGAGGTCGCTCGCGGCACCCTGGTCCCAGCGGAGCGCGACCGTGCCGTCACCGGCGGTGGCGACGAGGTCGGTCGGGGTCTGGGGTGCGACCTGGTCCTTGGGCGTCACGCTGACACGCGCGGCCCGCGACGCGTTGCCGCGGTGGTCGACGGCCACGACGGCGTACGCCATGGCGACGCCGTTCGTCAGCCCGATGTCGGTGACGGCCCGGGTCGCGACCTGCTGGACCAGTCGCCCGTCGCGGTACACGCGGTAGCCGCGCACGTCGATCGCCCTCGGGGCCTTCCACGCGAGGGCGACGGCCCGGTCACCGGCGACCGCACGCAGGCCGCCCGGCCTCGCCGGCGGCGTACGGTCGGGAGCCTTGACGAGCTGGGCGTGGACGGAACCGGCGCCGACACCCTTGACGTAGCGGACCTCGACGGTGTGCTTGCGCTTGCGCAGCGTGCGCACCGCGGCGGCGTACCGACCCTGCGACGCGGTCGCGACCTTCCGCCGGTCGATGCGCAACGTGGCCGTGCCGGTGGCGCGAGCACGCAGCTCGTACGAGCCCTTCATGGTGCGGGTCCTGCTCCACCGCACGGCGAAGGGCTGGCGGCTGGCGGGGTACGAGGCGGCGATGCGCTTCTCGCACCGCTTCCTGACGGGCTTGCCCGTGAAAGAGGTGCCCTTGTAGTACTGGGCGAGCCAGCGTCCGGACTTCGCGCACGACGCCGCGGTCGGCGCCGCGGACGCCGCAGAGGCCGGGTCGGAGGCACCCGGCACCAGCACGAGCAGGCTCGCGACCAGGGTGGCACCGACGATGGCGCCGAGCGTGCGTGCACGCCTGAGGACGTGGATCACCTGGTCTCTCCCGAGCTGGGGCTGGCTGGACGTCGTACGGGAACCGTAAGCGCCGGGCATGACCGGTGTCTCACGAACTTCCAATATTCAGCACGCGCGGCGAAAGGTGCCGCCGGGACGCCGTGACCTGGGGCGACACGAGCGTCCACGCATTTGTGGGTTCAATCAACATAAAACCGCAGGTCAGAGGCCCTTTGTGACTTAGTTCACTTCCCTGGACCCGAACTCATGGATGTGGCGACACGGGGCATACATTGACCACACGACCCGCGTGGTTCGGACCGGTTCCCGGCTGAGATCGCGCGGGCCGCGACCACCTATCCACATCAGCTGCCCGTCCACAGGATGGATCAGGCAGTGCGATCAACACGCTTGAATCGCGATGCGAGAAGGACTACACACACCATGGCCGCAGACACCACCACGTACGACTCAGTGACGACCTCCTACCGCTCGACACACGCCGAGCTCCAGGCCTGGGTCGACGAGGTCGCCGCGCTGACCAAGCCCGACTCGATCACCTGGATCGAGGGCACCCCCGACGAGTGGACCCGCCTCACCGACGACCTCGTCGAGGCCGGCACCTTCGTCCGACTCGACGAGACCAAGAAGCCGAACTCCTTCTGGTGCGCCTCCGACCCGACCGACGTCGCGCGCGTCGAGGACCGCACCTTCATCTGCAGCGTCGACGAGGCCGACGCCGGTCCCACCAACAACTGGATGGCGCCGTCGGAGATGAAGAAGCTCATGATCGAGCTGTACGACGGCTCGATGCGCGGCCGCACCATGTACGTGATCCCGTTCGTGATGGGTCACCTCGACTCCGCCCACCCGATGTTCGGCGTGGAGATCACCGACTCCGCCTACGTGGTGGCGTCCATGAGCGTGATGGCACGCGTCGGCCGCGAGGTCCTCGACAAGATCGAGGCCACCGACGCGTCCTTCGTCCCCGCGCTCCACTCCGTCGGCGCCCCGCTCGAGCCGGGCCAGGCCGACGTCCCGTGGCCCTGCAGCGACACCAAGTACATCGTGCAGTTCCCCGAGGAGCGCATGATCTGGTCGTTCGGCTCCGGCTACGGCGGCAACGCCCTCCTCGGCAAGAAGTGCTACTCGCTCCGCATCGCCTCGGTGATGGGCCGCGACGAGGGCTGGCTCGCCGAGCACATGCTCATCCTCAAGCTCACCTCGCCGGAGGGTGACGTCAAGTACGTCGCCGCCGCGTTCCCGAGCGCCTGCGGCAAGACAAACCTCGCGATGGTCGAGCCCACGATCGAGGGCTGGAAGGTCGAGACCCTCGGCGACGACATCGCCTGGATGCGCGTCGGAGCCGACGGCCGCCTGTACGCCGTCAACCCCGAGTTCGGTCTGTTCGGTGTCGCGCCGGGCACCGGCTGGGACACCAACGCCAACGCGATGCGCACCATCGCCCAGGGCAACTCGGTGTTCACCAACGTCGCTCTCACCGACGACGGCGACATCTGGTGGGAGGGCATGACCGAGGACGCCCCCGCGCACCTGACCGACTGGAAGGGCCGCGACTGGACGCCCGCGTCCGACGAGCTCTCGTCGCACCCGAACAGCCGCTTCTGCACCCCGATCCGCCAGTGCCCGATCCTCGCGCCGGAGTACGACGACCCCAACGGCGTCCCGATCGACGCGATCCTCTTCGGCGGTCGGCGCAAGACGACGATCCCGCTGGTGACCGAGGCCCGCGACTGGACCCACGGCACCTTCATGGGCGCCACGCTCTCGTCGGAGACCACGGCTGCCGCCACCGGCGCGGTCGGCGTCGTCCGCCGCGACCCGATGGCGATGCTGCCGTTCATCGGCTACGACGCCGGTGACTACTTCAGCCACTGGATCTCGATGGCCAAGAACAACGACGAGTCGAAGTTCCCGAAGGTCTTCTACGTCAACTGGTTCCGACGTGACGAGGACGGCGGCTTCCTCTGGCCGGGCTTCGGCGAGAACAGCCGTGTGCTCAAGTACGTCGTCGAGCGCATCGAGGGCAAGGTCGACGCCGTCGAGACCCCGATCGGCCTCGTGCCGGCGCCGGGGGCACTCGACACCGACGGCCTCGACGTGACCGACGAGCAGCTCGAGAAGGCCCTCGCCGTCGACGTCGACGAGTGGAAGGCCGAGATCCCGCAGATCAACGAGTGGTTCGAGAAGTTCGGCGACAAGCTGCCGGCCGTTCTCTGGACCGAGCTCGACGGACTGAAGGCGCGCCTGGAGGCGTAGCCACCAACGACCCCCGCGCGACGCCCCGCCCCTCACGCAGGTGGTGGGGCGTCGTGCTGCCCAGAGTTGCGATGGTCGAGGCGCCCCAACCCCGCTGGTCGAGGCGCGAAGCGATCGAGACCGATCAGCCGACGCTGGCGACGTCCACGTAGTCGATCTTCGTGTTCGTGCCCCCGAGTGCGTCCACCGTCAGCCGACCGTCGTTCACCGTGACCTGGACGGTCGCCGTCCTGTGCCGCGTCGCGCTGCCCGCCGCGCCGGTCGGTGCGAACGCGTCGATCGCCTTCCTCCCCTCGACGTTGAGCGTGTGGATCTCCGGGTCGGAGCCCACGTTGGGATCGCCAACGGCCACGGTGACGGCGTACGTGCCGTTCGGCACCGCGAGCTCCCAGCGTCCCGGCAACGGGGTCCCGTTGAAGTTCGGCACGTCGTCGGCCTGCATGTGCATGAACGTGTCGAGCCGGAGGTCAGGCTGCACCGACTTGCGCCAACGCCCGTTCCCGGGGCCCGTCGTGCCGCCGACGGAGAGGTCGAGCGCTTGCAACGTGCTCTCACCGAGCCAGCCGTACGTCAGCCCGGTGCCCTGGTCAGGACGCGTGCGAGCACCGAAGGCCTGACCGAAGTCCTTCAGGTAGCCCGACGGGAGCGTCGCGGCCTCGTTGCCGAAGTCGACCTTGACGTCGACCGTCTGCGCAGCCGCTGTCGGGGTCGCCGAGGCGGTGCCGTTTTCGGAGTTGCCGAGGCCCTGGTAGACGGCGCGCACCACGTAGTAGTACGTCGTCCCGTTCACCGCAGCGTTGTCGGTGAACGTCGTCGCCGAGATCGGAGCGGTCGAGGTCGGCCCGCTGATCAGCGAAGCGTCGTTGACGGTGAAGTTGGCGGTCGTCCCGCGCCACACCCGGTAGCCGACACCCACGTCGTACGGGTTGCGTCCCCACGAGAGCGTCACCTTGTTGTTGCCGGGGGTCGCGACCACCTGCGGCGCGGTGATGACCTCGGGCCGGATGTTGCTGACGAGGTAGACGTTGTCCTGGTAGTCGTAATTGATCCCCGCGTAGTCCATCGAGAGCACGTACGTGCCTGGGACCAGGGCCCCTGTACGGTCCTTGACCGGCCACAGGCGAACGTGCTGGCCGCAGGGGGCGACGCACCCGTTCTCGATGTCGACCTGTTCGTTGTTCTTGGTGCGATCACCGTGCTCGCCGTCGACGGCGAAGCCGAAGGAAGTCCCCGGAGTGAACGAGCCCGCAGCCGGTGCGGCACCGACGTTGTTCGAGTTGCGAGGCAGCAGCGACTGCGCGTACTGCCCGCCCATCCCGAACAGATTCCCCAGGGAACCAGTCTTGTTCTGCCACCGCAGCGAGGCGCCGTTCGGGTAGGTGTGGAACCCGGCGAGCTGCCGTACGGCCACCGGCTTGGTGGTGTCGATGCGCGACCAGTACGGGGAGAGGACCTCGTCGCCGATGGGCGCGAACTCACCCTTGCTGGAGAACCCGTTCGGGATGTTGCTGCCGATGCCGAACGCCTTCGCGATCTGCGACAGGTTCGGCTCCTGACCACCCTCGCTCTGCGACTGCCAGAGGCCACCGAGCTGGATCACCTGCACGGGATTGGTCTCGGCGTTGGACTGCACGGTGAGCGTGCCGGTGTGGACCTTGGTCGACTGCGCGACGAACTTCACGGTCAGGTCTCGCGTCGCACCGGGTGCGACCGTCAACGGCAGCGACGGCGCGTTCACCAGCTCGAACTGGCCTGTGACGGGGAGCCCGGTCACCTGCAGCGGCGCGGTCCCCGGGTTGCTGATCCGTACGGTGCCGGTGTCGGCGACCTTCTGGCTCCCGTCGAAGGGGGCCTGGATCCGGTTGAACGCGATCTGGTCCTCGAACGGCACCGGGTCGGCGTTCACGGCCCTGAGCACCGCGCCCTCCGCCTCGGCGGGGACGTACGGCTTGACGTTGCGGACCAGCAGCACGATGTCCTGGCTGTCGAACGGCGAGCCCGGCACCTCCTCGGTCGCGACCACGTACGCGTTCGGCTCGACGGACCCGTCGGCGTTCTTGTACGGATAGACGCGGAGGTGGTGCGGGAGTGCTGCGTCCCACGTGTTGAGGGCGTCCTCGGTGTAGGCCTTGCGTCCGCTGAAGTACGGCCACTCGGAGTAGAACCCGAAGACGTTCTCCTCGCCCGGGTCGATGTTGGTCGTCGATCCGGTCGGGTTGAGCATCAGCCCCTGCGCCTCGGACGCCTTGATCGAGAACTGCGCGTGGAGGCTCGCCGGCTGCCCGGCGTCGTACCAGCCGACGTGCACAGCCGGATCGTTGTTCTGCGGTCCGTACGCCGCCAGCGGGGTGATGCTGATCGGCGAGTCGAACGCGGCCTTCTGGAAGCGCTGCGCCGCGATCTCGTCACCGATCAGGCCCTGCGTCGACGGCATCGACGCGTTGCTCGGATCGGTGTCGCCGACGTTGATCGGGATCTGCAGCGTGTCCATGATGCGTTGCAGCGACGGTTCGTTGGATCCGCCGAGCCCGGCCGCTGCCAGGCCGCGGAGCACGACGGTCCGCGCGCCGGCGTCGGTCGTGATCTGAAGCGAGGCCGACTTCACGCCGACCGACGTGGGACGGAACGTGACGGCGATCGTCGTCGACCCGCCCGGCGCGACCGTGATGGGCGCGGTGTTGGGCGTGGTGACCATGAACGCCGTCGCGTCGGAGCCGGTGAGCGCGAGGCCGCCGGCGGGGATCGTCAGTGTCTGCGACCCGGTGTTGGTCACCTTCGCCGTCGCGGCGGGCGACGTGACGTTGACCGGCCCGCTGAGGACGACCCGCGGCGAGACCTCCGCTCCCGGACCGCCGTTGCCGCCCTGCGGCTTGAGCAGCGCGATGGACGTCGTCGCCGGGTTGTCGGTCATCTGCGTGACGTAGATGTTGCCCGTCGCCGCGTCCTCGGTGAGGTCGAGCGGCTGCTGCAGGTTGGTCGTGCCGCTCAGCGCCTCTTTGCGGTTCGACAGCTTGCCGTCGGCGCCGACGTCGAAGGAGACGATGTCGCGGCCGCTGCTGTAGCGGACGTAGAGCAGCTTGCCCTTGAGCGCACCGCCGAACGCGCTGCTCTTGTACTCGATGACGCCGTTCGCGCTGGCGTGCAGCCCTGCGTCGTACACGTCGGAGAGCGCGTAGTTGGGGTCGGACTGCGTCCCCACCGGGTACTTCGAGTTCTCGAACGGGTCCTTCGCGGCGGTCGGGTTGCCGTTGTTGAGGATGTACTCGCAGCGCGACGGGTTCGGGTGCCCGTAGTACTTCCCCTTCTTGATGTCGAAGACGTAGTCCGTCTCCTCGGGGTTGCTGGTCTGCGCCGCGACCTTCGGGCCCGTGTAGCCGCCGTCGGGACGGTTCGCGCAGACCGCGGGCAGCGTGTCCGGGACGGCGGGGACGTTGCCGCCCGCAGCGGACCCGTTCGTCGGCACGTAGAGGTGTCCGTTGCTGTGCCACACCAGGTCGTACGCGTTGCGGACGCCCGTCGCGTACGGCGCCAGCGGGGCGTCGGTCGCGAACGGGTTGTACGGGCCGGCGTCGCCGGTCCGCACGTTCACCGGAAGCTGCGCGGCGGTCGGCAGCTTGGCCGGGTCGAGCCGCAGGACCGCCGCGGAGAGCAGCCGCTCCTCGCGGTTGGCCCACGCTCCGTCGGGGGCACCCATCGCGTTGTTCGCACCGACGTTGAGGTACAGCGCGCCGTCGGGCCCGAACGCGACCGAGTTGGCCTCGTGGTCCTTCACCGAACGCGGGAGGCCGGAGACGATCGCCTGGTAGTTCTCCAGGTTCGCGCCGGTCAGCTTCGCGATGCGCCCGCTCGAGTCGGGCACGTTGCTCGTCCCCAGGTACGGCGCGTTGTCGCTGATCCACAGGATCAGGTTGTTCGCGGTCGACGCCGGGTCGAACGCGAGGCCGATGACCGTGCGCGTGCCCTTGTTGTAGGTGTCGCCGCTGGCTGCGCCGTTCGAGTAGTTCTTGACGCTGTTGATCGTCTGCCGGTTGGCGAGCGTGCCGTCGGCCTGGATGTCGAAGCGATAGATCTCACCGGTGATGGAGCCGGCGTACATCTTGCCGTCCGGTCCCTTGACGACCGACGTGTACATCCCGCCGGCCGGTGCACCGGAGTCGCTCTTGGCGAACGCGATCGGACCAGCAGGCGTCGTGCCCGTGCCGGTGGTGAAGACCATCGAGTACGGGAGGAACGCGCGACCGTCGACGTCCTTCACGCCGTCGGTGATCTCGAGCCGGTACGCCGTGCTGTCGGCGAGCGACGCGGTGGGCGAGAAGTTGATCGTGTCCGCGCCGCCACTCGTCAGAGCGCTGCCGTCGACCGCGCTGCCGTCGGAGACCTTCACCAGACGAACGGTGCCGCCGTGCAGCGACGCCGGTGCGACACCGCCGCCGACGAGGTTCAGGTCGCTGACGACGCTGCCGGTCGGCGAGACGCCGGTGGCGAGGTTGGCCGGTGTCGACTTGCGCACCGACGGCCGCAGCGACGCACCAGCGACGCTGTCGAGCGTCACCCAGTTGATCTTGGTGTTCGTGCCGCCCGTCGGGGTGATGGTGAGCCGGCCGTCGGTGACGTTGACCGTACGGGTCGCAGTCGCGTGCTTCGTCGCAGATCCTGCAGCGCCCGTCGGGACGTACCCGGCGATCGCGTTCTGGTCCTCGAGGTTCAGCCAGTGCACGGAGTCGATCGCGGTACCGGCGTCGCCGACGGAGACCTCGACACGGTACGACCCGCTGGGCACCGCCATCTCCCAGTAGGCCGGGATCTTCACGCCCTGGCTCGCGTTGTCCGGCAGCTGCATGTGGATCGTGCCGGCTCGCAGCAGGGGTGTCCCGGCGGGTGCCGAGCCCGCGCTGCCGTCGAGGCGGTTGCGTCCGTTGCCGACGATGCTCAGCGGGTCGACCGTGCCGAGGCGCAGCCACCCGTACGCGAGCCCGGTGCCCTGGCCGGCCCCGGTCCGCAGACCGTACGCCTCACCGAAGTCCTTGAGGTAGCCGGCCGGCGGGGCGCTGGCCTCGTCGGCGAAGCGGACCGCACGGTGCACGTCGGGCTCGCTCGGCGCTTCGGTGGTGACGATCGACAGGTGGTTCATCTTGGTGTTCGTGCCGCCGATGGCATCGATGGTGAGGCGACCGTCGGTCACGTGGACCACACCGGTCGCGACCTCGTACTCCTTGGCCGCGGTCGCCTGGAAGCCGCCGACGATCGTGACGCCCTCGGCGCGGATCGTGTGCAGGCTGTCGTACGCGGTGGCGCCCATCTGGTCGCCGACGCTGACGGTGACCGAGTACCAGCCGTCCGGCACCGCCCGCTCGAAGGCGCCCGCAGTCTTGTTGCCGTTGGCGTCCGTCCCGTTGGGCACGTCCCCGTACTGCATGTGGATAAGCCGGTTCTGGAGTGCCGTGACGGGAGCCGTACGGGCCCGGGCGCGGGTGTTCTTCGTGAGGTCGACCGGCTCGTGCGTCGCCGTCGCAAGGCTCGCCTGGGTCACCCAGCCGATGCCCGACCCGCTCGTCCACGCGGACCCGTCGTTCTTGGTCCAGCCGGTCGGGACCGCGTTGTCCGCAGCCGTGGTGAAGACGTACTTCTCGTCCACGTCGACCGGCGGCTCGGGCTCGTCGGTGCTGTCGACCTCGACGTAGTTGATCTTGGTGTTGGTGCCGCCGAGCGCGTCGACGGTGAGCCGTCCGTCGATGACCTCGACGGTCGCCGTACCCGTCTCGTACTCCTTCGCCGCCGAGCTCTTGAAGGCGTCGATCGCCTTCTCACCCTCGACGTTCACGACGTGGGTGCTGTCCCAGCCGTTGGCCCCGCCCTGGTCGCCGACCGAGACCTTCACGGCGTACCAGCCGTCGGGGACGGCGATCTCGAAGGCGCCCGGCACGGTGTTCTGTCCAGCGGTGAGGGGCGGGGTGGCGTCGGCGTACTGCAGGTGGACGAGGCTGTTCTGCAGCGCAGTGACGGGCGACGGCCGCGTGCGGAAACGCGTGTTGGTCGTCATGTCGAGCGGCACGTGCGTGGCAGCACTCAGGCTGTCCTGGCGGACGAAGCCGTTGCCTGCCGCGTCGCTCCAGGCGGTGCCGGTCTGCTTCGTGTAGCCCGAGACTCCCGGGCCGGACGCGGACTGGAACACGAACTTCTGGTGGACCGGCTCGGGCGCGGGCTCGACGCTCGTGACGTCGACCGTCTCGGACGCAGCAGACGGGTTGCCGGCAGCGTCGACGGCGACCACCCAGTACGCGTACGCCGTGCCGGGCTCGACGGTCGTGTCGACGTACTCGGAGTCGTCCACCTCAGCGATCGGCGTGTCCTCGGCGGCGAGACCCGCGGCGCCGCCGGAGCGGTAGACCGCGTAGTGGTCGAGGTCGGGCGCCGTGCTGTCAGCCCAGTCGAGCGCGATCTGGCGCTCGGTCGCCGCGGCGGTGAGTCCCGTCGGCGCGGCCGGCGGCGTGGTGTCGACCGGCGTGGCCGAGGCGCTGCCCGAAGCCGCCGACCGGTTGCCGTGGGTGTCCACCGCGACGACGACGTAGTAGTACGTCGTGCCGTTCGTGACCGACTCGTCGGCGAAACTCGCCGTCGGGACCACACCCGCGATGCCGTCACCGGTCGTCGGCACATTTGCCGTCTCGGAGCGGTACACGCGGTAGCCGCCGAGATCGCTCTCGGTGTTCGCGGTCCACGTCAGGGCGACCTGCTCGTCACCGGCGACCGCCGTGGGGGTCGCCGGCGTGGCCGGCGGGGAGGTGTCGGTGGGTGTGGCCGTGGCCTCGTTGCTGAACTCCGAGGTGTTGCCGCTCTCGTCGAACGCGGCGACCGCGTACGTGTAGAGCGTGTCGTTCTCGGCGTCCTCGTCGGTGTACGCGGCGGTGCCGCCGGCGACCTCGCCGATCGCGATGTAGCTCCCGGCGCCGCTCTTGCGGTAGACCGTGTAGCCGTCGAGATCGGGCTCACCGTTCGCGTCCCAGCTCAGCGCGACCTCGCCGTCGCCGGCCTCGGCGGCAAGACCCTTCGGAGCTGCGGGTGGGGTCGTGTCGTCCGGGACGTCGGCCTTCGGTGTCGCCGGGACGGGCATGGAGTCAGCCGAGGCGTTGCCGCGTCCGTCGACCGCACGGATCGTGTAGAGGTAGGCGACGTCATTCTCCGCGCTCGTGTCGGTGAGCGTGGTGGCGTCCACGCCGGCCTCGATCTCCACCACCACGCCCGTGCCGTCCGCGCGCGTCCGGGTGATGACGTAGCCGTCGAGGTCGGGCTCGGTGTTCTTCGTCCAGCTCAGTGCGACCTCGCCGTCGCCACCGAAGGCTGTCAGACCCGTCGGCGTGGCCGGCGCGCTCTTGTCGATCGGCGTCGCGCCCTGCAGCGCCGGCGACGAGGAGTTGCCCGACGTGTCGCGGGCCACGAGGGAGTACACGTACGTCGTGCCGTTGACCGCGCTCGAGTCGGTCGATGTCGTCGTGGTCTTGGCGAGGCTCCAGCTCTTTGCGGTGCCGCCGCCGGTGCGGCGCAGCACGTAGCCGGCGAGGTCAGACTCGGCGTTCTTCTTCCACGTCAGCGTGACCTTGCCGTCACCGGCGTCGGCGACGAACCCGGCGGGGGTCCTGGGGGCGACCCGGTCGCGGGGGATGGCGCGCACCGCACCGCTGAGGCGCGAGGCGTTGCCGCGGTGGTCGACCGCGCTGATCGCATACGTGTAGGCCGTGCCGTTGGTCAGTCGGGTGTCGGTGAAGCGCGGCGTGCTGACCTCGCGGATCAGGCGGCCGTTGCGGTAGACCCGGTAGCCCCGTAGGTCGAGGGACGAGGAAGCCCTCCAGGTCAGGGCCACGGCACGATCGCCGGCCACCGGTCGTACGGAGGTCGGCGTGGCGGGCGCCTTGCGGTCGGGAGCCTTCACGTACTCGGCAGCGACGGAACCGGCGCCGGACCTCTTGACGTAGCGAACCTCGATCGTGTGCTTGCCCTTGCGGAGCTTGCGCACGCCGGCGGCGTACCGGCCGTTCGTCGTCGTGGCAACCGTGCGGCCGTCGATCCGCAAGGTGGCCTTGCCGACGGCGCGGGCGCGAACCTCGTACGAGCCCTTCAGCGTGCGCGTCGTGGACCAGCGCACGGAGAACGGCTTGCGCTTGGCCGGGTACGAGGCGGCGACACGCTTCTCGCAGCGGGTGACGACGGGGCGGCCCTTGAAGGCGGTGCCCTTGTAGTACTGCGCGAGCCAGCGGCCGGACTTGGCGCACTTGGTCGCGGTCGGCGCTGCGGAGGCCGGGTCGGCCAGTCCGGGGGCGAGTGCGAGCGTGCTGGCGATGAGCACGAAGGCGACGAGGAGGGCAAGCGGGCGGGGCGAACGAACGACGTTGTTCAAGACTGCTCCCGAGACTGGGCCGGAGGGATGACGCGAGACTATGAAGCGCTTCCATCCCGTGTCTCAGGAACGTGAATATTCATCTACCGTTGCCCGGTCGAGGCGCGCAGCACTCGCTGCTCGAGTCGCCCCACCCTCTGGTCGAGCCGTTCTTCCCCCGCTGGTCGAGCCGTTCTTCCCCCGCTGGTCGAGCCGTTTCCCCCGCTGGTCGAGCCGTTCTTCCCCCGCTGGTCGAGGCGCGAAGCGATCGAGACCACTGAGCGACGTTGACGACCACGGAGCGCAGCTTCTCACCGTCGCTTCGTGGTTGCAGACGTCGCTCACTGCCGTACGACCGTGGCCCGGCGCGGTGCCGAGGACCGGGCTCTGGCCGGCAGCACGACCCAAGCGACGACCGCACCGAGGCCCGTGACGACAGCGCCAGCGAGCAGCGCGTCGCCGAGAGCGCCGACGAACGCGGTGTTCGCTGCCGACACCAGCTGCCCTGCTGCAGGGGTCGCGCCGAAGTCGGCGGCGACGGTGTGCGCCACCCCGACCGAGTCCTGGGCAGCGGGTGTGACGCCTTCGGGGAGACCGCCGCGGTACGACGTCGTGAGCATGCTGCCGAGGACGGCGATCCCGAGCGACCCGCCGATCTGCATCGCCGTGTCGGTGACGGCGGCCGCGGCGCCGGACCTCCCGATGGGTGCGACGGCGAGCATCGCGTTCGCGGCGGAAGGCATCGCGAGCCCCATGCCGAAGCCGAGGAGAGCGACGCCGCCGAGGACCGGCAGCCCCGAGGCGGCGGTCGCACCGGCCGTGACGACCAGAGCGGTCGTGATCACCACGAGCCCGGCGGACACCGTCGCGCGGAGCCCGACTCGCTCCACCAGCCTCGCACCGAGCGGCGCCGCGACGACCAGGGTGGCGATCGGGAGCAGCTGCAGCCCGGCGTCGACCGGCTCGCGGCCCTGGACCACCTGCAGGAGCTGGGTCAGTACGAACAGCGTGCCGTACAAGCCGAAGGCGACCGCGACGACGACCACGGCCGCCCCGCTGAACTGCCTCTCGCGCACCAGCTCGGGCGGCAGCAACGGATGGGTCGTACGGCGTTCCCAGGCGACGAACGCGACGAGCACGGCGACGGCTGCAGCGATCGATCCGAGGGTGATCGGATCGGTCCACCCGTGGCGGGACGCCTCGACGATCCCGAACACGAGGCCACCGAAGCCCACCGCCGCGAGCGCTGCGCCGGGTGCGTCGAACGGTGTCGGTCGGGGACTCTTCGACTCGGGGACGAGGAAGAGCCCGGCCACGACAGCGACGACGACGATCGGCACGTTGACGAGGAAGACCGATCCCCACCAGAACCGCTCGAGCAGCACGCCTCCGAGGATCGGGCCGAGCGGGATGCCGAGAGCGGCCGTCCCCGCCCAGATGCCGATCGCCCGGGCCTGCTCGCCGGGCGGGAACGTGTGCTTGATGATGGCGAGGGTCGACGGCATGATCAGCGCCGCGCCTACGCCCATCGCGCCCCGCGCGGCGATGAGGGTGCCAGCGTCGCTCGCGTACGCTGCCGCGATCGAGAAGGCCAGGAAGACCAGCATCCCGACGATCAGCATCCGCTTGCGTCCGTAGCGGTCGGCGAGGTTGCCGGCCGGGAGCAGCAGCGCCCCGAACGTGACCGCGTACGCGTCGACGATCCACTGCAGCTCGGTGCTCGTGGCTGCGAGATCGGTCTGGATCATCGGGAGGGCGAGGTTGAGGACGAGGGTGTCGAGCGCGATCAGCAGCAGGCTCGCGCACAGCACGAGCAGGATGACCCACCGCCGCGGATGCCCGTCGGCGGGCCGGCCCGGGGTGGTCATGGCGTCGCCGGTTCTGAGATCGGCGGGGCGACCGGCGCAGCGACATCCCACACGCCCTCGCGCGCCGTACGGCGTACGTAGTCGGTGAAGTCCCGCGGCGCCCGGCCCAGGGCGCGCTCCACTCCGTCGGTCGTCGCGGCGTTGCGACCGTCGAAGAGGGTCGTGAAGAGCGCGGCCAGGAAGCCGGCCTCCTCTGACGGCAACCCGGCCTCCTCGACGAGGGCCGCCGCGTACGCGTCGGGTGGGACGGGGACATAGCGGAGCGACCGATGGGTGGCAGCTCCGATCGCGGCTACGGCCTCCGCGAACGTCAGCGATCGCGGACCGGTGACCTCGTACGTCTGGCCGGCGTGCCCCGCCTCGGTGAGCGCCGCGACCGCCACGTCCGCGACGTCGTCGGCATCGACGAACGGTTCGGCGACCCGGCCGGCGGGGAACGCGACGACACCGCTGAGCACCGGTTCGTAGAGGAATGCCTCGCTGAAGTCCTGGCTGAAGACCGCCGAACGCACGATCGTCCAGTCCCACGGACGACTCCGTACGACCTCCTCGCAGCGTTGCGCCTGCTGCTCGCCGCGACCGGACAGCAGGACCGCTCGGCGTACGCCCATCGACGTCGCGAGGTCGGCGAAGGCGCCGATGTCGGCGGGCGCGCTCGGAGCGCCGATGTCGGGCAGGTAAGCGAGGTAGACCGCGTCGACGTCGGCGAGCGCGGGTTCCCACGTCGCCCGGTCGGACCAGTCGAACGGTGGGTGAGCCGACCGTGAGCCGACACGGACGGCGTGCCGTGCGGCGGTGAGTCGGGAGGCGACGCGGCGACCGGTCTTGCCGGTGCCGCACGTGACGAGGGTCAGGTCTGGGTGGTGAGCTGTGGTGTCCATGACTCCAGTCGACTGCAGCACGCGTGGATGCTCCATGGCTTCAGGGCTCAAAAACATGTGCGAGCGTCTAGAATGCGACCCATGGACGCCCTGGCTCGTCTGCTCGACGGTCCTCGTGGCCGCGGCGCCTACCTGCTGCGCGTGCAGATGGAACCGCCGTGGGCCGTGCGCGTGCAGGACCGCGCGCCGGTGGGTGTCGTCGCGATGCTGGAGGGGTCGGCGTGGCTCGCGTCGGACTCGGGCGAGTCGGTGACGCTCGGTCCGGGCGGCGTCGCCATCCTGCGCGGACCGGAGCCGTTCACCTTCGCGGACGGTGCGAGCACCGAGCCGCAGGTGGTCCTCCACCCCGGGCTGTTGTGCACCAGCCCCGACGGCGAGGACCTCTCCGAGCGGATGGATCTCGGGCGGCGTACGTGGGGCAACAGCGCCGACGGGTCGACCGTCATGCTGATCGGCTGCTACCAGCTGCGGGGCGAGGTCAGCAGGCGACTCCTGGCCGCGCTGCCGACGATGCTCAGCCTCGACGCCGACGAGCTCGAGTCCCCGGTCGTCGCGCTGCTCGCGGACGAGATCGCCAAGGACGGGCCGGGACAGGACGCCGTGCTCGACCGGCTCTTCGACCTGGTCCTCGTGTCGGTGCTGCGGGCGTGGTTCGCGCGGAGCGCGGGCGCGGGGCAACCCGCGTGGTACCGGGCGTACGGCGACCCGGTCGTCGGCAGCGCACTGCGGATGCTGCACGAGGACCCGGCCCGCCCCTGGACGGTCGAGAACCTCGCGACGAGCGCGGGCGTCTCGCGCGCCGGGCTCGCGCGGCGCTTCGCGGAGCTGGTGGGCGAGCCGCCGATGACGTACCTGACCGGCTGGCGGCTCGCGCTCGCCGCCGACCGCCTGCTCGACCCGGACGCGACGCTCGAGACGGTGGCGCGCGAGGTCGGCTACGGGAGCGGGTTCGCCCTGAGCACGGCGTTCAAGCGTGAGCGCGGCATCAGTCCCAAGGAGCACCGCGTCCGCGCGTGAGGTCCGCTGGTCGCGACGCTTCGCTCAAGGGCAGCTCAGGCCGTACGCGGCTCCCACCCGATCGCCGGCAGGACCTCCTCGGTCAGCGCGGCAAGGTGCTCGACGTTGTAGGCGACGCCGAGCATGTTCGGCACCGTGATCAGCAACGTGTCGGCATCCCGTACGGCGGCGTCCGCGGCGAGCTCCTCGGCGAGCGCGGCCGGCTCACCGACGTACGACTTCCCGAACCGCGACACGAGCCCGTCGATGACGCCCACCTGGTCGGAGTCGGAGCGCTCACCGAAGTAGGCGCGATCGGTGTCGTCGAGGAGCGGGACGATGCTGCGGCTGACGGAGACGCGTGGCTCGCGCTCCCAGCCCTGCTCGGCCCAGGTCTCGCGGTAGCGCGTGATCTGCTCGGCCTGCAGCTGGTCGAACGGGACGCCGGTGTCCTCGGTGAGCAGCGTCGACGACATCAGGTTCATCTGCTGCTTCGCGACCCACTCGCCGGTCGCGCGCGTCCCGGAACCCCACCAGATGCGCTCGCGCAGGCCGTCCGACTGCGGCTGGATCGCGAGCGGGACCTGCTGGCCGGTCATCTTCGGGTCAGACAGCGCCACGCCGGCGCCCTCGATCGCTGCCAGGAACAGCTCGTTGTGGGTCCGCGCCATGTCGGCGTCGGTGGTGCCCTCCGTCGGGACGAACCCGAACGACTCGTAGCCGCGCTGGGCGTTCTCCGGTGATCCGCGGCTGACGCCGAGCTGGAGCCGGCCCGCGCTGATCAGGTCCGCGGCGGCCGCCTGCTCCGCCATCGCGAACGGGTTCTCGTAGCGCATGTCGATCACACCGGTGCCGATCTCGATCCGCGAGGTGCGAGCGGCGATGGCGGCGAGCAGCGGGAACGGGCTCGCGAGCTGGCGCGCGAAGTGGTGCACCCGCACATACGCGCCGTCGAGCCCGAGCCTCTCGACCTCGACCGCGAGCTCGATGCTCTGCAGCAGCGCGTCCTGCGCCGTACGGACCTGGGAACCGGGGACGGCCTGCCAGTGGCCGAAGGACAGGAATCCGACATTCTTCACACCGCTCATGATGGGTGAAGCGTCAACTACCTGCGCGGTATTCCGACCCGTACGGGAGGATGGAGGCATGGCCGACGCCGCAACGCCCTCCCTCATGCCCGCCGCGTTCATCGGTCACGGCAACCCGATGAACGCCCTCGAGCGCAACCGCTACACCGAGGCGTGGCGCACGCTCGGCGAGTCGCTGCCGAGGCCGCGCGCGATCCTCGTCGTGTCGGCCCACTGGTACATCAACGCCACCGCCGTCACCGCGATGCGCAGCCCGCGGACGATCCACGACTTCTACGGGTTCCCGAGGGAGCTGTTCGACGTCGAGTACCCGGCACCCGGGATGCCGGAGCTGTACGAGGAGGTCTCCGACGCCGTGCACCCGACGTGGTGCGGTGAGGACAAGGACTCGTGGGGCATCGACCACGGCACCTGGTCCGTCCTGACGCACGTCTTCCCCGACGCCGACATCCCCGTCGTGCAGCTCAGCATCAACGCCGACAAGCCGCTCGACTACCACCTGGACCTCGGCCAGAAGCTCAACGCGCTGCGGGCCGACGGCGTCCTCGTCCTCGGCAGCGGCAACGTCGTCCACAACCTCGGCGGCATGGACTGGTCGCTCGCGGACGAGGGGTACGACTGGGCGCACCGCTTCGACGAGTCGGCCAAGCAGCTGATGGCTGACGACCCGACGAACATCCCGACGCTGGACGCGCACGCCGACTACCGCCACGCGGTGCCGACGCCCGACCACTTCCTGCCGCTGCTCTACCTCGCGGGCATGGCCGACGAGACCGGGCGCGGGGCGGAGGTGCTGGTCGACGGCTACACGTACGGGTCGCTCTCGATGACCGCGTACACGCTTGACCTCGACTGCCCGGACGCCGGCGCGGGAGCTCCCACCGGCGACCCCGCCACCCCCGACGCACCCCCGGACGGGTCCAACATCTGACCCTTCCGCCCCGTCCGCCCCGTCCGCGATTTGTGCAGCTGGTCAAGGAATCGGGGCTGCAACTCCTTGATCAAGTGCACAAATCGCGGACGGTACGGAGGGGGTGGCCGCGGTCAGTCCGCCAAGACGTGCTCTGGCTCGGGCTCGACCTCGAGCGCGTCCTCCATCTCGCGTCCCGACATGCCCGGGATGAGGAGGGCGACCAGCGCTGCCACGAGCATCGCCGCACCGAGGAAGAGGAACCCGGCGACGTACGCAGACTCGCGTGGCTCGCCGCCGCGACCGAGGTGGCCCGTGACGATCGTGGCCATCACTGCCGAGCCGACGGCGCCGCCGATCGTACGGATGTTGGCGTTCATGCCGCTCGCGACGCCGGTCTGCTCCGGCGGGACCGCTGCGACGACAAGGCTTGCGAGGCTCGCGAACACCGCGCCGAGCCCGAGCCCGAACAGGCCGCTCGCGACAGCCGTCTGCCACGGCTGCTCGTGGACCAGCCCGGTGGACGTCAGGCCGATCGCGGCGACGACACAGCCGATCACGACGACCGGCTTCGGGCCGCGGATGCGCGCGAGACGCGCCGAGACGAGTCCCATGATGAACGTGCCCACCGACGCCGGGAGCATCAGCAGCCCCGCCTCCGTGACGGTGGCTCCGAAGCCGTACCCGGCGACGTCCACGTCCGTCTGCAACAGCCGCGGCGTGAACGCGAAAGACGCATACATGCCGACGCCGACCAGGAATGCCACGAGGTTCGCGGTCCACACCGCCGGCATGCGCATCATCCGCAGGTCGATGAACGGGACGGTGGCGTGCTGCTCCACCATCACCCAGCCGACGAACAGGACGACCGCGGCGACGACGAGCCCGACCACGAGGACGGAGCCCCAGCCTGCGCGGGAGCCTTCGCTGATGCCGATGAGCAGTGCGGTGAGCCATCCGGCGAACAGCAGGGTGGGGAGGAGAGGGATACGCCCGGGGGTGCGTACGGGTGACTCGGGCACGAGCAGCCAGGCGGCGATCGCGGCGAGACCGGTGACGATCGCCGGCAGCCAGAAGAGCCAGGCGTAGCCGAAGGTGTTCACCATCGGTCCCGCGACCACCGTGCCGAGTCCGCCGCCCGCGCCGAGGAGAGCCGAGGTGAAGCTGATGGCGCCGGCGATCTTCGGCTCGGGGAACTCGTCGCGGATGATGCCGAACGACAGCGGGATCACGCCGCCGCCGATGCCCTGGATGACGCGGGCAAAGATCATCACGCCGATGCTCGGGGCGAGCGCAGCGACGACACAGCCGATCGAGAGCGCGGCGAGCGCGAAGACGAGGACGCGCTCCTTGCCGATCGCGTCACCGAGGCGGCCGGCGACGGGGGTGAAGATGGAGGCGGAGACGAGGTACGCGGTCACGACCCACGTCACCGTCGTCGGGTCGGTGTTGAGCTCGTCCTGGATCCGCGGGAGGACCGGGATCGTCAGCGACTGGACCAGCGCGAACGACGCCACACCGATGCTGAGCACCGCGAGGGTGACGAGATAGTTCGACCGTCGCGCGGACGAGATCATCGATGGCCCCCTTGCGAGTGGAGGCCGCGGCGCGACCTAGTTCCGTATGGCAACTAACCACAGGGTGTCAGAGTTCATTCCCGGACCCCCCGATTGTGCTCCGGGTGATTGGTCTCGATCGCTTCGCGCCTCGACCAGCGGGCCCACACTTCGCTGGTCGAGGAGGGCGAGGAACGAGCCCGTCTCGAGACCATGGTCTCGATCGCTTCGCGCCTCGACCAGCGGAAGGGTGCGGCCCCGACCAGCGGGAGGGGTGGCCTCGACCAGCGGGAGGGGTGGCCTCGACCAGCGGTTAGCTCACCGCGTCTCGCGCGATCGGACACGACATGCAGCGCGGCCCGCCACGGCCCGTACCGAGCTCCGACCCCGGGATCCGGATCACCTCGACCCCCGCGGACTCCAACCGGGCGTTGGTCTCGACGTTCCGCTCGTACGCGACGGCGAGGCGCGGCGCGATCGCAAGCGTGTTGTTGCCGTCGTCCCACTGCTCGCGCTCGGCGGTGACGGCGTCGAGGCCGGTGTCGATGACGCGCATGCGGTCGATCTGCAGCGCCTTCGCGGCGGCCTCGAGGAACGGCATCGGTTCGTCGACGTGCAGGGCCGTGTCGCCGCCGGGCGTGACGGCGTACGCGCGAAGGGTGTCGGCGACAGCCGGGTACATGACGACCGCGTCCACGTCGACCATCGTGACGACGGTGTCGAGGTGCATGGTGGCGCGGTCCTGGGCGATGGGGACGGCGAGGACGGTCGACGCGAGCCCGTGCTCGAAGCACTGCCGAGCGAGACGCTCGAACCCGGCCGGAGTCGTACGCTCCCCGACGCCGACCGCGATGACGCCCTCGCCGAGCACGAGGATGTCGCCGCCCTCGAGGTGCTCGAGCTGCGGCCCGTGGATGCGAGGCACGTGGGCGAACCGCGGGTGGTGCTCGTAGACGATCTGCGTCAGGTGCGACTCCCGCGCACGGGCCGGCATCGCAAAGCTGGTGAGGGCGACCGCGCTGCGCAGCCACGCCGACGAGTCGCGGGTGAAGAGCAGGTTGGGCAGCGGATCGATGAGGAAGTCGTCGGGCTGCAGCAGGGCGGTCACCACGCTGCGTACGCCGTCGAGCTCGTCGTTGCGGAGCCCGGCCGTGAGGATGTGGGCGAGGCGCTCGGGTTCGTACGTGGTGAGGGCGCCGATAAGGTACTCGGCGACGGTGTCTCCGAGCCGCAGGTCGGCGGTGACCTCGGCGACCGCGGTCGCGTGCGCGGCGGGCTGCTCGAGGGTCTCGACGAGCAGGTCGCGGAGGTACAGCACCTCCACCCCGTGGTCGGACAGCGCGTTCGCGAACACGTCGTGCTCGTCCTGCGCCTTCCCCACCCACGGCAGCCCGTCGAAGAGCAGCGAGTCGTTGTTGCGAGGGGTGAGACGCTTCAGCTCGGGGCCGGGGCGGTGCAGCATGACCGTCCGCAGGCGACCGACCTCGCTCGCGACGTCCGGCGGGTTGACGCTGTGATCCATCTCTTCACCCTAGGCTGACCGCGTGACTCTCGTGATCTCGGTCGTCGCCCTCGTGGTGGCCCTCGGCGCGTTCGGCGTCACCCTCGCGGCGGCGCGGGGCGTACGGTCGCGCAACCGGCCGGTCGACTACCTCCCGCGTGACACGGCCGCGCTGCGACGCGAGGTCGCCGCGTTGGCGCAGGCGCAGCAGCACGCCCTGCGGAATCTCGCGGTGGTCCGGTACGACGCGTTCGGCGACTCCGGTGGCGCGCTGTCGTGGAGCATCGCGCTGGTCGACGACGGCGGCTCCGGCGTGGTGCTGACGTCGATCCACGGGCGCAACGAGACGCGGACGTACGCGAAGAGCGTCGCGGCGTGGGCCAGCGAGCAGACGCTGACGCCCGAGGAGGAGCGGGCGCTGGCGGAGGCGCGGCGCCCCTAGCCGTACTAGTCAGGTGCTCGACTTCTCCTGCGTGGGCGCCGGCGGCTGCGATGCGTGCGGCGTGTGCGTGTGGCGCCGGCGGCGTACGGAGCGAGCCTCCTGGCCGCGCCATCGCTCCCACGCGTTGCAACCGAGCAGCACCGCACCCGCGAGCGCGAACCCGGCGAGGATGTCGATCACGTAGTGCTCGGCGTAGTAGACGAGTGCGAACGACATGACCAGCGGATACAGCAGCAGGAGCCAGCGCCAGCTCGAGCGGAGCCGCTGCACCCCGTAGAACGCGATCAACGCCGCGAGTCCAGCGTGCAGCGACGGCATCGCCGCGACGGGGTTCCCGACGTTCGCCAGCGCGAGGTGGAACCCGCCGAGACCGAACGTGGACCACCCGCGCCCGGTGAGGCGTACGACCTCCTCGTTGAGGTAGCCGTCCTGCGAGGCCATCCACGGCGGCGCCATCGGATAGAGGATGTAGATCACCAGCGCACCGAAGCTGATCGCGAGGTAGCGGCGCATCCACATGACCCACTCGCGCCGGCTGACCATCCAGAGGATCACGGCGATCGTGAGCCCGGCGACGAAGTGCGTGAAGTAGACGGTGGTGAGTATCGCGTCGTACCAGTGCGGCGCCGACCCGCCCGCGGAGCACGGCTGGTCGCACAGCCACTCCTGGAGGTGGCGCGTCGGGGTCGTGCCGCCGCCGATCCACTCGTCGAACCGGATCGGCTCGGTGAAGTGCACCGGCATCGCGAACAGCTCGTCGGCGAGGCCGCGGCTGTAGAGGTAGACGAGCAGGAACGCGACCGGCCCCCACCAGTCACGGAGGAACGTCAGGTGCGAGCGCCAGCCGGCGCCGATGTTCCAGGCGATCGTGAGCACCCAGAGCCAGGCGACGATCTGGACGACGTCGGTCGGCAGCCCGATGAACGTGATCCACAGGGCGAAACCGCCCGCGAAGGCGACCATCGCCGCGGCACGGCCCCGGCGCGAGGTCAGCGGGTTGTCTTCGGGCGCGGCGTCGGCAGGCATGACGTCGGCCGGCACGGCACTGTCCGGCGTCGCGTCGGCCGGAGCGTCCACCGCGTCAGTCGCATCGGGGTGCGCAGAGCCCCGAGTCGTGTCGTCCACCAACGCCTCCTGATCCGCACTTCTGTACTACGTTATGCGCCACGGGTGTCAGAAGCGACGCGATAAGCATCGCTGGTCGGGCATCCCGGATACTGAGCCGGGTGCCGAAGCGACGCCGTACCCCCTGGGTGTACCGCCAGTGGTCGCTCCTGGTCGAAGCCCCGACCCCGCGCCCGATCGGGCCGCGCGTCGGGCTGTTCGTGATCGCCGGAGTCATCGGTGTGCTCGGCGCGCTGTACCTCGTCGCCGCCGGCACGGCACTGATCGCCGACGGCGCGTCCGCGCAGACGGGTGGCCGGTACGGACCTCGGTCGGCGTGGATCACGCTCGGCGGCGGAGTCGGCATCACCGCACTCGCCGTGACGATGCTCGTCCTCGACCACCGGAAGACGCGACAGGTGCAGGCGATCCTGCGACTCCGCGCGGATGGACTGTCCGTACTGCCGTCCGGTCGGCGCGCCACCCGCCCGACGGTGGAGGTCACCGTCCCGTGGGACGACGTGGTCGGTGTGACGCTCGAGGAGATCGACGGGCGCGAGCGGGTCGCCGTACGGGCGGTGGTCGACGGCGCGGAGACGACGCTGCTGGCGGTCGACCTGGTGGATGCACGTACGGCGGTGGCCGTGGTCGATCATTTCGTGCGCCAGCCGGCGGACCGCGAGGCGATCGGACGTCGTCGCGGCGAGCGCCGCGTCGTCGACATCGTCGAGGCGCTGCAGGCCGAGGTCAGGCCGGCTTCGGAGCGTCCACCGCAAGCTTGACTCCGACGAGTCCGAGGAGGCTGCCGCTGACCCGGCGTTGCCACGCCATCCACGCGGGGCGGCGTACGAGGAACGCGGCGATGGCACCGGCGACCACGATCAGCGTCGCGTTGACGACCGCGCTCACGGTGATCTGGATGCTGCCGAGCACGAAGCCCTGGAGCACCACGTCGCCCCGCGAGAGGTCGACGAACTGCGGGATCAGCGAGACGTACATGATCGCGGCCTTGGGGTTGAGCAGGTTCGTCGTCAGCCCCATCGTGAACAGCCTTCGGTGCGAGTCACGCGGCAGGTTGCGCGCCTCGAAGGCGGACAGGCCGCCTGGGCGCAGGGTCTTGTAGGCGAGCCAGAAGAGGTACGCGGCGCCGGCGATCTTGAGCGCGACGTACAGCCACGGCACCACGACGAACACCGCCGCGAGGCCGACGTTCGCCATCACCATGTAGACCGCGAACCCGACCATCGTGCCGAGCAGCGACACGAGCCCGGCCGCGGGGCCTTGGCTGATGCTCCGCGAGACGAGGTAGATCATGTTCGGCCCCGGTGTGAGCACCATGCCGAGCGCGACGAGGGTGATGCCGACGGCGGCAGCGGTGTCGATCATGCTCCAAGCCTTCCAGGACAAACCGGGATGGAGCACCCCGTTTAGCGCCAGCAAGCACAAAGATCCGCACTCACGCTGGTCGAGGCGCTCCCTTCCGCTGGTCGAGGCGCTCCCTTCCGCTGCTCGCGGTCCTCCCCATCCGCTGGTCGAGGCGCAAAGCGATCGAGACCACTCGCTGCTTGACTACACCCATGACCGCCGTCGACGACTACATCGCGAGCCTCCCCGACGACATCCGCGAGCCGGTCACCCTCGCCGCCGACGCGATCCGCGGCGGTCTCCCCGGCGCACCTGAGAAGGTCCGCTACGGCATGGCCGCGATCATCATGGGCGGCCGGTACGCGATACACCTTGCCGGTTGGAAGAAGCACCTCGGCATCTATCCCGTCGCGGAGCTCGAGCCCGACCTCGAAGCCCAGGTCGCGCGTTACCGGTCCGGCAAGGACAGCCTGCGGTTTCCGTACCGCGACACCATCCCGTACGACCTCATCGAGAAGGTCGCTTTCGCGCTCGGGCGGCAGCACGCAGAGACGACCTGACGGTCGGCGATACTTGTCGCCGTGTCCCGACCCCGGCCCGCCACCTGGCGCACACAGTACGGCGCCCTGCTGGCTGAGACGCCTGCCCCGCGCCGCGTACGAGACGTCGCCCTGTACGCCGTCGCGGCGCTGGCGTTCGGCACCTTGACGGTCTTCGTTCTGCAGTACGCAGGGCCGACGTTCTTCAACGAAGGCCCGACCGCGCCGATCCAGTCCAGGCGCGGAACAGTTCCCGTGTGGCTCCCGTTCTCCGTCGGCGTCCTGATGGCCATCGTGTTCGGGGGTGGCGTGCTCGCGTCACTGTTCTCGTCGCGTCCGAAGGTCGTCCTTGCGCGGCTCACCCCCGACACCGTCGCGATCCTCACCGGCGACACGCTGAGCTCGCTGCCATGGAGTGACGTGGTCGACGTCCGTGCCGAGCTCGTCGACGGACGAGAACTCCTGGCGATCACCGTGCCGGTCGAAGGCGAGCCCACGACGTTGCACCTCGTCGGCCCCGTGGAGACCTACCCGTTGATGGCGGTCGTGCACCACTTCTGGCGCAACCCCAGCGACCGCGCCACTCTCGGCCGCCGCGCAGGCGACCGTACGGCGCAACGTGTCCTCACCGCCGTCGCCGCCGCCATTACGATCGCCGGCTAAACGGTCACGGTGCCAACTGCTCGGAACCATGAATCCTGGGCTCCGAATGCTCCGTCAGATCTGGCGACAGTATCTGTTCGATGACTCGAAGCATGCCCGGAGGTTGATAATTGTCGTCGGCCATCTTATCAAGAACGACCCCCATAAACGCCGAGTATTCCGCCTTGCCATCAAGGTATCTGTCGACAAACCTCTTCAGGATTGATCGGCCCGGCATATCGACGGACCACGATTGCTTCTCAAACGAGACCTCGAGAGACTCCCGGTAGTTCGCAATTCTTTCACGGAGCTGTTCGGTGTCCAACGCCGTCCGAATGTCAGCCAAGCGTTGCCAAGTTCCAGCCAACGCTGGTTCAATCGCTGTCACGGGGTCGACGTCGCCAGGACGTCCACCAAGGTTGATCGCGCGCCGAATCTCGGCGTTTAGATCCTGCCGCAAGATTTCCATGACGAGAGTATCGACAACTTCGCGCGCGGTATCTTCCAAAGCAGAGGCGACTGCCGCGTCATCCGCGAAATGCCCTGCGGAGCCCAGCGTTACCAGAGCGCGCCGAAGGTAAGTCGGAGAAAGAAAGTAATTCTCGATGTGATAGGCGTCCCATTCGAGGGCGTGCCCTTCCTCCAATCCGCTGCGCTCATGGTCCGAGTCCCGGTCGACAATCGCGTAAAATTTGTCCGCGAGCCCGGCGCCCTTCGCCGTTTCCGCAAGCACTCCGTATAGATCGCGTACTCGCCGTTTGCTACCACCGCTGACACAATTCACACGTTGGGCGAACTTTGGGAATAGTCGAGTCACAACAGTGACATCGAAGTCACTCCCCCCTCCGCCTTCAAAGATGGCCACCTTGGCATTCGGACGATACATTGCAAGGTCACCGACAAGAGAGACGATTGCGGTGTCCAGCTGGTCATCAGCCAAGATCTCGGCAGCTTGGTTTTCGGCTACATCGCCAACGGCCGTCGCTGGCGTCATGTGAAAGAGGTTATAGTTCGCGTTCCCCACGGCCTGCCGCAACAGAGTGTCTGAATGTGTCACCAGCCATAGCTGATTGTCGCGAGCACGACCAATATTTCGATGATAGAAGTCAGGAAACCCGCGCAACAGAGCCGGATTCAAATGCAATTCCGGCTCGTCGATCAAAATCATCGAGTGACGAGGCGTTGTGCTGCGAAGTCTAAGGTAGCCGTATAAAACCTCCTTCTCGCCAGAGCTGAGGTCATTGATATCGTGACTAGCGCCATCGACGGTGCGTACTGAGAATCGTAGGCCTCCTGAGCTTTCAGGTCGTACTCCCAGATACTCTTTGTCGGGGAAGAATGTGCGAAAGAGTTCTTGAAGCGTAGAGTCAAGGCCAGAATCACCCTCTGGTACAGTCCCGGCATCTCTAGCGATCAGGTCCCTAATATACGCGCCCGCCAACTCAGTCTTTATGTTCGAATACTTACCCTGAAGGTTATAGAGAGACATCTCACGGCGACTGTCCGAAGAATCATGGAGGTTTACGTTCACGCCCCCGAGAGTCTCGCGAGCGTAGTTTCTACTTGCGCCATGAAAATCAATGATCCCCAACTTCTCAGGACTATACGTCTGAAACAGCACCTCCGCCACCAGCGAGTGTCCGGGGCCGAGCCTCCCATCCGGGGCGATCGATAGTGACAGATTGTGCACGGTCTGTTGCAGACCTTCTCGAAGGAGAGCTGATTTGGTCGCAATCTCCTGATTGGCACGTTCCCCGTGTTGCCGGTACAGCGTTGCGAGCGCAGTCTGGTGATTCCGATACTCATCGAATTGAGGGCCTAACAACCCACGCCACACCACCGGCTCGATCAATGCTTCGGCTTCCTCATCGAGATACTGCCGTTCCTCAGCAGCCAACGACATCGAAGCAGAGATCTCGATGCTTCTTGAGGGATCGCGAAATAGCGACCTAACGTTGGAGCGGTCCCGGAGGTCGATTTGGAACTCGCCGAACCACTGCATGACTTCGTTCGCACTGTACCCACCGTACGCCGACTTGAGGAGCCGCGCCGCGTCCAAGACGCAGGACTTGCCACATCCATTTGGCCCAGCAATTACGACGAAGTCCCCAAGCTTCGACGCTTCGAAGGAGCGGATCGCTCGAAAGTTCCTTACTGAAAGGGAATTGAATCTCATAATGCTCCATCAGGGCGAAAACGTTCAACCACCATACCGCTCCTCGGTGGCCCCGTGGTAGAACTCATGCCTCGTGGGCTGAGGTTGCGGATTGATCCATACCGGGCGGGCAAGACGCAGCGGCACTCAATAGTTGGGGCGCGGTCATCCGCTCAAAGGACCACTCGGACGGTTTCCGATCCGCATCAAGGCGGACCGACGGCAACCGCCCGCCAAATCCGATCGCTATCCCTGACGGGTTACGGGCATCGACTCTGCCGGATGGCGTCGTCAGCCTCGTACCGCACTCTGACGGTGCGGTCGACACGAATCGAGCCGATCCTGAGGTCAACGACGGGTGCCGTGGGAGTGCGCTGACCGCCCCTCCCGCGGAGCAGGAGAACGGCGGATGGCGTTTGGCTAGGCGCGCAATGCGGGCACCGCAGCGGGCATCAAGCTCGGCGTAGGACGCGGATGGCGGCAGCGCCGCATCCATGGGACAACGCAGGTATGACTTCATCCCCCGCAGGCCCTGCCTTCGGTTCAGGTCTCGCATCGATCGCGCAACGCGTCGCGAGAAGCTCGGCATTCAGACCCCAGCGCGGTACATTCGTGGCCGTAGTGGCTAGGGAAGGGCGTTGAGGTGGCCGGGAAGTACGTGACGACGACAAAAGATGTGGGCCTACTTCGCCAACTGTACGAGGCGGGACAACTGAGCATCTCACCCGAGTTCCAAAGGAACGCCGTGTGGTCGCGCCCCGCGAAAGCGTATCTGATCGATACTATTCTTGCCGGTATCCCCATTCCGGTCCTCTATTTCCAACGCAGCGTCAGTGCGCAAACCAGCCGCGTTGAATATGCTGTTGTTGACGGACAACAGCGTCTCAACGCCGTCTTTCTATTCATGGAGAACCGCTTCTCACTCACAGAGTCACCTGAAGACGCTCCGTGGCACCGGAAGCGGTGGAAGACTCTGTCATCGGACGAACGCGAACGCATTCTCTCGTACGATTTTGTTGTGCAAGAGTTAAGTGGGTATGATCCCCGCCGGATTCGTGACATGTTTCAACGAATGAATAGATACGTTGTAGCGCTCAATCCTCAGGAACTTCGCCACGCCTCGCACGAAGGTGCATTCAAGATCCTCGTCGAGGCGATAGGATCCTGGCCTTTCTGGGTCGATCAAGGAATAGTGACTCGTCAGGCCAAGGACCGCATGAGAGCTGATGAGTTGGTAGCCGAACTACTCATCCTGCTAAACGAGGGCCCGCAGGACAAGAAGGAGTCAGTCGACCTCTATTACAACTCGTTCCGCGAAAGTTTCGAAGCAGGCCCGGCACTGCAAGGGGAATTGAAGGCGATTCTTGACGCAATCGGAACCGCCATACCCAACCTGCGCCAGTATCCACTTCTCAAGAGGCCAGTCAACCTGTATGCCTTAGTTGGCGCACTCAGTGAACTGCGCGCCGAGGACGAACCGCTCCCGAAACCTGACCTAATGCGCGAACGGCTGGACGCATTCAACTTGGGTCTCAATGCGTCGGAAGACGCCCGCAGGCCTGAGCACACACGATACATCATCGCCCAGAGTCGCCAGACTGACAACGTCAAACCTAGACGGACTCGGATCGACATTCTAAAGAACGTCATCCTCGGCAAGGTTTGACCGATGGGAGTTATGGCCGACGCCTGGCTGGAGAATTATCGGCGGAATTATTCGGTATTTCGAGACGCCGCGAAAGAGGTTAGGAAGCAGATCGAGGAGTCGATATCTGGTCGTCCCTTCTCCGTTCAGGTCATTGAGGCCCGCGCCAAAGACCCCGGATCCGCGGCCGAGAAGGTAGGTCGAAAGAAGTACGGCCGCCCTGGTCAGCAAATGGACGATATCTTGGGCGTACGGATCATCACGCTGTATGAGCACAACGTGGTCGAGGTCGCCGATCGTCTGCGCGCGGCCTTCGAAGTTGATGAGTCGCGCTCCGGCGACAAGACCAAGCAGCTTGGGATGGGCCAGGTGGGATATCGCAGCAGCCACCTCGTGCTCAAGCCGAGGAAATCGGGCTTGGGTCGAACCTCCCGTATTCTCGAGTCGACCCGCGTAGAGGTCCAAATTCGGAGCGTCGTCGCCCATGCATGGGCCGAGATCGAACACTCATTGAGGTACAAGATTGGCACTGGCGTTCCAAACGAACTGTTACGCAGATTCGATGCGCTGGCGGGCGCGCTCGAACTAATCGATCGCGAGTTCTCGGGCATCGAGAAGGCTATCGTAGACGAAATCTCTGAACTGTGTCGGCACTACTCCAGCGGACGAATGCTCTCCGACCCAATCTCCACCATCCAGTTGCTCGGCGTCATGGCGGCCGCTCGGCGCCATGCGGCGCCATTGGGTCCACACGGACTCGCGCTCGAGATAGAAGATGCGTTTCTTCTATCGAAATTGCTTCGCGCTTCAGGAATACTGACCGTTGATGATCTCATGTCTGCCCTTGCTTCGCCCGATTCGCAGGCGGTAATCCGCAGATACGCGGAGTCGGACCCGGCAGGTTATTTGCCAGAGAATGCCTCTGCGTTCGTAACCATTGGCGCCATTATCGGTCTGCGACGGCCCGAGCTGTTAGGGTCTACATCAATCGGAGGCGATCCTCGACTGATTTCTGCCTTTGAGTGACGAGGCGTGAGGGCTACTACGCGGTCTTCCCAGCCGGGTTTGGGTGCAATTATTGAAGATTTCGGACGTCCGAGAGAGTAGGCGCAAAAGCACGCCCACGTGCGCGCGGCCACTGAATGGATGACAATTGTCGGAAGACGGGCCGTTGCTAACCTCCTAGTTGATGCTGTACATCCGATTGCCCTGGCTCAGCAGAAGCCACCCTCGCGGAGCGCATCAACTCACGCCATATCCGATACGCGCATGGCACATTTCGAAGGCCGCGTCATTTCCGCAACACTTCGTCAAGGACCCGTTGAGATGCTCCAGACAGTCAGAACGTCTGGTCTGCAATGCGTCGAGGCATTCGAATGGCGAGCGGCTCGAGCTCGACCAGAACCGCCCCCCGCGCGCACCTCCCTGCTACGTTGGCCACAGCGGGCAGCTTGCCGGCTATCAGGGAAGACTTCTTGTCGACCGTCCGGCCTTCCACGGCCTCTTTCGTTTCTGACGCCTCCTCTGAATGACCTCGAGGAGACTCATGTCCCCCACCATTCCCTGCTCTGACGCCGCCGACTCCTACCCCGAGACGATGCCCGGAACGCCCGTCGCGCCGCCGACCGGCACCTCGGCCATCGTGTACTGCGAGGGGCAGTTCGGTGAGCAGGACGGCAAGACGGCGAACGGCCTCGTACGTCACTCGGAGCGGTACGAGATCCTCAGCGTCATCGACAGCATGCAGGCCGGCGTGGACGCCGGGTCGTTCCTCGACGGCACCCCCGCGGGCATCCCGGTGCTCGCCGACCTCAGCGAGGCCATCGCGCACGCGGGCTACGTCCCCGACTACCTCATCTGCGGCGTGGCTCCGGCCGACGGGCTGCTCTCGTCCGCCCAGCGCGTGGTCCTTCTCGACGGCATCGCTCGCGGCATGCACATCATCAACGGGCTCCACGAGTTCTTGAACGACGACGCCGAGTTCGTCGCCGCCAGCCTCGTCGCCGGCGTGACGATCACGGACATCCGCCGCCCGAAGGAGAAGAAGGACCTCCACCTCTTCTCCGGGCGGATCTTCGACGTGACCTGTCCCCGCATCGCCGTCCTCGGCACCGACGGGGCGATCGGCAAGCGCACGACGGCGACCCTGCTGGTCCAGGCACTGAACGCCCGCGGCATCCACGCGGTGATGGTCGGCACCGGCCAGACGACGCTGATCCAGGGCGGCAAGTACGGCGTCGCGCTCGACGCGCTGGTCCCTCAGTTCTGCTCGGGCGAGGTCGAGAACCAGGTCGTCGCCGCGTTCGAGGGCGAGAACCCCGACGTGATCGTCGTCGAGGGTCAGGGCGCACTCAGCCACCCCGCCTACCTGACCTCTGCCCACATCCTGCGCGGCAGCCGACCCGCGGGCGTCATCGTCCAGCACGCACCGAAGCGTGACGTCCTCGGCGACTTCCCGATGGTCCCGATGCCCTCGGTCGCCAGCGAGGTCGAGCTGATCGAGGCGTTCGCCGACACCCGGGTCATCGGCGTCACGGTCAACCACGAGCAGATGGACGACCGCGAGATCGGTGATGCGATCGACGCGATCGAGCTCGAGCTCGGCGTACCGGCGACCGATCCGCTGACCCGCCCGCTCGACCAGCTCGTCGACATGGTGCTGCTGTCGTTCCCCGAGCTCGAGGCGACCTCAGCCTCGAGCGTCCGGTGACAGCACCCCGGCTGGACATCGACCTCGGCGCGGTCGCGCACAACACGCGCACGCTCGTCGAGCGCCTCGCGCCACGAGGTATTCGGGTCACCGGCGTCTCCAAGGCTTCGCTCGGTTCGCCGAGCGTCGCCGCGGCGATGCTGAGCGGAGGGGCCGGCGGCATCGGCGAGTCGCGGATGGAGAACGTCGCGCGACTGCGCGCCGGTGACGTCCACGCGGCGTTCATGCTGATCCGGTCCCCGATGCTGAGCCAGGTCGACCGCGTCGTCCGCGACACCGACCTCAGCCTCAACACCGAGGGCGTGGTGCTTGACGCGCTCTCGGCCGCTGCGGTCAGACAACGCACCACCCACGACGTCGTCCTGATGGTCGAGCTCGGTGACCTGCGTGAAGGGGTGCCCGTCGACGAGGTGGTCGACCTCGCCGCCACCGTCACGCGCCGGCCGGGCCTGCGGCTGGTCGGTCTCGGCACCAACCTGGCATGCCGAAGCGGCGTCGTACCCGACCAGAACAAGATGGACGAGCTGTCAGAGCTGGTCGAGAAGGTCGAGGCAGCCGTCGGCGAGCGACTGACCGTCGTGACCGGTGGCAACTCCGCCAACCTCGACTGGGCGTTGGCGACCAGCGACGTTGGCCGCATCGACGACCTGCGTCTGGGCGAGTCGATCCTCCTCGGTACGGAGCCGCTGCAGCGGCAGCCGATCGACGGCCTCCGTACGGATGCGTTCACGCTCGTCGCCGAGCTGATCGAGGTCAAGACGAAGCCGGCGCAGTCCTGGGGTGATCGTGGTCAGACCGCCTTCGGCCACGAGCCCGACCGCGGACGCCCGGGGCTCGTCCGACAGGCGATCGCAGCGATCGGCCGACAGGACATCGACCCGGACGGACTCGTCGCACCACCGGGCATGGCGGTGCTGGCGGCGAGCAGCGACCACCTCGTCATCGATGTCGGCGACCACGACGTCACGGTCGGCGAGGAGGTTTCGTTCGGACTCGGGTACGGCGCCCTCGTACGGGCGATGACGTCACCGTTCGTCACCAAGCACGAGCACTAGCCGATCTGTTCGGCGAGCGCGACGACGATCCCTTCGGGTCCGCGGACGTACGCCATGAGCCAGCTGTTCTCGTGCTGGCCGATCCCACCGACGAGTCCGTACCCGTCCGCGGCCAGTCTGTCGACCGTCGCGCGAAGCTCGGTGATCTCGAAACAGACGTTTCGCAGCCCCAGCTCGTTCGCCATCGCGGTGGGCGATCCGGGCACGTGGTTCGGCCTGATGAATCTCCCCAGCTCGAGCGCGGTTCCTCCGCCCGGCGGCCGCAGCATGACCACCTCTGTCCGCGAGTTCGGGATGCCGCAGACGGTGTCGAGGAACTCGCCTTCGATGAACGTGCGGCCCTCGACCTCGAGACCCAAACCGACGAAGAACGCCACGGCCGTGTCGAGGTCGTCGACGGTGATCCCTACGTGGTCGAACTGCTTGATGCGTGCCATGCCTTCATCCTCCAACGCTGGACTGTGGTCTTGCCCAGGGGACGCAGCCGCGACCGCGTTCTCGACATGCGCGCCGCAGCAACACGGCAGGTAGCCACCGCCGGTGTGATGATGGGCTGACGCTGAGCACGGCAAGGCCAGGGAAAGGTACGAGGGGGCGCGATGTTCAACTTCTGGACCGTGGTCTACCTGATCTTCATCGGCATCGTCGCGGGCTACCTCGCGCGGCTGCTGGTGAAGGGGTCCGATCCGATGACGTGGTGGCAGACCATGCTGCTCGGGATCGTCGGCTCGTTCATCGGCGGCTTCGGCGGATATCTCCTGTTCGGCTGGGACGAGGACGAAGGCTTCTTCCAGCCGAGCGGCCTGATCTTCTCGATCCTCGGCGCCGTCGTCGCGCTGCTGCTCTGGCGGCTCATCCGTGCACGCACGTCGCGAGCTGAGGGCAGTCGGGGCTGACGCGGGTCGTCGGCGAGGGTTCTCCGCGCTGTAGCGTTCACTCGGCCGGACCAGAGATGACCGACGCGACTTCGCTGACAAGCTTCACGATTCGTGCGGCGTCTGTTCGGGACGGATCTTGCTCCGGGTCGTAGATCGCCAGGCTCCAGCCGACGCAACCGCCCGCGCCGACCGCCGCGGTGAGCAGTCTCGTCAGACCGTCCCAGCTGAGGCCGTCGGGCTCGCCGGGCGCACCTGGCACTCCTTGTGCGCCGAACTCCTCAGGATCGAGCACGTCGAGGTCGACGTGAAGCCACCATCGCGCCGCCGTCGAACGGAGATGCTGTACGGCGTCGCGCGCGCTCTCTTCGGGAGCTGCGGACGTTTCCCTGCAGTCCCTGAACCACACGCCGTGGTCCCGCAGGGAGCCGACGTTGAAACGCTGACGCCAGGCTTCGTCTCGAGGACCCAGGACAGCAAGATCGTCTCGGACGAGCACCCCGCGCGAGCGTGACAGCGGACCCGTCAGGAGGCCACCTGTCAGACCGAGAAGGATCCCGATCTCGGTGTTGGCCGCCTCGCCGTCCTCGGACACGTCGAGCGGCATGGTGTCCTCGTGGCCGTCCACGAAGAGCAGACCAACCGGCCCGAGGCTGTCTCGCAGCGCAGGGACACTGCCGAGCAGTGTCGTGCAGTCTCCGCCGTGCACGAGCGGGAACCGGCCCTCGTCGATCGCCCGGCGTACGGGTTCCCCGAGGCGCTCGACCATCGCGACGAGGGCTGTCTCGTTGATCAACGACGTCGCTGCTCCCCGGCTCGGGTCCGGAGCAGGGAGCGCAAGGTCCCCGTGATCGACGACGTGATGCGTCCCGAATGCGTTCCCCAGGCCGGCTGCTCTCAGAGCTTCCGAGGCCGCTGCCTGGTTGCCAGGGCGTCCGTAGCCGTCGAACGGCACCCCGATGAGGTCGTACCCGTCCATCAGCGCATCGTCACCCACGACTCCCTTAATCGCCACTGGCAGGACAAATGTCGGCCGCGCACGAGCCCCTGCGGTGCGACCATCCCGCTGACTACACGCTGATGCCTCCGTACGGAGGCGAGACCCAGCGGGGCTTCGCGCCGACGGACGAGGAGATCGAGGAGACGAGCCGGTTCTTCGAGTCGGGAGAAGCGCGTCTCGACGTCGTCGAGTCGTACGTGTCGGGCAACCTGGCGGTGCTGGTCGCGGTGGAGCGACAGCACGGGGTTGTCGGCGGGTCCGAGGACCAGGACTGGTCGCTGCGCGTCACGCTCGTGTTCCGACGTGCGGGCGACCGGTGGGAGCTGGTCCATCGGCATGCGGACGCCTTGGTGCACGAGATCCCGTGGGACCTGTTCAGGCAGATCGCCGCCGGAGACGTACGCGGCTGACGTCCGCGTCAGTTGCGCGACTCCGCCCATCCCTCGGCCACGAAGCGCGTGGCGTCAGCCGGCCGCTGACCGTTGAACAACACGCCGACCGGATCGGCGGCGAGCACACCGTCCACGTACACACCCCTCCCACGAGACGGAGTGGCGCGGAGGCCGGTGTAGCTCCAGCGCAGGTGTGTCGCGCCGGTGGGCAGAGCTGCGTCCGCCTTCAGCCACTGGCGTCCTTCGAAGCCGGAGAACGTGCCGTCGGTAGACCAGCGGGTGTGGCCTGCCTTCAGATCGAGAGGCACCAGCTGCCACGTCGCCCCGCCGTCGGTGGAGGCCTCGAGTCGCCCGATGTCGTAGTCAGCCTCCGTGTCGTACCAGAGTCGGAACGCCAGCCGCGACCCGTCCTGTGCCGGACGGGTGAGCGGAGCGGTCAACGTGTGCGTCGTGGAATCCGGCCGCCCGGAGAACCACGCCGTACGACCCACGGCCGGCTTCACCGGGATGGCACGGCCGACGTTGCGGGCGATGGACTGCCGGGCACCGTTGTTCGAGCCCCAGGCGCGGTTGGGATGGACGCGGTTGGTGAGCAGGATGACGATCGACTTGGACAGCGGGTCGATGACGACCGAGGTCCCGGTGAACCCAGTGTGCCCGAACGTCACGGGTGAGTCGAGCGACGCCATGTAGAAGGGCTGGTTCAGCTCGAACCCGAGTCCTCGGCGGGACGTGATCGCGGGCGGAATGCCGACGTTCTGGTCGGTGATGGCCTGCCGCATGATGTCCTCGGAGAGGATCTTCTCCTTCCCGTACTCACCGCCGTTCAACAGCATCTGGCTGAAGACGGCCAGGTCGCTCGCGGTGGAGAACAGGCCGGCATGTCCCGCGACGCCGCCCAGAGACCAGGCATTCTCGTCATGCACCTCACCGTGCACCATCCCACGGCCGATCGACGACATGTCCTCGGTCGCCGCGACACGGTGGAGCAGCGACTCCGGTGGGTTGAACATGGTGTCGGTCATGCCCAGCGGCTCGGTGATGCGATCAGCCACGAGCTGGTCGAGGGTCTGGCCGGTGACGCGTTCAGCGAGCTTGCCCAGGGTGATCAGACCAAGGTCGGAATACACGTACGCCGTGCCCGGCGGGGTCAGGAGGGTCTGCGCATAGACGGCCGCGGTGCGCGCCTCCGGAGTCGGGTACGCCGAGTAGAGGTTGACCCAGCTCCGCAGGCCCGAGGTGTGGGTCAGCAGCTGCCGGATCGTGACTGCTTCCTTGCCGTTCTGGGCGAACTCCGGGATGTACTGCGCCGCGGGAGCGTCGAGGTCGACAACGCCCTGGTCCACCAGCTGGAGGATCACCACGACCGTGAACAGCTTCGTCACCGACGCGAGGTCGAAGAGCGTGTCCTCGGTCGCCGGGATCTGCTCGTCCTCGGGCAGCTCGGTGCCGTCGGCCCTCGCGTACCGCACCGCGTCGCCCACCGCGCCGTGCTCGACGACGACGCCGTCCTTGGCCACCAGCGCGACCGCCCCGGCGTACATGGGGAAGTTCGGGTTCTCCGGCGTGGTCTCCAGGTAGGTCGCCAGATCAGGCATGATCCGGGCGATGTGCTCCGGCAGGAGCCCCACATCCTCCGGATCACCCGCGCGGAGCTTGCGGTCGGGGGAGAACTTGACGTCCTCCCCGGTCACGGTCGGCGGTCCGGTCTGCGGGCCCTGCGGGTCGGCGGCTCCTGCCGGCATCCCGAGTGCTCCGATGACGACCGCCCCCGCCAGTGCTGCTCCCCAGCTCGTACGACGCATGAGTCTTCCCCGTCCTAGTGCCGGCCGCCGCGGATGTGGTGGTAGATGAGGTACTGCTTGCGCTTCTTGCGGAACTCGGCGAGATCGTCCTGCCAGCCGTCGACGATCTCGTCGACGTCCCCGCCGGCGTCGATGACGAGGCGGGCGCGGTCGGTTCCGGTGAGCTTGTCGAGCCAGAACGACGTGACGTCCTGGCTGCGCCAGCGGTACTGGGGGAACACCTCACGCTGCGTCACGATCATGGCGAGCCCTGTCTTGATGGCGTCGAAGGCGTCGCGGTCCTCGACGTACACCTGGACGCCGCCGCAGACCTTGTTGGCCTGCTTGGAGATCGTCGGCGTGAAGTACGCCTCTCGGAAGCGCACGCCTGGCAGCTCCCGGGCATTGAGCGCTTCCGCCCAGCGGTGGTCGATGCCCGGCGCGCCGATCAGCTCGAACGGCCTGGTGGTGCCGCGCCCCTCCGACAATGCGGTGGCTTCGAACAACGCCGTACCGGGGTAGACGGTCGCCGTGTCGACGGTGGGCATGTTGGGCGACGGCAGCACCCAGGGGAGACCGGTCTCGTCGAACCACATGTCGCGGAACCAGTTCCGCATGGGTACGACCGTGAGGTCGACCTGCTTGCCGATCGCGGGCGGCAGGAACTCGCCGTTGAAGTACTGGGCCAGCTCGCCGACCGTCATGCCGTGCTGCTGACTGATCGGCTTCAGCCCGACGAACGTGGAGTGCTCCGGGTGAAGCACCGGGCCTTCGGCCTGCACGCCGGTGATCGGGTTCGGGCGGTCGAGGACGACGAACCTCAGGCCGAGCTCCGCGGCCGCCTCCATGGCGAGGTACATCGTCCAGATGTAGGTGTAGAAGCGAGCACCGACGTCCTGGATGTCGAAGACCACGGTGTCGATGCCGGCCTCGGCGAACTGCTCGGACATCCGGGCGGCGTCGTTGTACGCGTTGTAGACCGGCAGGCCTGTCTTGGCGTCGATGAAGAACGCCTGCCCCTCCCCGGCCTGGGAGACACCACGGAACCCGTGCTCGGGCCCGAAGACCGCGACAAGGTCGACGTCCGGGCTGGCCGCGAGCACGTCGACCTCATGGGTCAGGTCGCGCAGGATGCCGGTCGGGTTGGAGATCATCCCGACGCGCTGTCCGCGCAGCTCTTGATAGCCCGAGGCGGCCAGTGTCTCGAAGCCGGTGCGGACCTTCGGGCCACCTCCGTTGCTCCCTGGGCCGCTGGTTCCTAGATTGGCCGCGGCTGCGGCAGCCGCCGGACCGCCGAGGACCGGCACGCTGGCCACCCCCAGCATGCCTGCGAGGACATTCCTACGTCGCATGGTTTCTCCCCTGCTTGGGTGATGAGAAAACGGTTTCCATAACGAGGTGCCAGGGTGGAACTAAATTTCACAACTGCCGCGAACCTAGTCCTGCGGCTGTGATCCGGTCAAGAGGTGACCCTGATACCTCTTCCCCAGGAGCGGCGAGTTAGGTTAACCTCAGCAAACTAAGGTTGGCCTTTCTTATCGGAGCGTGCCGTGATCGTCTGTCAGTGCAAGGTCGTCAGCGACCAAGCGGTGGATGCCGCCGTGGCCGCCGGCGCGCGCACCGTCGGCGCGGTCTGTCGGGCCACCGGGGCCGCGCAGGACTGCGGAGCCTGCATCTTCAGCGTGAAGGCGCTCGTCTGCCGGCACGAACGCGAGGAGTACGCGCTCCTGGAGGCCGACGGCGCGGCAAGCTGACCCGAGAACCTCGCACCATCCGGCTTTCCGGATGGGCTTTGGTGTGCCAGCATCGACGTCACAGTCGTCGCATACCGGAGGTGGACGGTGCAGCCCAAGAGCCCGCGGATCGTCGAGCTGCTCAATGACGCACTCACCTTCGAGCTGACGGTCACCAACACGTACTTCCTCCACGCCCGGATGCTCGACAACTGGGGCTTCGGCAAGCTGGGCAAGGTCTTCTACGACCTGTCCATCGACGAGATGAAGGATGCCGACGAGCTGATCAACCGCATCCTGATGTACGACGGCCACCCCAACGTCCAGCGGCTGAACGCGATCACCGTCGGCGAGACCGCCGAGGAGATGCTCCGGCTCGCCTACGACAGCGAGAAGGCTGCCGTCGCCCAGTTCAACGCCGGCGCTCAGGAGTGCCACGACCTCGGCGACCACGGCACCGCTGACGTCTTCGAGGACATGGTCCGCGACGAGGAGCAGCACGCCGACTGGTTCGAGAGCCAGCTCGACGCGATCGAACGGATCGGCATCCAGCAGTACCTCGCCCAGCAGGTGTCGTCCGGCGAGGGGCCTGGCTGATCTGCACGCCGCCCCACCGCCCCGCCACCTTCGGAAATCATCGCGCTTGCGTTAGTATTTCCTAAAGGTGGTGATCCGATGGAGATCGTTGTCTCCGAAGCGGCAGAGCGCCTCGACGTGAGCCCTGCCCGTGTGCGCCAGATGCTGCTCGCCGGCGACCTCGTGGGACGTCGGGTCGGTCGTGACTGGATGGTGTCGGCCGAGGACGTTGCACGCCTGCAGGGACATCGCCGTCGCCCAGGACGCCCGCTCGGTCCGCTGCGTTCGTGGGGTCTTCTCGATCTCCTCGAAGGCGGCGAGGCGTCGTGGCTGTCGTACTCGGCGCGCAGCCAGGTCCGCGGATACATGTCCCGACTGAGCGATGCAGACGCCGATCAGTGGCGAAGCATCCTGCGCGGTCGCAGCCGCATCGTCCGCGCCGTCGCCCACCCGGCCGCCGTGCCCCGACTCCTTGCCCGACCCGACGTCCATCCCGCGGGGCCGGACGTGGCGGCTCGCCGCGCCTTCGACCTCGTCGCACTGGAGAGCCAGGTCGAGGTCTACATCGCCGAGGAGGATTGGTCGGCCGTGCGCCGCGCACTGGCGCTCAGAGACGCCAGCGCGCTCGAACCCCCCAACCTGATCGTCCGCATCCCGCAGCGGGTGTGGCCGTTCGCATCGGATGCCGGCATCTCGGACGCGGCACTCGCGGCCGACCTGCTCGAGGCGCCCGAGCCGCGAGCGGTCCGGGCTGGCCAGCTGCGACTGGACGAGCTCTCTAGGGACTGGCAGAGCGCATGAGCATTGTCATCACGCTTCCCCCGATGCCGGCTCCGGTCGACGAGCTGTGGCGGGTGCTCCTCGATCTCCACGACCGGATTCGCGTCCCTTGGGCACTGGTCGGCGGGCAGATGGTGTTGCTTCATGCTCTTGAGCACGGTCAGGTCCCCCCGCAGATCAGCCAAGATGGCGACGTCGTGGCCGACATCCGCGCCGACCCCAACGCACTCGCTCGGGTCGTCGAGGCGCTTCAGAGCCTGCAGTTCCAGATGGATACCCCGAGCGCCGACGGTCTGGCCCATCGCTACATCCGGCCTGCCGAGCCTCGTCCGGTGGTGATCGACGTCCTCGCTCCCGAGGGCCTTGGGGCTCGGGCGAACCTGACGACGACACCTCCCGGCCGGACAGTCGAGATTCCCGGTGGCACGCAAGCACTGGCCCGCACCGAGATCGTGACGGTCGTCCACGATGGCCGAAGCGGCCGGGTGCCACGACCGACACTCCTTGCGGCGATCATCGGGAAAGCAGCAGCCGTGACGTTGCCGGACCCTCAACGTCACCACCGAGACCTGGCGCTCCTGTGCTCGCTGGTCGAAGACCCCTTCACGCTCGCCGACGAGCTGACCAAGAAGGATCGCCAACGACTTCTCCAAGCCAAGGCACTCCTCGACGACACACACGCCGCCTGGGCCCTCGTGCCGGTCGCGGTGAGGACACAGGGGCAGATTGCGCTCGGCATCCTGACCGGTTGATCCGCGCCTCCCTACGGCAAGAGGGCCAGTCCGTCGATGCGTACCGGCTTCCCCTTCGTCACCGCCTTGATCGTGATCGCCCCCGAGAACGCACGCCGCGGGAGCACGACCACCTGGCGGTGACGGGTCGCGCGCCCACTCAGCGTGACGCGCGCGACCCGGCGCTTGCCGACGAGCACGTCGACGGTGCCGCAACCCCTGCACCGCGTGACGACCAGCGCGACCGCCCCTCCGCGAGTTCGTCCGGTCTTGAGCGTCGCGCCCTTGCGGGTGGTCGTCGAGATCGTGCGCTGCAGGTACGCCGCACCCTTCGTACGCTTCCACCCGGTTGATGCCTTGAGCGCACGATCGTCGTACGGCGCGCTCATGCACACTTGCGTGCTCCACGCGGACACGTTGCCCGCCCGGTCACGCGACCGCGTCGAGAAGCACGCCGTCGTTCCGGCCGCCACGGTGCGGGCCAGCGATGTCGTCCGCGACGCCTGCCAGCCCTTCGGCACGGACCAGCCCGACGTCGCTCCCGAGCGGGCGACTGTACGGACGCGCGTGTCGTAAGAGGCGACGCCGGAGCCGACGTCGGTCCCGGCGAGCCGAACGACGGCTTTGCCGTCGAGCGTCACCGGGGTGGTGCGGGTGGCCTTCGCGGACGGCGCCCGCTTGTCGATGCGCAGACCGCGTACGGGTCCGGCCGTCGCGCAGTTGCCGACCTTGTCACAGACGCGCCGCGTGCCGGTCGAAGCGTTCGCTGTCGCCGTGCCGGCCGCGACCGAGGTCCGCAGGACGAACGCGCGGTCGGCGGCGTTCGCGAGCCCGCTGCCGCTGTCGGTCGCGGAGCACGAGATCGAGGCGTCGGTGCGCGACCAGGCTGCCGACGGTCTCGCGCACGTGATGCTCGGAGCCGTGTCATCGGCGGCCACGCCCTCGCCCCGCAGCGGGACGGTCACGTCTCCGCTCGCCGCGGGCACGACGAGCGACGCCGTACGCGTGCCTGTCACCGTCGGCGTGAACTCGACCGACACCTCGACCGACTCGCCGGCCGCGAGCGTACGAGGCAGCGTCCCGGCGTCGACCGCGAAGTTCGCCGCGGCCGCACCCTCGATGCGCGGCGACTCGACCTCCACGGCAGCGGACGACTCGTTCGTGAGCGTCACCTCCTCGGGACCGGAGCTGCTGCCCACCTCGACCACACCGACGTCCAGGCTGCTCGGTGAGGCCACGACGCCGGCCGTCCGTGCGGCTGCCCCGGGATGCGCGATGAAGTATCGGAGCTCACTGCCGTACTCGCCGACGCCCAGGATCGACCCGTCGTCAGCAATATCGAGGGCGCCGTGAAGCTGGAACCAATCCTGACCGGGTGCGAGCAGCGCCTCAAGCCGCCAAGCCTTTCCCGACGTGTGGACGAATGCCCGCAGGTCCTGCGTGCGCCCGACGAAGTCACCGACCGCATTCACCGACGCGGCGCTACCCGGTCCCTCCTCGATGACGGTCCGCTTCCCGTCCACGACCCGCAGCGGGCGGCTCATCAGCTCACCCGCGATCGCGCCGCTGTCCGCGACGTCGAGAGCCATCGACACGTCGCCGGGGTCCATGCCGAGCGAGTCGATCCCGCCCGTGTCCCAGCGGACGGCGTTCTCGCGGCCGAACCGAGAGAGCGAGTAGCCGACGATCAGTCCGTCGTCGTTGATCGCGGTCGCCGTGCCGCCTGCCGCCGGGTGGGTCGGATCGAGGTCAGGCAGGAGCGTGACCGTGCCGTCGATCCAGGTCGCCGCTTTGTTGTACGACCGGCCGACGACGGTGCCGGCGTCGTTGAGCGCCGAAGCCACGAAGTTGTCCGGCAGGCGTACGGACGCGCCGTCACGCCACAGGTACGACACTCGGTCCAGCCAGTAGACGATCTCGCCGTGGGCATTGACGCCGAGGAGGTCGAGGTTGTCCGACGCCACCGGCAGAGTCGTCGTACGTCCTGCGTGCTCGAGCGTGATGCGGCGCGTGTCCGTGCTGTCACGGCTCAACATCGCGATCGTCTCGCCGTCGCGGACCGCGAGAACGACATCCTTCGGCAGCGGCTCGAGCGTGTAGACGAGCTTTGCCCGCACCGCCACCGACGCGAGGTCGTCCTCGAGCGGGTCGCCGTTGTCGGGCACAGAGTCGCGGTCGTCCTCACCGGCCGCGACGACCTCGGCCTCGACGTCCAGATCGGTCTCGGCACGCGTCACGCGTACGGCGAGGTCGAGCGTGGCGGAGGATCGCTTCGCCAGCGAGGGGATCGTCCACGTGCCCGAGCCCGCGCCGTACGAGCCGTGGCTGGGCGTCGCGGAGACGGGGACGAGGCCCTCGGGCAGCCGTACCTCGATCTCGAGGTCGGTCGCCGGGAGCGGGAAGGAGTTCGAGGCGGTCACCCGGACCGTCGTCGTCGACCCGACCGGCGGCTGCTCGGTCGGCGCGGTCACGCCCACGGACACGTCGCGGTCGGTGATGTCGTCGACGCAGGCGTCGCCGATGCCGTCGGCGTCCTGGTCGTGCTGGGCAGGGTCGGCCTTCAGAACGCACACGTCGGCCGCGTTCGGGACGCCGTCGCCGTCGCTGTCGGAGGCGGCTGCGAGCGCCGCTGCGTCCTCGACGTCCTGCCCCGACCGAGCAGCTCCGGCACGCGCGGCGACCGTGGCGGGCACGCCCTCGGTCCGGTACCAGCCCGAGCTGCGCATGTCGTACCGGAGGTTCGCCCAGTCGTCGTGACCGGCGAGCGGGATCGATCGGATGGTCTGGCAGTCCGTGCCGCCGCGTCCGTCGGCGGCGATACCCGCAGCCACACCGGTCTGCGCGGCACCGCCGACCTGGTTCCAGTCGATGGCCCAGATCGGCGACCCGCTGCGCCAGACGCACTCGCCCTTCGCGGCGTCGTACCAGCTGAAGGCGGTGGCCGACCAGCGCCGGGAGATCTCGGCCTTCGTCGCGGCCGACTCGTTCGCCGCGATGCCGGCGGCCTCGTCGAGGTTGTTCTCGAACAAGGTCGGGAGCTTCCACCGCGAGTAGTCGAGCGGACGGTCGGGCGTCGAGCCGAGGAGCTGGAAGGTGTAGTTCATGACGCTGAGGTAGTTGGGCTTGTTCTGGACGTCGTCACCGCCGCCGTGGTCGAGTCCCAGGGCGTGGCCGAGCTCGTGCATGAAGGTGCCGGCCTCGACCTCGCTCTTGCACCACTCGAGCGTGACGCAACGGCTGAGCGTCCCGCCGACGCGGATGACGTCGTCGTCGTCCCAGCTGCCGATGCTGACGAGGACGTCCTGTCCGCCGAGGTCCGAGACGCCGGAGGTCCGCGGGGACTCGTCGAACCGGTGGGTGAACAGCGCATAGCGATAGATCAGCCGCTTCGCCCCGAGCACCGCGTGGCAGCGCGGGCCCGTGCGGTCGGCCTTCGTCCCGAACGCGCCGTCGCAGAGGTCGCCCGGCGTGCCGTCCTTGAGGTCCCAGTAGTCGTCGTCGTCGCCTGACCCACGCCCCATCACCAAGATGTCGCCGCTGTGCTCCACGGCGTCGTCCGCGCGCCCGGCGGCACCCGGTGAGAGGTGTAGCGCGATGCCGTTGTTCGGCGCGAACTCGTACGCCTTGACGACCCGTCCGAGCGCGTGCGTGGACGGGCGGTCCCTGTGCAGCGCGCCCTCCATGTAGTCGACGTCCACGAACACGTCGGGCTTGGTCGGGTCGGCGTTGTACGGCGCGGCGTTGAGCGGGAGATCGACCACCCGGTCGCCGTCGTAGTCGATGCCGCTCGTCTCCCAGCTGTCGCAGATCGCGTCACCGTCGTCGTCGAGCGTGCCGTCGCCGTCGGTGTCGAGGCAGACCATCGAGACCTCGGAGGTGGAGCCGTCGGAGGTGGTCGCCGTCGCGGAGTACGTGGCGTTCGCGGTCTGGTCGCCGGCCAGCTCGAGCACGAAGTGCGCGCCGGCCGCGGTCGGGTAGGAGGTCGCCTTGCCGACCCACTCCTTTGCCGTCCCGAACCCGCTGACCGGTCCTGGGCCCGCCGCCTTGTAGACGTCGACGACGGCGCCCTTCGGGTCGGGGGTGGTGAGCACGCCGGTGACGAACGTCTTCGCCTTGACCTTGTCGTACGACGCGGAGACGCCGACCGGGAAGTTGAGCAGTCCGTTGGGGCCGGTGTCGGCGTCGGCGGCGTCGTTCGGGGTCGGGCCGGCGGTACCGAGGTCGATCGGGATGCCGCCGTTCTTGTCGGTGACGTTGCCGCGGACCGTGACGGCGGTCGTGGCGTCGTCGCCCTCGATCGCGACGCCGGCTCCGGTGTTGTCGGTGATCATGTTGCACGCCGCGGCGCAGCTGCCGGGGGTGATCGCATCGGTCGACTTGGAGCCGATCGTCACCTTGGTCGCACCGCCGTCGACCTTGACGCCCTGGCTGCGGTTGGGTGCGCTGGCCCCGCTGGGGAGGACGCCGACGGTGTTGGCGGCGACGGACACGTGGGACGAACCCCGTACGAGGATGCCGACGCTGTTGGCGACCACCAGGTTGCCGTGGCCCGGCGTGCCGACGTCGTGGCCGCTGCCCTTCTCGACCCAGATGCCGACGCCCTGGTTGCGCAGGGTGCCGGTCTTCGCGAGGTTGGCGCCGACGGTGTTGTCGGTGATCGTGCTGGCCGACATGCCGTGCGCGACCACGATGCCGTCGCCGTCGTTGCCGGAGACGAGGTTGCTGCGGACGTCGCCGTACGCGCCTGCGGTCGGCGCCGCGGCTTCGGCGGTGAGCTTGATGCCGGCGTTCTTGTTCGGTGCGGTCGATCCGCCGGTCCCGTCGGTGCCGACCCTGTTGTTGAGGATCTCGAGCGGGTTGCCCGTGTGGCCCCCGACGGCGAAGATGCCGCCGCCGTCGTTCCCGGAGACGACGTTCGTACGCACCGACGAGCGGCGGTCGCGGACGAGAAGGACGCCGACGCCCTTGTTGGGCACCCGCGTCGTCGTTGCCCCCTTGGCGAGGCCGATGGTGTTGTCGCTGATGTCGTTGTAGCCGCTGTCGGCCGTACGGATGCCGTCACGCCCGTTGCCGGAGATCGTGTTTCCGGTGACCTTCGCGTACGCGGTGGGGACGCTGGGGTCGCCGGTCGCCGAGAGGCGGATCCCGTCGGAGACGTTGTCGAGGGCTGCGGTGCCGGCCGCGTTCGTACCGACGAGGTTGTCGGCGATCAGATGGGGGTCGGAGCCCGCGAGGCCGGAGGCCCAGACCCCGGTCTCGCCGTTGCCGGAGATCAGGTTGGACTGGATCGTCACCTTGGCGGCGGTGATGGCGGCGATGCCCTGGCTTCGGTTCGGCAGCTTGGCGGTGCCCGCGGCGTTGGTGCCGACGCGGTTGCGCGAGATCACCGTCCCCTTGGCGGCACCCGCGACCTCGATGCCGTGGGAGACATTGCCCGACACGAGGTTGCCGTCGGCGTCGGTGGTGCCGCCGATGCGGGTGTCGAGGGCGCCGCTGAGGAGGCTGATGCCGAGAAGGTTGGCGACGGCCGCGGTCCCTGTGGCGTTGGTGCCGATGCGGTTGCCGGCGATGTCGTTGCCCTGCGCGGCGGCGCCGTTGACCGTGATGCCGGACTTTGCGTTGCCGGAGATCACGTTGGCGCTGGCGGAGGTGCCGATGACATTGTCGGGGGACTTGTCGATGACGATCCCGAACGTGTTGCCGCGCGCGGTTGTGCCGTCGGGGGCGATCCCGACGTAGTTGCCGGTGACGAGGTTGCCACCAGGACCGGAGACGAAGATCGCGACGTCGAAGTGGGTGAGGACGAGCCCGGAGACCGAGCTCGTGCCGGCGGCGAGGCGCAAGCCGTCACCGTTCGTGCCGACGGTGTCACCGGCGAGGTGGACGATCGGCGTGGTGCCCGCGCCGGGCTGGCTGAACCCGTCGATCGTCACCGGGTCGATGATCTGCGGGAGCTCGGAGGTCGGCGAGATCGTGACCGGGCCGGAGCCGATGGCGAAGCGGATCGTGTCCGCGCCCGCGCTGGCGTTGGCTTCTTGGATGGCGGCGCGGAGGGTGCAGACAGCGCCGCTCGCCTGGCTCGTACGGCACTGGCCGTCGCCGGCGGTGGCGTCAGCGTGGTCGGCGGTGGAGGTGACGACGTACGGGTTTGCCGCGGCGGCTGGTGCGGTGGTGGCTGCGAAGGTGCCAACGACTAGCGCCGACGTGGTGGCGAGCATGAGCGCAGCCGTGCGCGCAGCGCGAAGCATCCTGGTGTTCCCCCGTGTGTGCGATCCGCCGAGTACGGATCGGAGCCCAGCCCTTCCCCCGAGGGGCTGGGTGTGGAATGACCGTACGAGGGCAGGGGTTCAGCGGAGGTTGAGTTTGTGGACGTTGGCGTTGAGCGGCGCTGGCGACCAAAGTCCCTGACGGCGCGGATCGCACCGTGTCGAAGCGAGCGGCGGCTCATTCTCGGCCCTCGGTTGAACAGGTGCGCGAACCGGGCACAGAGAGTCTGGCTCGGCCGCTCCACAAGCTGCTATTGGCTACGCTGACGCATACTTCTTGAGCACCTGAATCATGTATCGAATCTGAGTTACGGTGTGTTCCGGAAGAGGATCTGGATTGAAATGCACCAAGTCATTCCTGATTTCACGAAGTTCCGACAGCCGCGCAATAAAGGTCGCCCGGTCCAACGGCCAACCAAGGGTGGACCAATGAGTTCCATTCCGGAGCATGTATTCGTAATCTCCCATTGTAAGCTCATCATAGGTCTGCAAGTTACGGCCGCTATCACCGGCACACGTGGAGCGCACTTCGTCCATCGTGAAGTTGTCCGCAATAACCCGCCGCAGCAGTTGATCCAGTTCGCCAATAAGGAAGAAGGGGGTTGCAAGTTGACCATAGGCGCGCACAACGTCGGTGGTCGTAACGATTCCAGTCACCTTGTTTGTCATATCCTTCACGAACACGAAATCCTCCGACTCTAGTATGCGGAGTACATCGATGAGCTCGGTGTCGTACGACAAGGTTGTGGCGCTGACCACCGCACCCGCCAAACCGCCCTGCGGATGGACGTGACGTTCGCGAGCGATCGACTGCCAGGTGACAGCGTCGGGCACTGACCGGCGGCCCGTCATTACCGCAAGCTGCGAATAATCGTTAAGGAGCATCCGAGTGATCGCTTCTTCGTATGTCGCCTGCGGCGTTATGGCCTCCACTCCAAGGTTCGCGGAGGGGATGTTACCCAACGTGAGGCCCACGTCCGCATCATTCTCCGGAGACTCCGGGTCCGCTTCCTCACTCGCCCCAACGAAGGCTTCTTCGTTCTCGGTGGGTCGCTCAACCACCAATACGTATGAGTCAATCCCTATCTTCAAGAAGTGCGGTTCGGTCGTCAGTCCGTGGTTATCGAGATCTGCGGCGAGTTGCTCGCTGGCAGCCTGCGTTCTACCGCTTGCACCCCACAGAGACAAGAGATCGCGGACCCGAATTTCAATGGGAGAGCCATCCTCAGCTAGTCGGCGAGCGTTACGCAAGAAGTCGTAATGCGATTGCCACTTCGGCACATCTCCGTCACCAGATTCGTGTGATCTCGCGACCCCCGCAACGCGATCCAACAACCGCTGCCGGAGATCGTCCAAGAATTCTCCGTCAGGCGCGACCTGCCACGCGTGCCACCCGTCCAAGGACCCGCCAGCTGCAACGATTGCCGCACGGGATGGCGACGCGAACGCTCGGCCGTCCGGCAGTGCGAGTTTTCCATCCTCGGTGACGGTGGCGTGATAGGTCATTCCAAGACGCGGCCGTTTGAAGACCAGCCCCGTTCCGGGTTCGAGCAGGCTCGCGCTGATCAGGTCGGAGATCAGCACCCTGCGGCCCTTTAGGAGGTAAGCGTCTCGCGGTTCGTTCTCGTCCACGGAATTCTCCACTCGCCAAATTCAAGCGTGCCATGCAAGTTCGAACGTACCCGCCGAGAAACTGCGTGTCTCGTGTCGGATGCGATTTGGGCTCTCATTCCCGCAACGATGAGAGTCCTGGTAGCACCGAGAAAGTACCCCGACGCGTTTCGTGACCAGACAATTCGGGCAGCGTTCGACCCGGGCGAGGTCGGAACGAGAGCAGCTGGTCGCATCGACCGTGGCCTTGCCGCTGGCATGCGCAAAGCTCGGTAGGAATCACAGCTCGACTGCCTCCGGAATCAGAATGGTGACACGGGCGCGAACCACGCCGGACCCGTCGTCCTTGGCCCAGATGCGCGCAGTGCCTGTGACGAGGTAGCCGCCGCGTGCAACCACAGCGAGAGGTTCGGCATAGTCCGGGGCGAGCGTCGCGGGCAGGTGCCCAACCTGGTGTCCGTCGATTGCGACAGCGACGGCGTGGCGGTCGTGCGGGTTCCACGGCTCAGGGATCAGCACGCACATTGCGTCGTTGATTTCGATTCCCGCGCCGGGGATCGGAAGCCCACGTCCTCGGAACACCTTCTTGATGCCTGCAATGTGGTGGGTCTCTCCTGCGACCTCTACCTGTTCATCGAGCGGCTCGCGAAGTGATTCCAACTCGAGCTCGGCCAGCATCTGCGCGATCGACGGCATCACCCCTTAATGGCTCGCTCGCGGGGTGCGGGGCGATGGCTTGCTCCACTGTGCGCGGAGGAGCTCTTTGGCCTCGTCACGCGCTGCCAGCCGCTTGGCCTTCGCCGCGGCTCGCTCCTCCTTGTCGCCGACTAGTTCGCGCACGAACCGGCTGCGCTGCTTCGCGGGTAGTTCGACCGCTTGCGCAGTGGAATGCGACTCGCGTGGAGCGGTGGCATCGGTCCATTGAGTGCCGTCCCACCATCGCCACCGCATCGGGTCCTGTGGATCCGGGAACCATTGTGCGGGAGGTGGCTGGCCGTCAGTCGTCACATTCGTGAGCGTAGAGAAGTCTCAATGCTGGCGTCGAGCGAATCCGAAGTTCGCTGTCAATGGCACCAGGGAGTGGTCGATGTGGTCTCAGTCGGCGAGCCGCTCGGCGAGGCCGGAGGACCTTTGAGCGGTTGCGCGGACCGCGTGCCGTACGGCCTCGCGGCTACCGACGATTGTCAGATGCCGCTCCGCGCGAGTGACCGCGGTATAGAGCATCTCGCGGGTGAGCAGGCGTGAGCGGGGTGGCGGGACGATGATGACGACGTTCTCGGCCTGGCTCCCTTGAGCCTTGTGCACGGTCATCGCGTGCATCGTCTCGATGTCGGACAGGCGCCAGGGCGAGAGCGACAGGACGCCGGATGCTGACTCGAGGACAGCGAGCGGGCCGTCGTCCCCACGAATGATGACGCCGACATCGCCGTTGCGGACGCCGAGGCCGTAGTCGTTGCGCGTGACCAGGATCGGTCGACCGATGTACATCGACTGCAGCGACACCTCGGGAGCCCGCTCGGCGAGCGCCCGCTCGACGAGCTGGTTCCAACGCCGGGTCCCGAAGGGCCCCGTGCGGTGTGCGCAGAGGAGTCGGAGCTTGGCCAGGTGGTCGAGCGCAGCGTCGACGTCACCGTCCAGGGCGAGCTCGCGGAGGCGTACGGCATGCTCGACGACCTGCGGCAGCATGGCGAGGGACGGCTCGTCCGCCTCGATGAACTCGATGCCGTCGGTGGCGGTGTCGACGGCGTCGATCACAGCGTCCGCGTCACCGGTCCTGAAGGCGGTCGCAAGCCCGGCACGGTCGTCACGCAGCCGGTGGTTCTCCGTCAGTCGTACGACACTCCCGCCGGGCTCGAGGCCGCGTACGAGGTCGGCGAGAACTGAGCCGGCCTCGACGGACGCCAGCTGGTCGGGGTCGCCGACGAGGAGGAGCCGAGCCGACGGCGACAGCGCCTCGACCAGCCGCGCCATCATGCTCAGCGAGACCATCGAGGCCTCGTCCACGACGACCAGGTCGTGCGGCAGCGGGTTGCGGGCGTCGTGCCGGAATCGTTGGCTGTTGCCCGGCTTGCTGCCCAGCATGCGGTGCAGCGTCATCGCGGGGCTGATCGACGCGGCGTGGGCCAGCTCGTCCTGCAGTACCTCGTTCATCCTCGCCGCGGCCTTGCCCGTGGGAGCGGCGAGACCGATGCGGAGCGTCTGCCCGCTGCCATCGCCCAACGCACGGATGGCGGTCGCGATCGTGTAGGTCTTCCCCATGCCGGGCCCGCCCGTCAGGACGGTGGTGGCGCGTTCGGCGACGCTGCGTACGGCCGCCTTCTGTGCCTCGTCCAGCTCCCTGTCTCGTACGACGTTTTCGACCACAGAGGCGTCCACCGGCGGCACGGACGCTGTGTCACGCATGCGCAGAGCGTCGGCGATGAGCCGCTCGTCAGCGTGGTATCGGTCGAGATACACCAGGCCGAGATCGACGCGCAGCACCCCTTCGGCGACGAGAGGACTGGAGCGTACGGCGTCCAGCCATCGACCAGGCTCAGTCAGCGTGACTGTCTCACCCACGGTCGGTGGCTGAAGGTCGGCGTCGTCCTCGTCCTCGTCATCGAGATCCGCAGGCAGCGCGGCGACCGCGTCGAGCGAGAGCGCAGTCGAACCGTCACGGACAGCGCGAACCGCGAACGCCAGCGCGAGGGCAGCATCACCATCCACCTCCTCACCGATCTGGCGACAGATGCGGGTGGCGACGACGCAGTCGCTGCCGTCGAGGAAACCCGCGTCGTTGAGGGTCTTCAGCCGACCTTCGGTAGTGACGCTGACGGCTGGGTCGCCGATCGTCGCGGTCATCGCGCCTCCTCGCGCGTACGACCGTCCAGCACGGCCGACAGGTCCTCGAGCAGCGCCGACGGTGGACGCCACGAGAAAACCCCGCAGGGATGGCCGTCCACCAGAGGAGTGTCGGGGCCGGCCATGCCGCGTAGGTACAGGTACATGACGCCGCCCAGGTGCTGGTCGGGGTCGTACGCCGGTAGCCGCCAGCGCAGGTAGCGGTGGAGCACGACCGAGTACAGGATCGCCTGCAGCGGATAGGTCGAGTGGGTCATCGCCTCGGCCAGCCGGGCGGGTGCGTAGTCGGCGAGGGCCAGCTCGGCGTCGGACGATCCGAGCCAGTTGGTCTTGTAGTCGACGACGTAGAACTTGCCCTGATGCCGGAAGGTCAGGTCGATCGAGCCCGTCAGATAGCCCCGCAGGGCCTGACCACCGAGCTCCTCTCCGTCGAGGGCGTCGGCGTACGCGCGCAGCGGATCGTCGGCCGGGAGATGGTCACGCAGGATCGGCGCCATCGATCGCAGGTGCGCGTTCGCGTGCGGGCGATCGCCACCGGCCAGGGGGAGCTCGAAGTCCATCTCCGCGAACCGGTCTGTCCGAGGCAGGCCGACCAAGCTCACGCCATCCGCGAGCGGCCCCATCGGCGTCGTACAGACGGCTTCGAGCGCCGTGGCCAGCGCGTCCGGGTCCACGTCGACCGGCCACCACGCCAGGTGCTCGTGGATCCGGTCGAGGAGGTCACGGTGCAGGTCGTCGGCCTGGAAGTCGGCGTCCTCCAGCACCGCGTGCACCAGGGATCCGAACGTGGTGCCGACCGGCAGGTGCGCCATCGGCGAGGGGATGTCGGCGCCGTCGACCTCGCCCGTGGCCACGACAGTGAGGGGCTCTTCGTCGTCTCGCCCGACCGCATCGGCCTCGGGCTCCGAGGTGGCCGAAACCGAGTCGTGAGAGGCCGCGGTCAGGGAGGAGTACGACGTACGCCGCCACACCCGATCGACCCAGGATCTGTCGAACGTCCGTACGGCCAGGGGTGTCGTCGCCTGCACGGCGGAGACCTCGGGGGCGCTCCGGTCGCCGTCGACGGTGGCGAGGCTGAACACGCCGTGAGCGGCCCAGGTCTGAAGAATCTCCTCGGAGACGGTCCCGTTCTTCACCGACACCCGCTCAGCGGGAGTCACCACGGCACCATCGCCGCCTTGAGCACGGCCCGTGAGCAGCGACGCGAGCTGGTCGGCAGAGTCGGCCTGCCCGAACAGCAGCCGGTGCAGGGCCGAGTTGGCGGTGTTCCAGGTGGGAGCCCACCAGACGACGACCTGCGACTGCGCCCGCGTCATCGCGACGTACGCCAGGCGCATGTTCTCCCCGAGCGCCTCGGACCGGTGCTCGGGCTGGTTCACCTCGGCCGAGTCGAAGGAGAGCACCCGGTGCCCGTCGCGGTGGATGATCGCGGGAGTGGGGTCGTCCGTCATCCAGTGGTCGAAGAGGAACGGCGCGTAGACGATCGGATACTGCAGGCCCTTGCTGCCATGAATCGTCGACAAGGTGACGGCCAGGGCATCGGAGTCGAGCCGCATGATCCGCGACGCCGCGGTGGCCGCAGTGTCGTCGGCGCTCTGCTGCCTCAGCCAGGTGACCAGACTCGGAAGCGCACCGGTGCCGTCGAGTACGTGCTCCTGCAGGAGCTGGGCACAGTGCTCGATGTCGGTCAGATCGCGTTCACCACCGACCTGCGACAGCACGCGCGCGTCGAGGCCCTGGCTGCGCGCGACGTCCAGTACCGCGGCGATCGCACCGCGGTGGAACGCCGCGACCAGGGAACGTACCTGCGCCGAGATCGACTCCGTCCCCTGGTCTCCCTGGGCATCCAGCTGCTCCACCGTCCACCCGAGGAATGGCGTGAGCGCTGCCAGGCGCAGGCGATCGGGACGATGCGGCTGCTCCAGCGCCATCATCAGGTGCAGCCACCACTCGGCGGCAGTCGTACGAAGGACTGACTCGCTCGAGACGAGGACGGAGGGGATCCCGTGTTTGCGCAGGGCGGCCCGCATGCCGTGCAGGTCGCGGTTGGTGTGCGCGAGGACCGCGATGTGCTGGGGCCGGACCGGCGAGCCGTCGAACGTGGCACCGGAAGTGAGCAGCCGTGCGATGTCGGCGGCGGCGTCAGCGCAGATGTTCTCTCGTACCGTCCCGATCGCGAGCTTCTTGCTGCTCAGCATCGCCCGCAGCCGGAGCGGGCTGTTGTCCGGCGCTCCCTGAAGTCGGTGCGCCGTCCTCTGGGCGGTGATGGGGTGGGCGACGATGCCAGGCGAGAGTTGTACGTTCGCCATCAGCCGTTGCAGCGCATCCACCAACGGCGCATCGCTGCGGTAGTTCGTCGGCAGCGACGTCCGCGTCGTCGCCGTCTGCGCGGCGAGCAGGTACGTGGCCACGTCGCCGCCGCGGAACGCGTAGATCGCCTGCTTCGGATCGCCGATCAGGACGAGCGTCTTACCCCCCGCTGGTTGAGCGAGCGAAGCGAGTCGAAACCCCTCGTCGTCGGTCGCGAACACCCTGGAGAACACCTGCCACTGCACCGGATCGGTGTCCTGGAACTCGTCGACCAGCACCACCGACCAGCGCTCGCGCATCCGCCGCCGTGCCGGGCTGCCGTCGGCCTCCAACGCGTCGGCGAGCTCGCTGAGGAGGTCGTCGTAGCCGAGCAGGGCCGCCCGGCGCTTGCGCCGCGTGACCTCGGCACGAACCTTCTCGACGAAGGCCAGCCGTGCTGCGAGGGGCCCAGTGGGGTTGGCGGGCGACAGCACCGCGCTGGGGTTGTCGAGTGCGATCTGCGCGTCGGTCTGGGCCTGCTTGTAGTCGAGCGTCGCGCCCGTCGCGTGCTCGGCGAGGTAGAGGTCGTCGACGACGTCTGCTTGCAGCTCGGTCAGGTCCTCCGCCAGCGTGGCGTACGAGTCAGAGTCGCCGGCGACGCCCAGGCCCTTGAGCACGTAGTGACAGAACTGGTGGATGGTCGCGATGGTCGCCGTGTCGAAGTCGGCCACGGCGGTGGCGAGGCGATCGATGCGCAGCGCGAGCTCATCGGCGGTGCAGTCGCGGAGGTGGTTGATCAGGACGTCCTCGGTGGCGTCGCCCCGTTGCAGGGTGGCGAGCGACTCCGCCATCCGAGCCCGGACACGTTCGCGCAGCTCCTGGCTGGCCGCGCGACTGAAGGTGACGATCAACAGCTCGGCGAGCGACCGGCCTTGCTCGGCCACGTACCGGACGACGAGCGCCGACAGCGTCCACGTCTTCCCTGTGCCCGCGCTCGCCTCGATGAGCGTCGTCCCCGACGGGAGTGGCGCGGTGATGTCGAAGCTGGTCATCGCGTCGGTCATGCCTCACCCCCGTGCTCGTGGATCGGGTTCCAGATGCGCGGCCCGAAGTGTTCGAGGCCGCGGAGCCGGTTGAGGTCCTCGACTCGCGACTGCGGTCCGAGGACGAATCGCCACCACGGGTCGTCGTTCTCGCCCGAGTACCTGCCGCCTTCCCAGACTTGACGGGCGCGGTCGAGCGCCTGCGCCACTCCGTACGGGTCGCCGGGCTGAGTCCTGCGATAGGCGAGGGCGAACGCGCTCGCGGTCTTCGGGGCGACGCCCATCGGGAATCGCATCCCGGATTGCCGGACCTGTACGAGGTCGGCGAGCCGCGCCTCGGCCTCTGCCGGATCGGGTGAGGTGAGTCGGAGGCCGCCCTTCTTGCCGAGCAGCTCGGCGCGGTGCTCGCGCTCGGGTTCGGTCGCGGCGAGCGCCAGGAGGCGTACCCACGCGGCCACGATGTGCTTCGCGCTGATGGTGGAGTACGTGCGTACCCACACCGTGTCGCCATGGATCGCGCTGACCACGCCGGTCAGCCGTACGGTGTCGCCGCCCCCGGCGGTCGGCAGGTCGAGCCGGATGTCCACCGACCGCGGCGGGTCGGTGTCACGGTCGGCGCCGATCGCCGTCACGTTGGCCGCGATGTCGTCGCGTACGGACTGGCCCAGCGCGCCTGGCGGGAAGCTTCCGCGTACGACCTCCCGGTCGAGGGCGTCCTCGAGCGCCGTGCCGTCGAGCACCTCTTGCAGCACCCGCTCCCCGATGTCCCACTGCTCCAACCCGTCGAGGGCGATCGGCAGCGAGTCGTGCGTCTCGTCCGCCTCGCGCGGCACCACGACGTCGAGGCGGTTCCGCAGGAACTCGCGTGCAGGGTTCTGCAGGAACGCCACCAGCTCATCGAGCGTGACATCGGAGGCGGTCTGCGGCGACAGGGGCTTGTCGAGGAACGCCTGCTTGGCAGGCGGGTCCGCGCGGAAGGCACGCAGCGCCTCAGCTCCCGCGAGGGCGGCGCTGTCAAACGTGCCCCCGGACACCGGTCCGTCGGGCCGGAAGTTGCGCTCGTCAAACGCCTGCAGTGGGTGGTGTCGTACGAAGCTCGGCTCGGTGGCATCGTCGTCGCCCGGTGCCGTCGCCGTACGGGCCGCGGCGGCGATCAGTTCTTGCAGGGGTACGGCCGACGGGCGGCGGGTGCCGTTGTGCTCGTCGAAGCCGGAGTAGATCGCCACGAAGTGCTCGCTGGCCGCCATCACGGCGTCGAGCAAGAGCTGACGATCCTCGCTGCGAGCGTCGCGTTCGCCGACCTGGGGACGGCGAGCAAGGACGTCGTCGCCGTCGACCACGGGCGAGCGCGGATAGACACCGTCGTCGACGCCGAGCACCACGACCGCCTTGTGCGGCACCGAGCGCATCGGCACCATCGTGCACACCGTGACGGCGCCGCTGCGGAAATTCGCTCGGGTAGGCCGTGCACCCCACCGCTGGTCGAGGAGCACCCGGATGTCGTTGAGACGGAGGGTCGTTTGGTCGCCGGCCGTCTCGCCGATCGCGTCGAGGTCGCGGGCGAGCTGAGCGAACTGCCACTGCTCATCGGGAGGGGTGTCGGCGAGCGCCTCGATGGTGTCGCGCAGCCATCGCATCCACGCAGCGGCCGAGAGGGTGCCGCGTACGGCGTCGGCGGCGCGCTTGAGCCGCTCCATCAGCTCCAAGAACCGGCCGACGATCTCGATGTCGCGGCTGCCGATGTCGTCGACGGGTACGCACGCCGCTGACGGGCCGTCGGTGTCGGCGGCGACCGCGACGCCGAGGGCGATCCGGTCCATGCCCCGCGTCCAGGTGTTCGCGTCGAGGCCGGCCAGCTGGTACTCGCCGCGGTGACCCGCGTCGTACCCCCATCGCACTCCCGCGTCCGTGACCCACCGGCCAATCCGCTCCAGGTCCTCCTCGTCGAACCCGAACCGCGCCCGTACGGCCTCGTGGCTCGCGAGGTCGAGCACCTCGGAGACGGTCATGCGCCCGGCGACGATGCTGACGACGCGATGGGCCAGGTCGATCAGCGGGTTGGTCGCGCCGAGTGCGCGGTCGGCGAGCTGCACGCGGAGCTGCTGGCCGGGATGGTGCGAGGTCGGGCTCGTGCCCGGCGTGGAGACGAGGCTGAGTCCGAACGTGGCCTGGATGAGTGGCGCGAACGTCTCGATGTCCGGGCACATGACGAGGATGTCGCGCGGCTGCAGCGCGCCCTCGCTGTCGGCGAGGAGGGCGGTGAGGACCTCACGGAGCACCTCGACCTGGCGGGCCGGCCCGTGGCAGGCGTGCACCTGGATCGAGAAGTCGTCGGCCGTAGTGGTCCGGGTCTCGTCGGGGGCGCGGTTGGCGCGGATGTCAGCTTGGAGCAGGGCGAGGCGGTCTGTGCTGGTCGTCGGCGTGGAGTCAAGCGGGTCGTGAACGGTGACGCCGTCGATGGTCAGGACCGCTTGAAGCTCGCGAACGTCGCGTCCGAGCGTGGCGAGCAGCGGGTGGTTGGCGTGTCGCGCCGTACGGTCGTCGGCGCGCGAACCCGCGGAGGTGTGGCCGTCGAGGTAGGCCCACAGCTGCGGCGAGGGGTGAGGCAGCCAGAGGTGGAGGTCGCGGCAGGCGCCCAGCGCGACGACCAGCTCGCGGGCGGAGGCGGCGAGGCGGGTGTAGCCGAAGAACGACAGCCGTTGCGGGAGGTCGAGGTCTTGTGACGCCGAGGAGAGCTCGTCGACGGTGCGCCGGTGGCGTTCGGTGACCGACTCGGTGAGGTCGTGCCGTTCGCGGACGAGCTCGACGGTGCGCCGCCACAGGATCGGCTGCCAGAGGAAGTCGTCGGGCAGCGTGCCGCCCACGCCGTCGGAGGGGACGTCGGCCTCCCAGTCCGCCAGCAGGCGGGGGCGCTCTCGCGCGTACGACGCGAACAGCCCGGCGATCCGGCGCGCCACGGCGTACCTGCGCGACTGACGAGCCTTGCGTTCCCACTCGGCCCGCGGGTTGTCGGTGATTTCGGGGCCCGCGCCGAGATGGTGGGTGAGTGCGTCGAATTGAGGGGAGCCGGCGAGCTCGTCGATCGCCTCGAGGGTGGGCCACACGAGTCGATCCGCCTGCCAAGGATCGTCGCGGTCGCGGCCGAGCAGCATGCTGATGAGCGACTGCGGAGCCATGATCTGCAGGCCCGCACAGACGCCGTCATCGCCTGCCGTTGTCCCGAGCGCGTGGGAGAGCTGTTGCGCCAGCCACCGCTCGACGCCGCGCGCCGGGACGACCACGACCTCGGGGGTGAAGACATCTGCCGGGTCCTCGCGCAGAATCGCAGCGAACTCGCGCACCAGCACCTCCGGCTGGTCGCCCCGGTGCACGTTGATCCCCACCGCAGAGACTCTAGTCAGCTGACGTCGTCCCGTGGCGCCTCGATGGTTATTCCTCGCTCACCGGACTCCACCAGCTGACCTCAGACGCCGCTGGAGCTCCGGGCTGCGCCGTGGCGGCTTCTCACGCCGGCGGGAACTCGCTTGACAGTCGTCGGGGTGGCAGTCGGCGCAAACAAGCAGAACACGAACCTACGGTTTCGGGCGACCCTGCGCTCGGCGAGCCGCGGCAATCGCCGACATCTCGTACCCAGCAGGTCGGCGGGTGGGACGAGACAGCACCGGGCACATCGAGAGTGTCGCCGCGTATGCCAGCACCAGCCGGAGGCGAGGATACGCGCGAAGTAGACGTCGCCAACGCGGGCGGGGCGAGGCAAAGCGGCTCTTCGCAGTGACGGCCCAAGTCCTATCGCCACATGTGATGGACCAGGGATCCGGGGGAGCAAGGTCATCTCGCCCGCGTCAGCAATGGCGTGACAGGTAGCGCACCGTTCGGCTTTCGGAGCGTGCCAGGCGGGCGACAACCAGCCGCGGCGCTCGACCCGCGGGCGGGCGATTCCGTCGGCAGCTGCCGCGACGTACGACCACCCGCGGATGCATCTTCGAGCGGAGCGGACGGGCAGCGGCCACTCCCGCCCGAGGCATGGCATCGTCCTCAACGGGCCGGACCCGAGTCAAGTCGAGGCCACACCTGCTTCGCGATTGCACTGCCACCCTAACGCCCCCAATGGTTAACTTCGGACGTCAGAGTGCACCCCCACGCGAGAGGTTGTTCCGGTGAGGCCAAACCAGGTTGAGGCTGGTCACTATCTGGATGGCGACGTTCAGCTCGTCGTTCCTGCCTACCAACGTCCATACGAGTGGAATGAGGAGCGATGGGTTGACCTCTGGCGCGATCTTTCACATCAGTACCAACTCACGGCGTCCAATCAGCCTTGTCCAGCTCACTACATGGGCGCAGTGATTCTCGAAACGCGTGATGCACCGACAGGATCGAACGTCCACTCCTTCTCGGCTATCGACGGCCAACAGCGGCTACTAACACTCTTCGTCTGCCTAGCCGCGTTCCGTGACCACGTCTCGAAGACGGACGGCACCGTGATCCCACCAGACAACGAGCTCACAACAATCACGCCCAAGTACGGGGCACCGTGTGCCCGACTCACAGTCCGACCGATGAACCAAGCGGCAATGGACGTCATTCTCCGAGGCGAGTGTCGGGACGAGATCCCGGACCTCCACTACGACTCACCGTTGCTCCAGGCGTACCGATTCTTTCGATGGCAGTTCTGGAACGGGGAGCCCACACTGCACGAGTCGCGAGTCTCAATCCCTCCCAAGCCGCGGCGGACGAAGACCGCACCGCCCCGCGGTTCATACGTGCCTTGGGGTCCGGGCGCACCAAAAACGCAACAGGTCCGACCGGACGTTTTCCATCTTGTGCTCACGCAAGGCCTCAAGCTTTTATCGATTGTCCTTGAAAATGACGACGAAGAGGCGAGCGTGATCTTCGAGACGATGAACTCTAAGAGCACGCCTCTCCGGCAGTTCGATTTATTGCGGAACTCAGCCTTCATCCGTATGCCGACGAAGCGCGACGCATACTACGCAGGAACTTGGCAGCCGATGGAGGATCTGCTCACAAAGGTTTCCTACTCAGCGCTCCGCACCGAGTCGGAGGAACAGTTCCTCTACGAATACATGATCTCGCTGGGCGAAGACAAAGTGAGCCGCGAATCGCTGCATCGGCGCTGGGTCAACAGAGTCATCGAAGACATCGGGTACGCCGTCACTGAAACGTCCGAGGCGGCCTTCGACAAGACATGGGGAAAGCAGATAGCGGATGCCGCAGCCGTCTATCCCATCGCCGTCGGGCAGAAGCAATCCGTGACGATCTTCGGCAAGGAGTACTCGGTCGACGACGATGTCTTCGCACTCATCCGCGAGACGATGGCTCTGTCGAGCGGGCCAGGTGTCCCGCTGGTGCTTCAAGCACTCATCGACGACGTCCCGCCAGCGGATCTACTCGCCATCGTGAACAAGATCGAGTCGTTCCTAGTCAGGACGATTTTGTCCGGAGAGAGCCTTAGTCCGCTCCGCGCAACCATGATGGGAGTTGCGGCAGCCATCGATCGTCCGATCACGCCTTCGAAGCTCGTCGCCGCACTGAAAGACGCTGGCTGGAAGAGCAACAAGCAGGTGCTGGACGCTGTGAAGACCGTCCAGCTCGACATCCCAGGCTCAGTCCTGATGCCCATCCTGCGCGGGGCCGAGCGACAGCTCGCTGGCGCCGGAGCACATCCAATGCCATTCGGGAACCGCTCGAACCAATACTCGCTGGAACACATCTATCCGCAGACGCAGAACATCGGCGCCCTGTGGGAAGCAGAGCTCCGCACGTGGCGCGTCAACCGCGACGACATGGATGAGCGCCGCTACGTACTCGGCAACTTCACAGCCGTCACCAACTACGACAACAAGCGCAATGGCAAGAAGCCGTTCGCAGAAAAGAAGAAGCTGATTGTCGCCTGCGCGCCGCTCCGATTGCACGACAGCGTGAAAAAGCCCAGCTGGCGGCCCAGCACTATCGATGCACGTACCGAGCTGCTGACGACCGCCGTACTCAAGCGGTGGCCGGATCGATAGAAGACTAGGTTCAGGTTCTGGGGACGGGCTTGTTGTAGTACGGGTCCGCACCTGATAGCGCTTTCCAGTTGCTCAAGGTTTGGCGTACTCCTGAACTGAACTCGTGCCACTCGATCAGTCACAAACCAACGAGTCAGGGTGGCGTCACAGGGGGGCCTATCCTCGGCGCGGCCGCAAGCGGGCACCAGACGTTCAACGACCAGGAAGGGCAAAGCCTCGTGTCACTGGTGTCGATCGTGCAGAATATCGCTCGTGTCAGTCAGCGAGTGGGAGCGGGTAGATGCTTCGGCCTGGATCGTGCGTCAAGTTGAGCCTGTGGGCTCTACACCCACGAACTGGGTTGAGGATCCTGTTGACTCGAGTCGATGGCTTCATAAAGACACCTTCATTCCCGCCAACGGCGTAGAGCAGGGTGAAGATTGGGCAGAAGTAGTTTCGACCCAGGTTGGCGCCTTGCTTGGCGCACCCTGCGCGAAGACACGGCTGTGCACACGCAACGGACGGCGCGGGTCCCTATCACTTTCAGTGCTACCCGAGGGCCACTCCCTTTGGGAAGGCCATGTTGCCCTCACGCGCGCCGGAATTCAAGATTACTTCCCACACATCGAAGGAAATGCCGGTGTTGATCCAAGTCGCCCACTGGTCAAGCGACCGGGACACACCCTTCCAAATATTCTGATTGCCCTGAGTGAAACCTCAGCGCCATCGACGTTCTCTGGTCCGACAACGTTGGACGGTTTCGATGTCTTTGTCGGATACTTGATTCTGGATGCGCTCGTTGCGAACCGGGATCGCCACGAGCAGAACTGGGCAGTTCTGACCCCCCAGCTCATCTCACAACCGGAGCAACTCGCCCCATCCTACGATCACGCAGGTAGCCTTGGATATAACCTGACCGACGAGAGGCGGATGAGATGCCTCGACGAACCCCTGTCGCTACACGCATGGGCGCTCAATGGCACGGCACATCGGTTCGAGCATCGTGACAGGCCAAGGACGCTTGTGGACCACGCGACCCACGGCCTCTCCTTGTGCAGCCACGACGGCGGCGCGTGGTGGATGTCCAGGATCATGGAGCTCGACCTTCGACCAGTGCTCGAGCCCGTGCGCCAGCTTGAGATCCCGGAAATGTCGGTAGCAGCCGCTACCTTCGCGTGTGAACTACTCGAACTGAACCTGAGGAGGCTACAAGATGCGATCAGCGGGAGTCCTTGACCGCCCAAGTCCGCCGCCTGGATCACCCCAGGTGCAGGACCTGCTCGTGCTCTGGCAGCATCCGGCCACGCGAGAGATCATCCCGATCGGCCGGTTTGCCCGCCTTGGCTCCACCTACAGGTTCGTTTACACGCGGGCTGCCGCAGCCATCGAGGGTTTCCGACCCCTCCCAGGCCTCAATGACCTGACGGTCGAATACGTAAGTGAGAACATTCCCCTGGCATTCGCTCAGCGAGTGATGGAGCCGGACCGTCCGGATTTTTCTTCCTACGCTCGGACACTCGGGCTCGACCCGGCACGGGCAACACCTTGGGAACAAATTGTGAGCTCGGGGGGGGCACGTGCGGGCGACACGCTGCAGTTCATGCAGGTTCCAGTGGTTTCAAGCGGTCGCGCGATTGCACGTTTTCTGGCCAACGGGGTGCGGCACATCCCTGAGGTCGAGCGAAACATCAGCGGGCGACTTGTGGCGGTATCGCTGGCGCAACAAGAATCCGCGTTGCGTCGGCTTAGGGCTGGGCACGTACTGACGCTCGAAGAAGAGCACAGCAACCCAACAGACAAGTTTGCCACGCTCGTGACATCAGACGGGGTGCCAGTGGGGTGGGTGCCGAGAGCGCTGTCGGCGAGCGTTCGAGAGCTCATCGAAGCGGGTCCTACGTTTGTCACCGTCGTACGAGTCGGTGAACCCGGTAGCCCTGCACATCTGCGCCTTGTGCTGGAGCTGGATATGACTGCCCCCGAGGGATTTGAGTTCGACCGCGCAGGCGCCTGGGAACCGATCGTTGGCTAGTAGGTCAATGGGTTCGGGATTTCGCAGACCTCCAGATGACAGTCGACCGGTATATATGCGCATACGTCGGCGAGGAGGCTCGTCAGTCCATCCTCCTCGATTCTCGTCGCGAGGATTGCGTTCAGATCGATGAGATGTGAGACATCATTCGAGGCGTACTCAATTTGTTCCGGCGACAGTGACTGTGCGCCCCAGTCGCTCGTGCGCACCCGCCCCTTTGGAAGGTTCAATTTGAGGTACCGAAGAGCAAGTGATTGAAGGCTGTGATCTCCAGGCGGCGCGCTCGGCGTAAGCAATTTTGAGGCCGCCTTAGTGCACGAGATTCCGCGAGCCCGAAGTCCCCAATGTGCCTCCAGAAATCGCAGGTCGAACGGCGCGAAGTGGAAGATCTTTAGAATCCCCGGGTCGTCTAGCAGCTGGCCAAGTCCTGTAGGAGTGTCCGTGACATTCCTGAGCAGTACAACGCCGGTGCTAGGTGCGAAGATCTGGCACAGCTGAAGCTGATCCGTGGACCAGTCCAAGCCGCTTGTCTCGGTATCGATTGCGACTTGGCCGTCGCTTCTAATTCGGCGCACGAGTTCCGCGGGTAGATCGCCGTCCAAAAGAGTCGCAGCCATGGTCCAACGCTACCGTGCGTGACGCGGCAGGTGTCAGGCTTCCGTGTCAGCCTGTGGAGTGATTTGCCGAGAGGCGGCGGTCCGTCACGAATGCTCAGCAGGCTCGCGTCCCGAGAACATACAGCCGAGTGGCGGCGACGGCGATGGCAGGCACCGAGTTCGTGCCCGAAACTCGGCGAATGCCTGCTCTTCTGGCCTGCGCCATGGGTGCGCGGCACGCCGGAGGCGGGTGAGACGCACGTGTCCTTCACTCCAGCTCGACCCGCCCAGAATGAGACCGCGCGGTTACCGTTCCCTTATGTTCAGGGAGGCGCGGGGCTTCCCCATGGGGCAGTCGCGCGTCTGCGTTCAGCACACCGTCTGGGGCATGGGGCATGGGGCATGGGGCGACCGGCGCCGGTTCCCATTGCCCTCAAGCTCCCTGCCTTCGTGGAGATACCCTCCGCATGGGAACCGAACGGGCTGCCCGACCAGCGAGGTTTCGAAGGGCCAACCAGCGGTGGGTCCGCTCAGCCGGCGGTGGTGCGGCGACTGCGGTGCAGCAGCCACAATATGTACGGCGCCCCACGGGCGCGGCCAGCAGGCCCGCCGGCAGCTGCGTCGGCGCGGCCACCGTCCGCCCCAGCGTGTCCGCCAGCACCAGCAGGATCGCGCCCAGCAGCGCCACCACCGGGATCACCCGCAGGTGCCGGCGCCCGACCAGCGACCGCCCGCGAACGGAGCAGCCGGCCCCACGAACGCCACCACACCGATCGCCACCACACCGTCGCCGTCAGCAGCACCGACGATGTGCAGCTTCGCGCCAGGGGCTCTGTCGCCCCAGTCCGTTTGCGCGGGCGACCCGGCGAATGTGTCGGCACCTGATGCGACGCTAGGTCCATGAGGCCGTACGCCAAGAACATTGTTACGTTCCACGTTCTACTTGATGGCTACGAGCAGGCTGTACGACGATTTAACGAACTCTCGCGAACGCGCGGTGCTCTTCCGGTCTTCGCCCCGCTTTTCGAGGCGCTGAACTGGGTTGTGGCTTTGGATGACCAGGCGCGCAATCACTACACGCCCGAAGGCACGCCACTGGACTGGGCGTGGCGAAGCCGAGTCGCCGGTGGAGAGCTTGTGCGCGCTGTGCGGTGTGCCCGAAATCGCGTACACCATCAATGGGCAGACGCCCTGACTCTCTCCGAGGGATTCAGCACCCCGCTCGTCGCGCCTCTAGTCGGGCACGAGTGGCGTTGGCGCCCTCTTGCTGACCTACCGCGCGCTGACCCCCCAAAGCGAGGCCGTGCACCCCGAGAATTCGAAAGGGCTGAGGCCGACTACGACCTGCTACTCGCGGGGCACCCTGCTCGCGTCGTCCTCGGCGATCTGATTGCACCGTTCACGCACCTCGCCGACCTCCTGGAGCCCCGGTACCAAGCCGCCGACTCCGACCGGCAATGATTCTGGGCCAACCGATCGTATGACTCCGGCGTGGAGTAAGCGCAGGTTTCGACAAGCTCAACCAGCGAGGGCGGAGGTCGCTTTGCCGTCGAGAGGCAAGGGCAGGCTCAACCGGCGCTGGTGCGGCGGCTGCGGTGCAGAAGCCAGAAGAAGTACGGGGCTCCCACCAGCGCGGCGAGCAGGCCGGCCGGCAGCTGCGTCGGTGCGGCGACCGTCCGCCCCAGCGTGTCCGCCAGCACCAGCAGGATCGCGCCCAGCAGCGCTGCCACCGGGATCACTCGCAGGTGTCGTCGCCCGACCAGCGACCGCGCCGCGTGCGGAGCCACCAGACCCACGAACGCCACCAGCCCGATCGCCGCGACCGCTGTCGCCGTCAGCAGCACCGCGCACGTCAGCAGGACGAACCGCGCCCGCCCCGGCCGTACGCCCAAGACACGAGGCGTGTCCTCGTCGATCGACAACAGATCGAGGTAGCGGTACCCGATCACCACCGCCGGCACGAGCACCACGATCGCGAGCATCATCGGCACGAGATGCTCGTACGACCGCCGTACGTCGACCCACCGAGCCACGTCAGCGCCTTCGACGCGTTCCACGGGTCCGTCGTCACGATCAGCAGCGACACGATCGCCTTCGCCGCGAACGACACGCCGACACCGATCAGCACCAGCCGGTCCGTCGCGAACCCACCACGCGCCGCCAACCCGAACACGATCGCCGCCGCCACGAGTGCACCGATACCCGACGCCCCGGCCAGCGCCCAGAACGACGCGAGCGGCACCAGCGTCACGACGATGACCGCACCGACCGACGCGCCACCGGCGACGCCGATGATCGTCGGATCGGCGAGCGGATTGCGCGTCACGGCTGGATCGCCGTACCCGCCACCGCCAGCGCGACACCGGCCAGCAGCGCTACCACCACAGCCCGACCACAGCCCGCGCGTTGGGCCTGTCGATCCCGTCAATAGTCGCGTCGTGCCAGCGAGACCTCGAGGATCGATCCGACGCTGCCCGCGCCCTTGCTGAAGAACTGGATCTAACAACTCGCTGCGAAGTCTGCCGATCGGCCGCAGAGTCTTGCGACAAACAGATTGGAGCAGTCGTGCCCTACTACTGCGTGAACATGAACGCTCAGTCAAATGGTGATCACGAGGTTCACGATGATACCGCCGACAAGTGGTCTCTACCGGCGCCCTCCAACCGACTGGGCCTCTCGGCTACCACGCCGATTGCTCCTCCGCCGTCCAGAAGGCCAGACGTCCTTCAGCAGCGCCAACGGCTGCGCGTGGTGCGCCTCTGCGTGCCACACCAGCTAGACCTTGCACCCATCCCGGAGCGACCACCGCGAGCTCGCGCACGATCCGTTGCTCAAAGATCTAGGTCGAACGCGGCTCGGATCGCCTGCGCCAGGTCGCTCTCCTGTGATTCGAGCAGATAGCCGATCTGCCGTCCCACCGATTCCACCGGCACGGTCACGATGTTGTCGCAACTCACGACGCTGTCGTGGTCGAGTCCATTGATCGAGCCGACAGGCACCTCGGTTGACAGCCCGCGAACCGTGCTCGTGATGGGAGCAACGGTGACTCGGCTGAGATGGGGACGAACGACCTCACGGGTCAGGATCAGCACCGGCCGAGTCTTGTCGAGACGGGCCATGTGGATCGGACGCATCAGTCGAGGTCGTCCATCGACACGCCGGCCGCGAACTCTGCGAGTCCGTCCATGTCGTTGTCTCTCGGTGAAGCAGCGAGGATCGCAGCGTCGCGTTCGGCGACCTTGCGGCGCTGCTCACGCTGGAGCGCCCGAGCGACTACTGCGGCACGGCTCGGTGCGTCGCCCTGCCGTACGAGTTCGTCCACAAAACCGACGAGTTCATCGTCCAAGCGCACTGCGATCTGGGTGGTCATACCAGGACGGTACCACTGTGGGATTCATTTGCTGGGCCTCGATCGCTTCGCGCCTCGACCGGCGGAGGGTGGTGGTCTCGATCGCTTCGCGCCTCGACCGGCGGAGGGTGGTGGTCTCGATCGCTTCGCGCCTCGACCGGCGGAGGGTGGTGGTCTCGATCGCTTCGCGCCTCGACCAGCGACCGGCGTACGAGTCAGCGCTCCGCGAGTGCCACGCCGTGGCGGCTGGTGACTGAGAGGATCGCCGCCATCGAATCCTCCACCGGCCGGTCCGCAGGGACCGAGCTGGCGAAGTCCGCGAAGAATCGCCCGGCACCGTCGCCGGAGGTGATCGCCACGAACCGCGCGGACTCTCCGTCGACGCCGAACGTGCTCGGTGTTCCGGCTGGGAAGACGACCACGCCGCCGGGCTCCACCTCGTACGTGGTGCCGTCGACGACGGCGGTGATCCGGCCCTCGATCAGGAACAGCACGCCGGTCCAGGGCGACACGTGCGGCGGTGCCATCGGCGCGGCAGGCGCGATCATCTCAAAGACCTCGAAGGCCCCGCCGTCGTCCTTGATGGCGACCTTCGCAACGTGGTCGCCGTCGATCATCGAGTAGTGCTGACCCTCTCCGGGCTGGACGTAGACAGTGTTCATGGCTCCTCCTCGGGCTGCGTACGACCAGCCTCGAGCGACGGAGCAGCGGGGACGCGAGTAGTGCGTTACTCGACTCCGAGGATGTCCGCCATCGCGGTGCGCTCGGACACGCCGAGCTTGTGGCCGGCGCGGTAGAGGTGGCCCTCGACCGTTCGCACGGACACGGTCAACCGCTCGGCGATCTCCTTGTTCGAGAACCCACGAGCTGCCAGCTCGGCGATCTCGCGCTCACGCGCGGTCAGCGGGAGCGGCCGGGCCGCGACCGCCAGCGCCGGCGTATGAGCACCGGACCTTCCGGCGAGCTTCTGCGCGAGGGCCGCAGCCGAGAGAGCGGAACCCTGCCTACGGTGCCGGCGGTGCTGGTCGGCAGCCTGAGCCGCCGCATCGCCCGCGGCGACGAGGTCGCCGAGCCGGGACCACGCTTCGGCAACTTCGAGGAGCGCGTCGCCGTCTCCATACACCCAGGCCCGCGCATGGTCGCAGGCCACCACGGCGCGGGGCCCGAGCTCGGTGAGTTCCGCGAGGTGAGCCACCGCCGCAGTCGCGTCGCCGAGCTGGACCGCGGTCTGCCAGGCGAGCACCTCGTAAGCGGGCGTGCCCATCTGGCGCGCGAGGTCAGCGGCGGCGACGGCGTGGCCGACGGCCTCGGTCGTGGATCCTTCGGCCGCCGCCCCCCACGCCCGCGCGAGGAGGTCGTCGGGGAGGAAGAGCCGGTACGCCGGGTGCTGCTCGGCGGCGATACCGGCCAGCAGCGGGGCGGCCTGCTCCGCCTCGCCAGCCTGCCCCAGCGCCGTTGCCAGCAAGGTACGGCAGCGGAACCGGAACTCGTGCCCCGAGTCCGCCAGCCCGGCCCATGCCTCGCGCAGCGCCAGCAGCGCGTCGTCGACGCGGCCCGCGGCGAGGGCGGCATGTCCGGCGACGACGAGGCCCATCAATCTCGCGGGGCCCGGCAGGTCGGCGGAGGCCACCTGCATCCTCCGCGCCTGCGCCTCGGCCACGTCCGGCGTTCCGGCGAGGCGGTGGCCGAGGACCTGCAGGTCCGCGAGCCCGAAGCCGGGGATGCCGGTGGGGACGCGGTCAGCGGTGAGGCCGCCGGCGACCGCAGCCTCGTCGAGCAACTTCCGCTCGCCGGTGACGGCGGCCGCTGCGGACACGGCGGACGCGACGAGGATGCGGGCGAGGTCGTCGGGCAGCTCCTCGCGCAGGAGCGCCGGACCACGGTCGAGGACGGGCGCGAGGTCTCCGGCAGCGGCGAACCACGCGAGCGACATCGCCGCGACGTACAGCGGAGCCGCCCCGGTCACCTCGGCCGCGGCCAGCGCCTCGTGCGCCTCGTCGGGCCGAGCCATCGTCCAGAGCAGGTTGCCGGTGCGGTGGAGGTGCGCCATCGCGCGCGTCCCCGCGTCCGGTGCACTCGCCGCGAGGTCGGTGAGAATCACCTCGGCCTCGTCGCCGCGACTGAGCCAGGACAGCGCCCCGGCGTGCACGAGTCGGGCGAGGAGGTCGCCGGTGGCGGCGGCCGCGCGGGCCAAGCGCTCGGCCAGTGGCAGGTCGTACAGGCGCGTCGCCGCCTCGGCAGCCCTCAGGAACAGCGCAGGATCCGGAGGCAGGTCGGAGTCGAGGGTGAGCACGGCCCTCGGGATCGGGTCCGGCTCCGCGTCGAGGGTCTGCGCGACCCGGCCACGAAGCCGGCGCGCGCGCAGCGTACCCATCGTGGCGCGGCGGACCTCGCCGTACAGGGGGTGCGCCAGCCGGGCCACCAGGCCGTCAGTACGCACCAGGCCGCGGCCCTCGGCCTCCTCGAGGTCGGCAGGCGAGGTGAGCGCGGACAGCGTCGGGACCGCCACCGGCTCGGCGAGCGCGACGACGTCGACGACCTCCTGTACGCCCGCCGCGAGAGCGCCGATCTCGCGCTCCAGCAGGTCGGTCAGCTCCGGGGAGATCGCGAGCTCGCTCGTCCACAGCCAGATGCCGGACGTCGGGGCGAACCGGCCCGCCGCCACCTCCCCGGCCAGCAGGTGCCGCAGGAAGAGCGGGCTCCCCTCGGTCAACGTCCACAACCGCTGCGCGGACGCCGAGTCGACCGGACCGCCGAGCACCCGAGCGACCAGGCTGGTGGTCTCGGTGACGTCGAGCGGTGCCAGCTCCAGGCGGGGGAGGTGGTCGTCCTTCCACAGCGACGTCACCGTGTCAGGAGCGGGCTCCCCGCTCCGGAGGGTGACCACGACGGTTGCCAGCCGCCGTACGACCAGGCGGTGCAGCACGATCGCGGAGTGCTCGTCGAGCAGGTGCGCGTCATCGACGGCCAGTACCAGCGACTGCTGCCGGGCGAGCTGGTCCAGCGCCCGGCCGATCGTGTCGGCGGCGTCGCCGGTCGGGACGTCGATGAGCCCGGCGAACGCGCCGAGCGGGAACGGATGGGCGGCCGCGCTGCCGTGGGCCCAGAGGACGGTGCTTCCGCGACCTTGGGCGATCGCAAGCGCCTGGCGGGCGAGCCGAGTCTTGCCGAGCCCAGCGGGGCCCGCCACCACGATCCCCGCCGCACCGGGCCGGATCGCCGCCGCAACCCTGCGCAGCTCCTCGTCCCGGCCGGTGAGCGGCCACGGCCGCTCCATGGCACTCAGGGTAGCGACGCGTGATTCGAGTACCGGACTACTTGCACCGCCTGTGCCGGTGCGCGAGAGCGTCGGTGCATGAGCTCTCGTACCGTCCTCGTCACCGGCGCCGGCCGCGGGATCGGCCGCGCCATCGCCGTACGTCTGGCCCGCTCGGGCTGGGACGTGTACGGCGGGGTCCGCACCGACATCGCGGGCAAGGAGCTGGCCGCGGAGTCCGACCGGATCACACCGGTCGAGCTCGACGTCACCGTGCCCGACCACGTCGCCGCGCTCGACCGCGACCTTCCCGAGCGACTCGACGTGCTCGTCAACAACGCCGGCATCGCGGTTGCCGGCCCGGTCGAGACGCTGTCCCGGGACGCGATGCACCACCAGTTCGACGTGAACCTCGTCGGGCCGCTCGCGCTGACCCGGTCGATGCTGCCGCGGCTGCGCCGTACCCGGGGCCGGGTCGTGTTCATCTCCTCGATCAACGGCCGGGTGTCGTTCCCGTTCACCGGGATCTACAACGCCTCGAAGTACGCGACGGAGGCGGTGGCCGACTGCCTGCGGGTCGAGCTGCACCCCTTCGGCGTGCAGGTCGGACTCGTCGAGCCGGGCGTCATCGACACCGATCCCTGGCACGAGATGGACCAGATCATCGACGAGCTCGAGGCTGGCCTCGACGCCGAGCAGCGTGCGCTCTACGCAAGGCAGTTCGCTGGTGAACGGATGCTGGTGGGGAAGATCCGGAAGAACGCCAAACCGCCCGAGCGCGTCGCCGCCGCCGTCGAACGCCAGCTGAACCGGCGACGGATGCGGCCTCGGACCCTGGTCGGTGCTGACGCGCGGATGATCCTCGCGATGAAGGCGCTGCTACCGACCCGCGCCCTCGACGCCCTCTGGGGGCAGGGCATCGAGAGATGACTGACCGTCAGCGGGGGCGGTACACGTCGGCGCGGTGTGCGATACGAGTCACCGTCACGCGGCTGATGTCATCCTCGATGCGATAGAGGACGCGATAGCTGCCGCGGCGCGCGCTCCACTCGCCGTCGAAGTCCTCGCGCAGCGGCTTGCCGACACGGTACGGCTCACGTGCGAGAGGTCCGTACAAGAACTCGATCACGGCAGGCACGACCCGGGGAGGTAGTCGGTCCAGGTCCCGAATCGCCGATCCGGACAGCTTCACCGACCACGCGCGGTCAGCCGTCACCGCGGTTCACGCCGTACCGCTCACGCACCGCGTCTTCGTCCCACAGCTCATCCGCACCTGCTTCCTTGCGGCTGGCGTCAAGGTCATCACGGACGCCAGGTTGAGACTGCCAGTAGATCGTCTCCTCGATCGACTCGAGGTCATCGACGCTGATGAGGACGACTGCCGGACGACCATGCTTCGTGATCGTCACGCGCTCGTGCGTCGACACGGCCTCGTCGACGAGCTCGTTGAGGCGTGTCTTCGCCTCCGTAAGCGGGATTGTGGGCATGACGCGATCGTAGCGCGGAAACAGATCTGAATAAAGGTCTGTTTATCCGGTTTACTCAGTGCGCGGCAGCGCTTCTGCGGCGGTTTCCCAGCATCACTCCACCGCCGATGAGGAGTCCGAGTCCGACCGCCGAGGTCAACGCCGCATGACGCACCGCTGAGCGTGCGTGACTGATGCAGTAGTTCTCGATCAGATCATCACGGCGGAAGCTGCGGGGTTCGCCATTGAGGTCCCAGGTCGGAGTTCGCCACACACCCTGAGCAGAGCCGCAATTGTGCGAGCCCTCGACACTCGCGCCGTATCGGTTGTACGGCGCGACGACGTCCGTCAGGAGGAGTCGGGCCGCGAAGACGAAGGCGAGCAACCCCGCGAGCGCAAGGGCGACTGCGATCGGGACCGACTTGGAGCGGAGGCGCGGGGGCATGGAGCGATCCTGGCAGGGGAATGGTCTCGATCGCTTCGCGCCTCGACCAGCGGAAAGGAGGCGCCTCGACCAGCGAAAAGGAGGCGCCTCGACCAGCGGTCACACCCTCCGGCGGGACTTCCTCAGCAGGTAGAAGAAGTACGGCGCACCGACCAGCGCGGCCAGCAACCCCGCCGACAGCTGCGTCGGCGCCGCCACGGTCCGACCGAGCATGTCCGCGAGCACCAGCAAGATCGCACCCAGCAGCGCCGCCACCGGGATCACCAGCACGTGCCGCCGCCCGACCAACGAGCGCGCAGCGTGCGGAGCCACCAGCCCGACGAACGCGATCAGCCCGATCGCCGCCACCGCCGTTGCCGTCAGCAGCACCGCGCACCCGAGCAGCAGGAACCGCGCCTGCGCCGGGCGTACACCCAGGACCCGCGGCGTGTCCTCGTCGACCGACAGCAGGTCGAGCTGCCGGTAGCCCACCAGCACCGCAGGCACGAGCACCACGACGCCGATCATCAACGGCACGAGGTGCTCGTACGACCGCCCGTAGGTGGATCCGGCCAGCCAGGTGAGCGCCTTCGAGGCGTTCCACGGGTCGGTGGTCACGATCATGAGCTTCACGAGCGCCTCGCAGGCGAACGAGACGCCCACACCGATCAGCACGAGCCGGTCCGTCGCGAACCCGCCGCGCGCCGACAGCCCGAACACGATCGCCGCCGCGATCAGCGCACCCAGACCGGACGCCCCGGCCAGCGCCCAGAACGACGCCATCGGCACGAACGTCACGATGATCACCGCACCGACCGACGCACCGCCGGCGACGCCGATGATCGTCGGGTCGGCCAGCGGGTTGCGGGTGACGGCCTGGATCACCGTGCCCGCCACCGCGAGCGCCACGCCCGCGAGCAGGGCAGCCACGACCCGCGGCACGCGAGCGCCCATCACGTTCGTGACGATCGGCCCCGCGTTGCCCGTCGCCCAGTTCACGAGATCGCCGAGCAGGAAGACCTTGTCACCGACCAGGATCGCCGCCACGACGATCCCAAGAAGGACCACCGACAGCACCGCGAGCAGCACGCCCGGGTGCCGCGTCCCCACACCCCGTACGTCCAGCGCGTTGGCTGAGTTGTCGAGCCGCGACGCGCGCAGCCGGAACGCGAACCACACCAGCACGACCGACCCGAGCAGCGACGTCACGACACCCGTCGGCACCTCGACCGCCCGCTGCGCACCGAGCGTCGCGCGGATGAGGACGTCCGCACCGAGCACGATGACGACGCCCACCAACCCCGACACGGGGATGAGCGCGCGATGCCGGTGAAGCCCGGGCACGATCGGCGCCGCGAGGCGGGTCAGCGCCGGAGCGGCAAGGCCGATGAACCCGATCGGCCCCGTGATCGTGACCGCAGCCGCCGACAGGACGACCGCCGTCACCAGCACGATCAGCTGCGTCTGGCGGACCGGGATGCCGACCGTACGAGCGGCGTCGTCGCCGAGCACCATCACGTCGAGCCGGTGCCCCAGGACGAGGAGCAGTGCGAGCCCGGCCGCGATCACCGGCACCATCGCGCGTACGCCGCCGAAGCCGTTCTGGCTCAGCAGCCCCGACTCCCACGCCTGCAGACCCTGACCCTCGATCGGGTTCAGGATGATCAGCGTCGTCGCGACCGACATGAGCACCATCGCGACGACGGTGCCGGCGAGGACCAGGCGTACGGTCCCGTAGTCGGTCCCCGCGAGCGCGAATACCACGGCCGCGGCCACGAGGCCACCGACGAACGCGAGTACGAGGTCACCGAAGATCAGCGTCGGCAGCCCGACCGTCGCTGCGACCGTCAGCGCCAGGAACGCACCCGCGTTGACCGCGAGCGTGTCCGGCGACGCCAGGGCGTTGCGCGAGATCGACTGCAGGACGCAGCCGGCGCCGCCGAGGGCGATGCCGACGACCAGCGCCGCCGCGACGCGCGGCAGCCGCGAGTCCACCACGACCGCAGCCGCCTGCTGCTCGGCGGAGCCGGTGACCCACGCCCACAGCTCGCCGAGCCCGACCTCCGCGGTCCCCTGCACGATGTCCACCGCGGCGAGGACGACGATCAGTGCGATCAGTCCGACGACCACGAGCGAGAGGCTCCAGGTCACCCGACGGGTGTCGTCCAGCCTTGGGGGTTCGGAGGGTCCTGCGGTGGCGGGCTCGGCGGTGAGGGTCATCTGCGGATCAGGACACCGTCTCGACGACCGCGTCGATGAAGTCGCCCATCGCCGCCGGTCCACCGAACATCCAGATGCCGTAAGGCAGGCGCTCGACGTTGTCGTCCTCGACGAACGGCAGCGAGGTCCACACCTTGTTGTCCGGGAGCGAGTCGGTGTAGACGTCGGCGTCGGTCTCGCCGGCGATGTACCAGTAGAGCGTGTCGTCGGGCAGCTTCGTCAGACCCTCGACGTCGGTCGAACCCAGGCCGTACGCCGGGTCGCCCTCGATGCCAGGAACCTGGCTCCACGCGTTCTCGAAGCCGAGCTCGGCGAGGATCGATCCGAGCTGCGAGCCCTCGAGGAACGGACGCACGGTGACCGCGCCGCCCTGCTCCCACGCGTCGTTGAAGGCGACGGGAGCACCGGCGGCGTCGGTCGACGCGATGGTCTCCTTGGCGTCGGCGACCTTGGCGTCGAAGTTTTTCTTCAGCTCAGCGGCCTCGTCCTCCTTGCCGGCGGCCTGCGCGACGAGGTCGACGTTCTTCCACATCTGACCGATCTGGTCCTTGGCGTCTCCACCGGGGATCACGATGACCGGCGTCGTCTTCTCGATCTGCGCGATCGCGTCGCCGACGAGCTGGTCGGTGACGATCACCAGGTCGAGGTCGAGCGTCGCGAGCGTGTCGATGCTCGGCTCGCCGCGGGTGCCGATGTCGGTGGCGCTGTCGTCGAGCTCGACCGACTTGTCCCACGTCTCGAAGCCCTTGATGTCGGAGACGCCGACCGGCTGCACGCCGAGGGAGATCAGGTACTCGGTCGCGTTCCACTCGGTGGTCGCGATGCGCTCCGCGGGACCGTCGAGGGTCACCTCGGTGCCGCGCGCGTCGGTGATGGTGATCGGCTCACCGGCGGCCGCTGTGGAGTCGTCGCCGGCGTCCTCGGTCGTACCGCAGGCAGCGAGCGCCAGCGTCAGCGCCGCCGCGGACGCGACGAGCAGGGGTCGGTTGAGCTTCACGAGGGTGTTCTCCTTAGTGGGGTGCTTCAGGCAGAGGTGGACGCAGGCGCGATGCGCGTTGCCCGGCCGTGGTGGCGGGCACGGGCGCGCGTACGGAGGTGGCCGTCGAGCGGATCGACGTGCACGTCGACGGTGACCCCGTACGCCGGGGAGAGGATCTCGGTCGTCAGCACCTCGTGCGGGGCTCCGACCGCGGTGACCCGCCCGTCGACCAGCAGCACGACGTCGTCGGCGACGGCGGCAGCCTGGTCGAGGTCGTGCAGGACAACCCCGACGGCGATGTCGTGGTCGTCGGCGAGGTCGCGGATGATGTCGAGCAGCTCGACCTGGTAGCGCAGGTCGAGGAACGTCGTCGGCTCGTCGAGCAGCAGGACCGGCGTGTCCTGGGCGAGGCAGCTGGCCAGCCAGACGCGCTGGACCTGGCCCCCCGAGAGGGTGTCGACAGCGCGGCCGGCGAGGTCGGTGACCCCGGTCATCGCCATCGCGCGCTCGACGATCATCTTGCCGTCGGGGTCGCCACCGCCCCAGCGGGTGCGGTGCGGGTGGCGGCCGTACTCGACGACCTCGCGCACCGTCACACCGCCCGGAGCCGAGCGCGACTGCGACAGCAGGGTCAGGCGGGTGGCGAGGTCGCGGGACTTCAGCTCGTCGACGGACTCGCCGCCGCGCAGCTCCACCCGGCCGGCCTCGGCGCGGTGGAGGTGCGCGAGAGTACGGAGCAGCGTGGACTTGCCGCTGCCGTTCGGGCCGATCAGCGCGGTGACCCGCCCGGGGACCAGAGCCACGCTGACGTCGTCCACAACGACGGCAGACCCGTACGCGGCGCGCACTCCGTCTGCGCGCAGCTCGGGCGCACGGTCGTCAATGTTCACCCCACCAAGGTAAGGCATACCTATGCCGACAGGAAATGCCGGGGGAGTGTGACGTGCCTACGGTTTGCCTGGCCGCGCCGGGTCGGTCTCGAACGATGCCTTGAGCCCGTCCATCACCGTCGTACGTTCTCGAAGCGCCATCCGCCGGAAGATCGGTGCCGCCAGCCGGTAGGCGCCGTACAGGTTCAGCTTCGCGGAGTGGCGGACGAGCGTTCTGTCATCTGCCGTCGCCGACAGCTGGTAACCGGGCCATCCCTCGGCCTTGACCTTGCCCTTCTTCGAACTCTCCCACCAGTGGAACACCACCGCGGTCGGCGCCTCGAACTCGACGACGTCGCCCGGCGTCTGGCCGAGCTTCGTCTCGTCGACGAACGTCGTCCCCAACCCGACCACGCCCGGCGACGTCTGGCGCGTCCCTCTCAGGATGGTGCCCTTGGCGGGCATCCACTCGCCATAGCGATCGATGTCGACCAACCGCGCGAACACCCGGTCGACCGGGGCCGCGATCGTGCGCTCGATGACGAACTCGATGGACGGCATGCCTCGAGGATGCGCTCACACCGAAGCAATGAGCACGTCATTGTCGAAATCCGGTGGCCCCATTCGGCGTAGGGGTGAGAAGCCGCTCGGCACTAGGGTCGAAGCGTTGGAATTTCTACTGGAGGAACCACCATGCGCACACTGATCGTCACCGCATTCGTCTCCCTCGACGGAGTCATGGAGGGTCCGGGCGGCGAGCCCGGCTACCGCAACTCCGGATGGACCTTCAAGGACGTCGAGTTCGACGAGGCCGCGTACGAGATCAAGGGCCGCGAACAGACCGAGACGACGGCGCTGCTGCTCGGCCGCACGTCGTACGAGGCGTTCGCGCCGGTGTGGCCGACGATGGAGGAGTTCGCCGAGTACAACGCGATGCCCCGCTACGTCGTCTCCACCACGCTCGAGCAGGACGACGAGCGCTGGCCGGCCACGATCCTGCGCTCGCTCGACGACGTCGCGGCGCTCAAGGAGACCGAGGGCGGCCCGATCGCGGTCCACGGGAGCGCGACGCTCGGCCGCAACCTCGCCGACGCCGGGCTCGTCGACCGCTACCACCTGCTGACTTTCCCGCTGCTGCTCGGCGCCGGCAAACGCCTGTGGAGCGATGCCGACAAGGACACGACCAAGCTGAAGCTCGTCGAGTACGAGGCGTACGGCAACGGCATCCAGAAGCAGGTCTTCGACGTCGTGAAGTGACCGTACGAGAGGAGAGCACCATGTCCGCGACCTACACGTTCGACGTCTTCTCCAGCCTCGACGGCTTCGCTGCCGCCACCGGAGACTGGACCGGGTACTGGGGCAAGCAGGGGCCCGAGCTGCTCGAACACCGCCATGCCTTGTACGACGAGGACCAGCGGATGGTCTTCGGGGCCAACACCTATCGCGTGTTCGTGCAGCTGCTGAGCGCGAGCACCGAGGAGTCCGAGGTGCGTGACCCGTGGGTAACGCGGATGGTGAACCTGCCGGCGACGGTGGTGTCGACCACGCTCGAGGGGCCTCTCGACTGGCCCGACGCGACCCTCGTGAGCGGCGACGCCGTCGACGTCGTCGCCCGGCTCAAGGAAGAGTCCGACGTGCCGCTGCGCTCGCACGGCAGCCTGTCGATGAACCGCGCGCTGATGGCCGCCGGACTTGTCGATCGCGTCCAGGTGACGCTGTTCCCGGTGATCACCGGGCAGAACGGCCTGGAGCCGATCTTCGAGGACGCCGCCGACTTCGACCTCGAGCTGCTCGAGACGCGGACGCTCGACGGCAGCATCCAGGAGCTCGTCTACCGGCCCTCTCTGCACGGCTGAGTCCTTCGCAACTGTCGGCGTCCAGGCGCACACTGACGGCATGGCGTACGACGAGGAGCTGGCGGAGCGGATCCGCGACGTGGTCGCCGGCGAGGAGGAGCTGTCCGAGCAGCGGATGTTCGGAGGGCTCGCGTTCCTCGTCGGCGGCAACATGGCTGTCGCTGCGAGCGGGCAGGGCGGTCTGATGGTGCGGGTCGATCCCGAGCACGTCGACGCGCTCCGCGAGTGGGTCGGCCGCGGCTTGGCATCTGCACGAGCGCTCCCACGAAAGTAGGCTTCTCCTACCAGCGGATGGCCGACCGTACGGGTCGCTGGTCCCGAGAATGGAGCCGTCCGTGGCCTCGACCGTGCCCGTGTCCTCCCGACACCGGGTCCCCGCAGAGCACCGCTTCCTCGGGCTCGACCGGAGGACGTTCAAGTACGCCGCCCCCGCGGTCGTCGTCTATCTGCTCTGGGCCTGGATCGTCCCCTGGGTCGACAGCCAGGTCGCCTGGGAGGACCAGACATCGACCGGCGACGTCATCCAGATCGCCGACGAGGTGACGATGACGCCGCAGCCCGGATGGGGGCTCATCAGCGGGCTGCGGACGAGCGACAGGACCCGGAGCGGCGAGCTCGCCGCCGACGAGACAGTCCTGGTCAAGGACGGCGTGCTCTTCCTCGTGCAGCAGGGCCCCTTCGACGGCTCGACCCGTACGCTGCTGCGCCAGATCGAGCGGATCAACAGCACGACGGCCGACAAGGGCGGCTTCAGCGTCGTCGGGGGCCCGCGCCCGATCGCGACCGACTCCGGCCTGAAGGGCATCGCCGAGGGATACCAGTCGCAGCGCAACATCGGTGTGACGGCTGCCTTCGTCGCCGGCGACACGGGCATCCGGGTCCAGGTCGTGGGGGCGCCAGAGGCGATGACGCAGCAGGCCGACGACGTCGAAGCCATGATCCAGAGCATCACCTACCCCCCCGAGGACGCGCGATGACCGCGACGACGGCACCGCGCGAAGACGACGTGCTCCAGCAGCGCCGCGATGCGATCGAGGTCTCGGGCTGGGGGGCACCCTTCCGGTTCCTGCAGCCGCACAACGCCTGTTTCTGGGTCTATCTGCTGCTCGTCGGCGCAGGCCTCTGGAAGCTCCTCGAGATCGCACTCCCGACGGCGGAGATCTTCGCCCAGGCCAACACGACAGCCGTCGTCACCTCCGCGCTCTTCGGCCTGGTCTTCCTGCTGTTCCTGCGGTGGTCCGACCGATTCGAGAAGACACCGGGGCGGCTGGCGGTCGCGGCGTTCATCGGCGGCGGCATCGCTGCTCCGTGGGCCTTCGCCCTCCCCGGCAACGCCGCGATGATGGACCTGTACGCCAAGCTCTTCGGCCAGGCGTTCGCCGAGGACTGGAAGGCCGGGCTGACCGCGCCCTTCGTGGAGGAGACGTCCAAGGCCGTCTTCTTCGTACTCCTGCTCGGGCTCGCGCCGGTGGTCATCCGGACCGTGTACGACGGCCTGATCGTCGGCGCGTACGTCGGCCTCGGCTTCCAGATCCTCGAGGACATGCTGTACGGCCAGAACGCGGCCGCCCAGCACTTCGGCACCGACCAGGCGTCGAGCGTGCTGCACACCTTCGCGCTCCGGGCCGTCGCCGGCATCCCGTCGCACGCGCTCTACACGGCACTCTTCTGCGCGGGTCTCGTCTACCTCATCGGGACGGTCGCGCAGCCGCGCCGGATCGGGCGCGGGATCGCGCTGATCGCGGCATCGATGCTCGCCCACGGCATCTGGGACTCGATGTCCGCTCTCTCCGGACCGCTCGGCGGAATCGGTGTCCTCGCGGTCATGCTGCTCGTGACCGTCCTCTTGCTCGCCGCACTGATGATCGCGATCCGGCTCGGCGCCGGGCGCGAGCGCGGCTACCTGCGCGCGATCCTCCAGCCCGAGGTCGCCAACGGCACGATCACCGACGCGGAGCTCGAGGCGGTGGCCGGTGAGCGGAAGCGTCGCAAGCACGACCGCCGAGCCGCGATCAAGGCCCGCCCGGAGGGTGTCAGTCGGCGGCGCGAGAAGCACGTCCTCACGGCGACGATGGACCTCGCGCACGACCTTGCCGCGTCCCGCGGCGAGGAGAGCGTCGACGTCGCCCTCTCCCGGTCGGAGATCGCGCGTCTGCGCGGCGGTCACTGACCGTCGAGCACCTCCCGCAGCCGTTTCGCGAACGCCTCCGGGTCGCCGTGCTGCCCGAACTCTCCACCGAGGAACCCGCCGTGGCCGCCGGGGAAGACGACGGCCTCCTGACCGAGAGCCTCGGCCAGGGCCTCCGAGCTGCGTCCAGTGATGAGACCGTCCGACTCCTCCCCGACCGCGACGACGATGCGCGTCGGGCAGGAGGCGAGGGCGTCCAGCGCCGGTTCGTACGCGGTGACGTCGTTCGAGTCGCCGGCGAGGAGCGGGTCGTCGCGTGAGCCGTCGTCCTCGGTGGGCAACCCGAACGCCTCCGGATCGGGACCGCCGTCGGAGAGGAAGTCGTCGGGGTACTCGCCCTTCCAGGACGTCAGCGCGATGAACGCCGCCATCCCGTGGCCCCACCCCTTGTCCTGATAGATCTCCTGGACCCTCCGTTCTGCGGCCAGGGCCTGCTCGACGTCGGGGAGCAGGGCTTCCAGGGGAGGTTCGTGCGCGACGAGGACCGACACGTCCTCCGGGTGCGCGACGATCAGCGGAAGCGCACTCACCGCGCCGCCACTGCTTCCGAGCAGCTCGACCGGCGCGATGCCGAGCTCGGTGATGATCGCGTGCATGTCGTCGGCGTTCTGCTCCGGCGTGTGCGCGGAGGACGCATCCTTGCGGGTGCTGCGTCCGACGCCGCGCGGATCGTACGTGACGACGGTGCGGTCGGAGAAGTACGACGCGAGCGAGTTGAACCCGCTCGCGTCCATCGGCGCACCGACCATCATCAGCACGGGGCGGTCGTCGGCGGGCGGCAGCGGGCCTCGTACGTCGTAGGCGAGCGTGGCGGCAGGCGTCTCCAACGTCCGTGTATCGGTCATGCTGATGAGACTGTCCCCGCGCCGTCGAACTCATCGGTCTAGCCTGACCGGATGAGCGAGCTGGACCTCTTCGCCGGAATCTACGTGAGCGACCTGGAGGCGTCGAAGGCGTGGTACGCCCGGCTGCTCGGCGACGACGAGGCGTTCATGCCGAACGACGACGAGGCGGTGTGGGAGCTCGCCGAGCACCGCTTCCTCTACATCCAGCTGATGCCGGAGCACGCCGGCCACGCGCTGCACACCATCTTCCTCGAGGACCTCGACACGGCCGTCGACGGGATCACGGAGCGTGGCATCGAGCCGGCCGACCGCGAGACGTACGAGAACGGCGTCCGCAAGATCACCTACCGCGACCCGGACGGCAACGAGATCGGGTTCGGCGGCGGGCCGAGCGGCGACGCGCCGCAGGCGGAATGACCGACGGGGCCATCGTGGTTGCACGTCCTCATGACGACGTACATGGCCACCGACGTCCGGCACGACACGTTCACCGTGACGATCGACGTCCCGGCACCTCCGACCCGGGTGTACGAGGCGTTCGCCGACCCGGACGTACGGCGGCGGTGGTTCCGGCTGCCGGGTCGCGACGCGACGTACGAGCACGACTTCCGCGTCGACGGCGGGGAGTCGGCACGGAGCACCTTCCAGACGCTCGACGGTGCGACCGAGCGGGTGGCGTACGACTCGCGCTTCGTCAACCTCGTCCCCGCTCGGCAGATCGTGCTGACCTACGAGACGCACGTCGACGACGTGCTGCGCTGGACATCACTCGTCACGGTCGCGCTGGCGCCGGAGGGTGACGGCACGACGCTCCGATGGACGGAGCAGGTCGCGTTCGTGACTCCGACCGGTGATGGCGCGCACGACCTGCCGCACGTACGCGGCGGGATCCGGCTCCAGCTGAACGGCCTCGCCGCCGCGCTGGGGGTTTAGCTACCCGTCGGACGAGAGGAGGTCGGCGACGGCCCTGACGAGGTCGAGGATCGCCTTCGCGTCCTTCGAGACCGCGGCCATCTCGCGCAGCTGGGCGCGCCAGTCGTACGCAGGTCCGCTGTCGATCCGCGCCGCCTCGGCCGCGCTGAGCTGCGAGACCACGACGCCGAGGTCGCCGCACGCCTGAACGACCCGGTGACAGGCCTCGACCGCGGGCACCGTCGCCTCCACCCACGGCTGCCCGAGTGAATCGGGTGGCGGGTCGGACAACGGGACGAGGAGGACGGTCACGGCGCCGTCAGGCACAGGGAAGTGCACGGCCACGACCTGCACCCCGTTGATCGCCCCGGCTCCGTAGCGGGCCAGCGCGACGGCCTCCGCCGCGTTCTGCTCGAGGAGGACGGCGCCGGGGCTACCCGGTGCGGAGCGGCCCAAGGTGAGGGCGAGCGCCATGTCGTCGGTGATCGAGAGCATGACGTGCGGCAGCTTCGGGTCCGGGTCGACCCACCACCGGACCCAGCCCCCGACGTCGGACCGTGTCTCGATCTCGACCATCGAGCTCGTGCGCCGGAACCGGTGCCCGTCGAGCTCGGCGAAAGGCTCGGCCTCGCCCTCTGCGGTGTGCCAGTAGCGGCTGAGGTCAGCGGTCTCGATCTGAGGCACCTGAGCGAGCGCGGCGATCCGCCGACCACCCCCGAGTCCATCGTGCCCGTGCGTCATTCGACCAGTGTCTGCCGCCGACCACACCGTGCGGAGGCGTTTGCCTCACACCGACCGCGCCAGCAGCCCGAGCAGCAGCGCGACCCGGTCCTCCGCCACGTCGAGCCGGGCACCGGTCAGCTCCTCGACCCTCGACATCCGGTTGCGCAGCGTGTGCCGGTGCACGCCGAGCGCACGCGACGCGGTCTCCCAGGAGCCGTTGTGCCGCAGGAAGACCTCGAGCGACTCGCGCAGGACCCGGTCGCGCTCGGTGCTCCCCTCGAGCAGCGGCGCCAACGGTGACTCGGCCAGCGACGCGACCCGGGCGCGTACGGCGTCGTCGTCGAGGATCGCCTCCAGCGTCAGCGTCCCGTACCAGCCGACGGGTTGGTGCGATGCCCGCGCCGATGCCGCGGCGTGCGTCGCGGCCGCGCGCCCTGCCGCTGCCCGCGCTGTCGGGAGCGCCCCGCTGACGCCCACGACCACGTCGTGCCTGCCCGCGCGGGTGAGCGCGTCGACCACCGCACCGACGCCACCGGCTGAGTCCTTGTCACGGACCAGGACGAGGACGTCGTCGCCGGCCACGGCCTCGACGTGCGCGACCGACTCGGCGTCGAGCGCGTGAGCGACGACGTCGAGCGGCGCCGTACGACCGTGGCCGGGGGCCGCGACGACCATCCGCACCCGGTCGGACGGCTCGAAGCCGAAGTGACCGAGGTGCCGCACCACCGCAGGGGCGACGACGTCGGCGTCGAGCAGCATCTCCAGAAGCGTGGCACCGAGACGGTGACGTGCGCCGACGAGCTCGCGCGGGTGCTCGCGCTGGAGGGTGAGGAGCGAGACGGCCTGGTTGAGCAGCAGGCGGTCTCCGACGGATAACGCGCTGGGGACCTCGACCGCGAGCCACCCGCTCGGTCGCTCCAGACCGCCAAGCCGCTGCACCGCCATCGTCCCGGCGCCGGAGACCACCGCCACGCTCGCACGGCCCGGTCGCGCCGCCAGGTTGACGAGCTCGTCGGCCACGCGATCCATCAGATCGGCCTGCGCGCCTGCAGAGGCCACCGTGTTCTCGAACTCGTCGAGCACGACCACGCCGGCGCCGAGCTCACGCGCGAGCGCCGACGTCAGCCCCGCCGTACCGCCCTCGAGCGCCGCCCGCGTCATCTGCTGCTGGAAGGCGAACGCGCGCCGCATCACGGTGTTCTGCTGCTCCGCCTGCCGCGCGGCGACGGCCTGCGTGATCGCGACGAACGGCGTCGGAAGGGGGACCTCGACGAGCGGCATGCCGACGCGGCGGCACGCCTGCCGCAGGCCGACCGGGATCGTCTCGAACCGCACCCCCACTCCGAAGGCCAGCCCGACCACACCGGCGGCGGCGAGCCGATCGACGTACGCCGCCTGCTCGGCGCGTGCCCGCGGCATCCGCAGGCCGGTGGTGAGGACCAGCTCGCCGCCGCGAAGGAACGGCGTCGGGTCGAGGATCTCGATGGAGTGCGCCCAGCGGATGCCGACGGTGGGATGGTCTCGATCGCTTGTCCTGAGGTCTCGATCGCTTCGCGCCTCGACCAGCGGGGAGGTGGGCTCGACGAGGCGGAGGCCCAGCTCTTCCTGGGCGAGGAGCCAGGCCAGCGGGACATCCGCGACCTCCTCGGCGGGGCCAGGCTCGACGAAGGACATGGACACAGTGTCCACCTTTCCGGCTCACCACACTCCCTTTCGGCAGGGTCGCCACCCCTTGCCGTACCCCTAGCGTCGCTCCCAACCCCCACCGCTCGTTCCCAGGGAGAATCCCGTGACGGCATCGCATCTCGACCCAGCCCAGGACGCCGACGACGCGCACCTCGCGTCGCTCGGCTACAAGTCCGAGTTCAAGCGCGACATGAACCTCTGGGGCAACTTCGCCCTCGGGTTCACCTATCTCTCACCGGTCGTCGGCGTCTACTCGTTGTTCGGCAGCTCGCTCGCCACGGGTGGTCCGCCGATGATCTGGGCGATCGTGCTCGCCGCGCTCGGCCAGCTGCTCGTCGCGCTCGTCTTCGGCGAGGTCGTCGCGCAGTATCCCGTCGCCGGCGGCGTCTATCCGTGGGCGCGTCGCCTGTGGGGTCGCCGCTGGGCCTGGATGACCGGCTGGGTCTACATGATCGCGCTCACCGTCACGATCGCCGCCGTCTCGTACGGCGCCGGGCCGTTCGTGGCGATCGTCCTCGGGATCGACGCGACGACCGCGGTGACGATCTGGTGCGCGATCGGTCTGATCGTGCTCACCACGCTGCTCAACCTCGGCGGCACGAAGCTGCTCGCCAAGATCGCGTTCTTCGGCTTCGCCGCCGAGCTCGTGGGCGCGATCGTCGTCGGTGTCTGGGTCCTCCTCACCGAGCGCCACCACAGCGTCGGCGCACTGTTCGACACCTACGACGTGCAGGGCAGCGGCTCGTACTTCCCGGCGTTCGCCGCCGCCGCGCTCCTCGGCCTCTACCTCTTCTACGGCTTCGAGGCCTGCGGTGACGTGGCCGAGGAGGTCAAGGACCCGGGCCGCCAGATCCCGAAGGCGATGCGGATGACGATCTACATCGGCGGCGCCGGGGCCTTCTTCATCACGTTCGCGCTCCTCCTCGGCGTCCCGAGCTTCGCTGCCGTCTTCTCCGGCGGGGATCCTGATCCGGTCTCGACGGTGCTCGAGAACGCATTCGGGTCCGTCGGGTTCCGTGTCGTGCTGGTGATCGTGCTGATCTCGTTCCTGTCCTGCGTGCTCAGCCTGCAGGCGGCCGCGAGCCGGATGATCTATGCGTACGCCCGCGACGACATGATGCCGGGGAGCCGTCTCCTCAAGAAGTTCTCGCAGGCGCGGCACGTCCCGCCGTACGCGCTGTCGCTGGCCGCACTGATCCCGATCGTGATCATCCTCGGCTCGCAGGTCTCCGACAACGCGCTGGTGCGGATCATCTCGTTCGCCTCGTTCGGCATCTACCTCGGCTTCATGATGGTCGTGCTCGCTGCCCTCCGCGCTCGCCTCAAGGGCTGGAAGCCGTCCGGCAAGTTCACCCTCGGCCGCTGGGGGCTGCTCGTGACCGCCGCGGCCCTCGCGTACCAGCTGCTCGCCTCGATCAACATGATCTGGCCCCGCACCCCCGAGGCGCCCTGGTACGACAACTGGATCGTCGCCCTCGGCGCCGCGGTCGTCGTCGGCGTCGGCCTCGTCTACATGCTCATCGCCAAGCCGTACCGCCACTCCGACGCCGCCCACGGCGACGCCGCGTCCGTGACCACCCCGTACCAAGGAGACTCCGCATGACCGACACCGTTCACGTCCAGAACTTCGTCGACGGCGCGCTCGTCGACACCCGCGACGGGCGGCGTACCGACCTCGTCGACCCGACCACCGGCGAGAAGTACGGCGACGCACCGCTGTCCGGGCAGGCCGACGTCGACCTCGCGTACGAGTCGGCGGCCAAGGCGTTCGACACCTGGCGACGCACGACGCCGTCGGAGCGCCAGCAGGCCATCCTCAAGATCGCCGACGCGATCGAGAAGCGTGCGGAGGAGCTGGTCGAGGCGGAGAGCCGCAACACCGGCAAGGTCGTGCCGGTGACCATGGCGGAGGAGATCCCGCCGATGGTCGACCAGATCCGCTTCTTCGCCGGGGCGGCGCGCGTCCTCGAGGGGCGCGCGTCCGGCGAGTACATGGCGGGGCACACGTCCTGGATCCGGCGCGAGCCCGTCGGTGTCGTCGGCCAGGTGGCGCCGTGGAACTACCCGATGATGATGGCCGTCTGGAAGTTCGCCCCGGCCCTCGCGGCAGGCAACACGGTCGTCCTCAAGCCGAGCGACACCACGCCGGTGTCGACGGTGATGATGGCCGAGATCGCGGCCGAGTTCCTCCCGCCGGGCGTGCTCAACGTGGTCTGCGGCGACCGTACGACCGGGGCTGCCGTCGTCTCCCACCCGACGCCGGCGATGGTGTCGATCACCGGCTCGGTGGGTGCAGGGCGCCAGGTCGCGGCTGCGGCGTCGAACGACCTCAAGCGGGTGCACCTCGAGCTCGGCGGCAAGGCGCCGGTCGTGGTGTTCGACGACGCCGACATCGCTGCGGCGGCCGAGGGCATCGCGATGGCGGGCTACTTCAACGCCGGCCAGGACTGCACCGCGGCCACGCGCGTGCTCGTCCACCCTCGGGTCCACGACGACTTCGTGGCCGCGCTCACCGAGCAGGCTAAGGGCGCTGCCACCTCGTACGAGAAGGGTCGTCACGACGAGGACGTCTGGGTCCCGCCGGTCAACAACGCCAACCAGCTCGAGCGCGTCCTCGGCTTCCTGGACCGCGTGCCCGACCACGCGACCGTCACCACCGGCGGCCAGCGCCAGGGCGACCGCGGCTTCTTCATCGAGCCCACGGTCATCGACGGCCTGCAGCAGGAGGACGAGCTGATCCAGAGCGAGATCTTCGGCCCCGTCATCACCGTCCAGACCTTCGAGCACGAGGACGAGGCCATCGCGAAGGCGAACGGCGTGCCGTACGCGCTCGCGTCGTCGGTGTGGACCAAGGACCTCGGTCGCGGGCTGCGCATGTCCAACGCGCTCGACTTCGGCTGCGTCTGGATCAACACCCACATCCCGCTCGTCGCGGAGATGCCGCATGGTGGATTCAAGCACTCCGGGTACGGCAAGGACCTGTCGATGTACGGCCTGGAGGACTACACGCGGATCAAGCACGTGATGGCCAACCTCGAAGGATGATGACGATGACCGAGCAGAAGCGACTCCTCAAGACCGCGATCCCGGGCCCGCGCTCGGAAGCGCTGCACGAGGCCCGCTCCAAGCAGGTGGCACGAGGTTTCGGCATCACGCTGCCCGTGTTCGTCGACCACGCCGACGGTGCGCTGCTGGTCGACGTGGACGGCAACCAGATCATCGACCTGGGGTCCGGGATCGCCGTGACCAGCGTCGGTGCGGCTGCCCCGAAGGTCGTCGCGCGCGTCGCGGAGCAGGCGGCGAAGTTCACGCACACCTGCTTCATGGTGACCGAGTACGAGGGCTTCACCGAGGTGGCCGAGGCGCTCAACCGCTTGACGCCGGGCGACCACGACAAGCGCACCGCGCTCTTCTCGACCGGCGCGGAGGCGGTGGAGAACGCGGTGAAGATCGCGCGTGCCGCCACGGGGCGTCCCGCGGTCGTGGTGCTCGACCACGCGTACCACGGGCGCACCCTGATGACGATGACGATGACGGCGAAGAACGTGCCGTACAAGGAGGGCTTCGGGCCGTACGCGCCGGAGGTCTACCGCGCGCCGATGGCGTACCCGTACCGCTACGACGGAGACGAGAAGGCGTGCGCGGCGGACGCGCTGGCGAAGCTCAAGGACATCGTGCTCACACAGATCGGCGCGCACAACGTCGCCGCGATCGTGGCCGAGCCGATCCAGGGCGAGGGCGGCTTCATCGTGCCGGCCGAGGGGTTCCTGCCGGCGGTCGTCGAGTTCGCGCACGAGCACGGCATCCTCTTCGTCGCCGACGAGGTGCAGACCGGGTTCGCACGGACCGGCCGCATGTTCGCCAGCGAGCACGAGGGCATCGTGCCCGACATCGTGACGACCGCGAAGGCGCTCGCGGGCGGCATGCCGCTGTCCGCGGTCACGGGGCGCGCCGAGATCATGGACGCCGTCGCGCCGGGCGGGATCGGCGGCACGTACGCCGGCAACCCGGTCGCGTGCGCGGCGGCGCTCGGGGCGATCGAGACCATCGAGAGCGAGGGCCTGGTCGCACGAGCGGCGGAGATCGAGCGCATCGTGAAGCCGCGGCTCGAGGCGCTGCGGGCCGACACCGGCGGCGTCATCGGCGACGTCCGCGGGCGCGGGGCGATGCTCGCGATCGAGCTCGTCGAGCCGGGTACGAAGGATCCCGCACCGCGGCTCGCGCTGTCGCTCGCGAAGCACTGCCACGCCGAGGGTGTGCTGGTCCTGGTGTGCGGCACGTACGGCAACGTGATCCGGCTGCTCCCGCCGCTCGTCATCGGCGACGACCTGCTCGACGACGCGCTCGGGGTGCTCGAGGCCGGGGTGCGGGGGCTGTCGTGACGTCACCGCTCCGTCCGCGATTTGTGCACCTCCTCAAGGAAATCGGGTCGCCATTCCTTGATCAACTCAGCAAATCGGGGACGGGAGGGGGTGTGCGATGACGGCTGACGTCTCGTACGACCCGCGGACGGGCGGCGTGAACGGCGAGGTGCCGATCACGCCGGAGGCCGAGGTGGACGCGATCGTCGCGGCGGCGGCGGCGTGCGCGACGGAGGTGGCCGCGGTGCCGCCGACGGAGCGGGCGCGCTGGTCGGGGGCGATCGCCGACGCGCTCGAAGCGGCGCGAGACGAGCTCGTGGACCTCGCGGACTCCGAGACAGCGCTCGGACGGAAGCGCCTGGAGGGCGAGGTCGGCCGGACCGCGGGGCAGCTCCGCTTCTACGCCGACGTCGCGGTCGAGGGGTCCTACCTCGGCGCCACGATCGACCACGCCGCCGGCGCGAACCCTGCCCTGGTGCGGGTCAACGTGCCACGCGGCCCGGTCGCGGTCTTCGGTGCGAGCAACTTCCCGTTCGCCTTCAGCGTGCTCGGCAACGACACCGCGTCCGCGCTCGCCGCGGGCTGCCCGGTCGTGGTCAAGGGACACCCCGCGCACCCGCTGCTGAGCCGTCGCCTCGGCGCCCTCGTGACGGAGGCGCTGCGCGACGCCGGCGCGCCCGAAGGCGTCTTCGGGATCGTGCACGGCTTCGACGCCGGCGTACGGCTCGTCGAGGCGCCGCAGATCACGGCCGTCGCGTTCACCGGCTCGCAGCGCGCGGGCATGGCGCTGCGCGACGCGGCCGAGAAGCGTGACGTGCCGATCCCGGTGTTCGCCGAGATGGGCACCGTCAACCCGGTCGTCGTCACCGCTGCGGCAGCGCAGGCGCGCCTCAGCGAGATCGCCTCCGGCTTCGTCGGCTCGTTCACGCTCGGCACCGGCCAGTTCTGCACGAAGCCCGGCCTCATGCTCGCGCCCCGCGGCTCGGGCGCCGCTGAGGCGGTCGCCGAAGCGCTCCGGGAGGCGTCTCCGCAGGGTTGGTCGCTCACGCAGGGCATCGCCGAGGCGGCCAGCACGGGCGTACGCGAGCTCGTCGACGCCGGCGCCGAGGTCGTCGCACAGGTCGACGGCCCGGACGCCGGCTGGTCCGTGGCCTCCACCGTCCTGTCCGTACCCCTGGACGCCCTCGAGCCCGGGAGCCGTCTGCTCGAGGAGTGCTTCGGCCCGGTGGCACTGGTGGCGGAGTACGACGACGGCGAGGCGCTCGCGCGTACGGTCGGTGCTCTCCAGGGCACGCTCGCCGCGGCGATCATGGCCGAGGGCGACGAGGACCCCGACCTTCCCGGCACGCTGGCGCAGCTCACCACGAAGGCCGGCCGGGTGACGGTCGGCGACTTCCCGACCGGTGTCTCGTACACGTGGGCTCAGCACCACGGCGGCCCCTGGCCCGCGACCTCCGACCCGACGGCGACGTCGGTCGGCGCCGCGGCGCTCACGCGGTTCACCCGCCCGGTGACCTACCAGTCCGTGCCCGACCCCGCCCTGCCCGCGCCCGTGCGCGACGACAACCCGTGGGGGATCCCGCGGCGCGTCGACGGCCGACTGGTGCTCCCGTGAGCGCACCCCTCGACGGGGTCGTCGTCGCGGACTTCAGCCGGGTCCTCGCCGGACCGATGGCGACCTCGATGCTCGCCGACCTCGGCGCCACCGTCGTGAAGGTCGAGCGACCGGGAGCCGGCGACGACACCCGGCAGTGGGGTCCGCCGTGGACCGCCGACGGCACCGCGTCGTACTTCGAGAGCGCCAACCGCACCAAGCGCAGCGTCACCCTCGACCTGCGCGACGCGGGCGACCTCGCGCTCGCGCGCACCCTCGTACGCCGGGCCGACGTCCTCGTCGAGAACTTCCGCACCGGCGCGCTCGACCGGCTCGGCCTCGGCTACGACACCGTGAGCGCCGACAACCCCGGCCTCGTCTACTGCTCGATCACCGGATTCGGCAGCGGCGCCGGCGCGGAGATGCCGGGGTACGACTTCGTGGTGCAGGCCGTGGGCGGGTTGATGAGTATCACCGGCGATCCCGACGGCGACCCGACCAAGGCCGGCGTCGCGCTCGTGGACGTGCTGACCGGCAAGGACGCCGTCATCGGCGTCATGGCCGCCCTCGCCGAGCGCGAGCGAAGCGGCCGCGGGCAGCGGGTCGAGGTGAACCTGCTCTCGAGCCTCCTCGGCTCGCTCGTCAACCAGGCGTCGAGCTACCTCACGACCGGTCGCTCACCCGGCCGGATGGGCAACCAGCACCCCTCGATCGCGCCGTACGAGATCCTGCACTGCGCCGACGGGACCCTCGCGGTCGCGTGCGGCAACGACGGCCAGTTCGCGCGGCTGTGCAAGGGGATCGGTCGGCCTGAGCTCGCCGACGACCACCGCTTCGCCACCAACGGAGCGCGTGTCGCTCACCGCAGCGACCTCGTGGCGGTCCTGGAGGAGGCGCTCGCTGCCGACACGGCGGCCGCCTGGCAGCAGCGGCTGTCCGACGCGGACGTCCCGGTCGGCGAGGTCGGCGACATCGGCGCCGCTCTCGCGCGCGCCCGCGAACTGGGCCTCGAGCCGACCGTGGAGGTCGGCGACGGCCACCCCGCGCAGGTGCGCCACCCCATCACGTACTCACGCAGCACCCCGGTGACGCCGACCGCGCCACCGGGTCTCGGACAGCACGACGACGAGATCCGCCGCTGGCTGGCGGACGATACGGAGACCCGATGAGCACCACCTCCCGCCTGCCCGCGTTCGACCCGATGGATCCCGCCGGCATCGACGACCTCCTCAGCGCCGACGAGCTCGCGGTCCGCGACTCCGTACGGCACCTCTGCGCGGAGCGCGTCGACCCGTACGTCGCGGACTGGTTCGAGCGCGGCGAGATCCCCGACATCCGTGGCCTCACCAAGGAGCTCGGGGCGCTCGGCGTCCTCGGCATGCACCTCGAGGGATACGGCTGCGCCGGCATGAGCGCGACCGAGTACGGCCTCGCGTGCCTCGAGCTCGAAGCCACCGACTCCGGGCTGCGCTCGCTGGTGTCGGTGCAGGGGTCGCTGGCGATGTACGCGATCTGGCGGTGGGGAAGCGAGGACCAGAAGGAGACCTGGCTCCCGCGGATGGCCGCCGGCGACGCCATCGGATGCTTCGGCCTGACGGAGCCGGACCAGGGCTCCGACCCCGGCGGCATGCGGACCCGCGCGCGTCGCGACGCCGGCGGCGACTGGGTCCTCGACGGCCGCAAGATGTGGATCACCAACGCGCCCGTCGCCGACGTCGCGGTCGTGTGGGCCCAGACGTCTGACGACCCCGCCGACATCCGCGGCTTCGTCGTCCCCACGAGCACGTCCGGCTTCTCGGCGCCCGAGATCAAGCACAAGATGTCGCTGCGGGCCTCGGTCACCGGTGAGATCGTGCTCGACGGCGTACGTCTGCCGGCCGATGCCGTCCTGCCCGACGTGACCGGGCTCCGCGGGCCGTTGTCGTGCCTGAACGAGGCGCGGTACGGCATCGTCTGGGGCGCGATGGGAGCGGCACGGTCCGCGTTCGCGTCCGCGCTTTCGTACGCCGGTGAGCGGGAGCAGTTCGGCCGTCCGATCAGCGGCTTCCAGCTGACGCAGGAGAAGCTCGCGAACATGGCCGTCGAGTACACGAAGGGCGTCATGCTCGCGCTGCATCTCGGCCGCCGCAAGGACGCCGGACGGCTGCGCCCGGAGCAGGTCAGCCTCGGCAAGCTGAACAACGTCCGCGAGGCCTTGGAGATCTGCCGGACCGCCCGCACGATCCTCGGCGCGAACGGGATCTCGCTGGAGTATCCCGTCATCCGCCACATGAACAACCTCGAGTCCGTGCTGACGTACGAGGGCACGACCGAGATGCACACGCTCGTGCTGGGCCAGGCGCTGACGGGGCAGCCGGCGTTCCGCTGAGACGTGACGTGGCCCCCGGTCCCGGGAGGGCGGAACCAGGGGCCACGTACCCAGTGCGGCCCTGACGCGCCAGCGCGTGGCACGCCAGGACCGCACACCTGCTACCGGCGCACGACCCTGACCTTGATGGTCTTGGTCGCCGCACCGGTGGTCGCGTTGCCGAGGTAGCGGACCTTGAGCGTCCCCTTGCCCGCCTTCGGCAGCTTCTTGAGCCGCAGCAGCGCGGTGCCGTTCCTGCTCAGCGTCGCCGTGCCGACCTTCTTGCCGCGGAAGTAGACCGCGACCTTCCCGGACGGCGTGATGCCACTGGCCTTCACGGTGACCCGCACCTTGGCGCGGGTCTTCTTGACCACGACCTTCTTCGTCGTGACCTTCGCGGCGACCGCTGCCTTGGCCTTGGTCACCGACACCCGCACCGAGGTGGTCGACGGCTTCGTCGACGTGTCACCGAGGTAGCGCACCGCGAGGGTGTGCGTGCCCGGCTTGAGCGCCGTACGAGGCAGGAGAACGGACGCACGACCGCCGACCACCGTCGTACGGGCGAGCACCTGCGTGCCCCTCAGGACCTCGACGCGACCGCCGGCCGACGGCGACACGCTGACCGCGATGCGCGACGACGTGCCGTACCGGGTCGCCGACGCCGACGCCCGCACCGTCGTTGCGGCCTTCCCGACCGTGACCGTGACCTTGGCCGTCGCCTCGTGGGACCCGTCGCTCACCGTGTAGGTGAACGTGTCGTTGCCGACGAAGCCCGCCTTCGGCGTGTACGTCGCCTTCGCGCCGTCCACCTTGACCGTGCCGTGGCTCGGCGCGGCTGCCTCGTACGAGAGGTCCTGGCCGTCGGGCTCGGTGCCCTTCAGCGTGACGGCGACGGACTTGCCGGCGGTCGTTGTGGCCATGACGTCGGAGGCGGTCGGCGGGTCGTCGACCTCGACGGTGCCGATGGCGAGGTTCTCACCCTCCATTGCGGTGCAGTCGAGGCCCACCGTCTTGATGAAGCCGCCGATGACGCCCGGCGTGAGCTCCGAGGTGATGAACATCTTCTTCGGCATCGACACGGTGAGAGCACCGGTCTCCGGGGCCGTCAGCTCGGGCAGCCCGCCCTTGACGGGGATCGCCACGCCGTCGGCGGGGACCGGGGTCGTCATGGGCACGGTTTCCGACTTCAGGCCGGACATCGGGATCTCGTACGACTCCCCGCTGGCCGTCTCGGTGAAGACGGCCGTTGCCTTGGCGCCGCCGGCGACGGCAGTCTGACCGAAGCCCGCCTCCTCGACCGGCGGGTAGCTGCCGGCCGGGGTGGTGGTGAAGTCGGTGCCGCCGAGCAGCTCGGCCATCGGCTGCGCCATCTTCAAGGTGATGTCGGTGTCCGGGACGGTGAACTTCTCACCGGGCGCCAGCAGCGCGGGCATGTGCGCCTTCACGTCGACCCGGAAGGTCGCGTCACCGCCCATGATGCCGCCGACGATGTCGCTCCAGAACGGGTCGATCGCGGCGTCGGGATCGCTCGTCGGCATGCCCGAGGAGTCGACGCCGATCGCGAACTCACAGCGGTAGCGCACGTCGTTCAGCACGCCCGGCGCCGCGGCGGCCGGCTCGTCGACCTTGATGGTCACGGTGCCCGTCGACGAGTCACCGGTCTTGTCCGTCATCGTCACGGTGAACGAGTCCGTCCCGACGAACCCGGGGTCGGGCACGTAGGTGTACTTGTGCTGGATCGCCGCAAAGATCGACGCCGTGCTCGCCGGGTCCGCGTCGGCCTCGAAGAATGTCTCGATCGTCCCGTGCTTCGGCTCGCCGTAGGTGAACCGGGTCTCGTTCACGTTCCAGACGAAGGGGCCCTGCGAGTCGAGGTCACGTGCCCATGGCCAGCCGTCGAAAGGCTTGTCCTTGGTCGTGGTGAAGGTGCGGTCCTTGACGATCGGTTCGGCGTTCACGACGGTGAAGCGGACCGTCGACGTGCTCGACTGTCCCGTCGTGTCCGTCGCCGTGTAGTCGAAGCGGTACGCGCCGGGGGGTGTGTCCTCCGACGGCGTCACGGCGACCTCGTCGCCCGTCAGGGTCAGCGCGACGTTGGTGCCGGCGCCCTCGACCCTGCCGAGCTTGTACGTGAGGTCACCCTCGCCGCCACTGCCGGCGAGCGTGACCGACCGCTGGGTCGCGAAGGCGCCGCGGTAGAAGGGCTCGTCGACGGTGATGTCCTCCGTCGTGACCGAGCCGGCGGCTCCCTGGACCTTGACGGTGACGGTCGCGGTGGTCTGGTTGACGCCGTCGCTCACGGTGTAGGTGAACGAGTCCGTGCCCACGTAGCCGTCCGCAGGCGTGTAGGTGAGGTTCGGCGCGTCACCGCTGAGCGTGCCGTGGCTCGGCGCGGTCGTCGCGTACGAGAGGTCGGCGCCCTCGGGATCGCTGGCGTCCAGCGTCACGGCGACGGCGCTGCCCGCGTCTGTCGTCAACGAGAGGTCGGCGGCGACCGGTGCCTGGTTGACCGGCTCGTCGATCGGGATGACGCCGAGGACGTCGTCGTCACCGGAGAGGTTGCACCGCATCGTGACGGCGTTCTCGCCGCCGATCGAGGTGCCGGCTGCGTCCTTGATGGTCGCGTTGACCGTGAAGGCGGACGGCATGTGCAGCGTCGCACCCTCGGTGGCGCCCACCGGCACGGTGATCGCCGGGACGTCGCCCTGCGTCGGGATCGTCCACGTCCCGCCCGGCCCGGGCACCGGCCCCTGCGGCGCGGCGAGCCCGTTGATGCCGACCTCGAGCGGGTCGTCGACTCCCGGAGCGGTGATCGAGATCGACGCGTCCGAGGACGAGCCGCCCGCAGAGCGGGCACTGAGCAGCCCGTACGTCGCGGAGCGCAGCGTCTCCGGCATCGCCAGCGTGATGGTCGTCCGTCGCTCCGGGATCACCTCACCGGCCGCGACGGAGTCGGGGACCTCGACCTGGGCGCGGACACCGACGTCGTGCGTACCGATGCTCAGGCCCGACGCGGTGACCGCGCAGGCGTACACGAAGCTCTTGTCGAGCTGGGTCGCCGCGGCTGCGGGACCGGCCGCAGCCAGTCCGAACGCACCGAGCGTGCCGGCCACGAGAGCGCCGGCGGTGACTGACCCGACGGCGCGGCGACTCCGTGCCGCGACCCCAGGCAGCCGTGTGGGCTGGTTCATCGTTCTCCCTCCAGAGAATGCACTTCACAAATTCACAATGCATAGAATTAACTCAGTGTGACACACCGGGATACAGGTCGCGTGAGATTTGAAGAACTGCTCCGGGAGCCCGACTTTCTCCATGCGCCGTGATCCGTGTCACGTAGTAATGGTTGATTCAATCAACTTGCCCGAGAAGCCCGTACGCCGGGGTCCTCGAGTCTGCTCGACCGACCGCGCCGGACCCGTCACGCGCTTGCAACGTCGACGCCATACCCTCGAAGGGTGACCGACTCGCCGCTGGTCCATTGGGCCGACTACGACGCTGTCCTGTTCGATCTCGACGGGGTCCTGACGCCGACCGCCGAGGTGCACATGCGCGCCTGGGCCGCCCTGTTCGACGCCTACCTCTCCGAGCACGACATCGCCCCTCCGTACACCGACGCGGACTACTTCGCCTACGTCGACGGCAAGCCGCGCTACGACGGCGTGCGCTCGCTGCTCGCCTCGCGCGGCGTGGTCCTGCCCGAGGGCCTCCCGACCGACCCCCCGACCGCCGAGACGGTCTGCGGGCTCGGCAACCGCAAGAACGCGGAGTTCGAGCGCGAGCTGAAGGAGAACGGCGTCGTCGCCTACCCGGGCTCGGTCGCCCTGCTCGACGAGCTCGCCACGCTCCCCATCGCGCTCGCCGTCGTGTCCAGCTCGGCGAACGCCACCTCTGTCCTGGCTGCCGCCGGCATCGCCGACCGCTTCGACGTCGTCGTCGACGGGCTCGTCGCTCGAGCGCAGCAGCTGCCGGGCAAGCCCGCTCCGGACACCTACGCGTACGCCGCCAAGTCCGTCGGCGTGACCGACGCACGCTCGATCGTGGTCGAGGACGCCATCTCCGGCGTGGAGGCCGGCGCCGCCGGGGACTTCGGGCTGGTCGTGGGCGTGAACCGCGGCGTCGGACGGCAGTCCCTGCTCGACCGGGGCGCGGACGTCGTGGTCGACGATCTCGCCGAGCTGCTCTCGACCGATGCTGCGCGCGACGCACGCGGCGGTGCCGCATGAACCCCGTGCCGCGCGACAACCCTCGCCGCGTCAACGACTACCTCGACCGCCACCGCTGGCCGGTCGACCGGTGGCGGCTCGTCGAACGCTTCTTCAGCGCCGACGACCTCGGCCGTACGGAGACGCTGTTCGCGCTCGGCAACGGCTACCTCGGCCTGCGCGGCAACGTCGAGGAGGGTCGCGAGTCGCACGCGCACGGCACGTTCATCAACGGCTTCCACGAGACCTGGAAGATCAACCACGCCGAGGAGGCGTTCGGCTTCGCCCGCGTGGGCCAGACCATCGTCAACGCGCCCGACGCCAAGGTCATCCGCCTGTACGTCGACGACGAGCCGCTCCTGCTCCCCGTCGCCGACCTGATCGACTACGAGCGCTCGCTCGACTTCCGCAGCGGCGTGCTGGCCCGCGAGATCGTGTGGCGTACACCGGCCGGCAAGCGCGTACGGATCCGGTCGCAGCGGATGGTCTCTTTCACCCAGCGTCACCTCGCGGTGATGACGTTCGAGGTGACGGTGCTCGACGCCGCCGCGCCCATCACCTTGTCGTGCCAGCTGCTCAACCGGCAGGACGGCGAGGACGAGTACCACGTGCGTGCCGCCGCGATGGGCGAGGGCGCCGACCCCCGCAAGGCCGAGCGCTTCGGCCGTCGCGTCCTCGAGCCGGAGCTGCAGGACCTCGACGAGGACAACGCGCGGGTGATGCTCGGCTACCGGGCCGCGGAGTCGGGGATGACGCTCGGTGTCGGTGCCGACCACACCATCGAGACCGAGGACCCGGTCCAGCGGACCATGCACCTCTCGGAGGACATGGCCAAGGTCGTCTACCAGGTCGACGCGCAGCCGGGACACACCATCCGGCTCACGAAGGTCGCCGCGTACCACACGTCACGCGGGGTCCCGGCCCGCGAGCTGCTCGACCGCTGCCGACGCACCCTCGACCGCGTCGCGGAGGAAGGCATCGGGCGCCAGTTCGCCGACCAGAAGGCGTGGCTCGAGGCCTTCTGGGCCCGCGCGGACGTCGAGATCGACGGCGAGGACTCGCTCCAGCAGGCGATGCGCTGGAACCTCTTCCAGGTGGCGCAGGCGTCCGCGCGCGCCGAGGGCGCCGGCATCCCTGCGAAGGGCGTCACCGGCACGGGCTACGGCGGCCACTACTTCTGGGACACCGAGATCTACGTCCTGCCGTTCCTGACGTACGTCTACCCACAGCTCGCGCGCGCCGCCCTGCGGTTCCGCTACAACATGCTGCCTGCCGCGCGCCGTCGAGCGCGCGACCTGTCCCAGCGCGGAGCGCTGTTCCCGTGGCGCACGATCAACGGCGAGGAGGCGTCGGCGTACTACGCGGCCGGCACCGCTCAGTACCACATCGACGCCGACATCTCGTACGCCCTGAGCCGCTACGTCGACGCGACGGGCGACACCGACTTCCTCATGCGCGAGGCCGTCGACATCCTGGTCGAGACCGCCCGCATGTGGGCCGACCTCGGGTTCTGGCGCAACGAGGGCGCCGGATCGTTCCACATCCACGGAGTGACCGGCCCCGACGAGTACACGACGGTCGTCAACGACAACCTGTTCACCAACGTCATGGCCCGGTTCAACCTGCGACGAGCCGCACGCGCCGTCCGCGAGCTCGAGTCCGCCTGGCCGCAGGCGTACGCCCGCATGGTGGCGCGCCTCGACCTCGACCCCGACGAGATCGACGAGTGGGAGCGCGCCGCCGAGGCGATGGCGATCCCGTACGACGACCACCTCGGCATCCACCCCCAGGACTCGCACTTCCTCGAGCGCGAGGTGTGGGACCTCGCGCACACACCGGCGGAGCAGCGGCCGCTCCTGCTCCACTACCACCCGCTGGTGATCTACCGGTTCCAGGTGCTCAAGCAGGCCGACGTCGTGCTGGCGCTCTATCTGCAGGGCGACCAGTTCACCGTGGAGCAGAAGCGCAACGACTTCGAGTACTACGACCCGATCACCACCGGCGACTCCACGCTCTCGGCCGTCGTCCAGTCGCTCATGGCTGCGGAGGTCGGCTACTCCGACCTCGCGGTGCGCTACTTCACCGAGGCGCTGTTCGTCGACCTGGCCGACCTGCACGGCAACGCCTCCGACGGCGTCCACGTCGCCTCGACCGGAGGCGTGTGGAGCGCGCTCGTCAGCGGGTTCGGCGGGTTCCGCGACTACAGCGGGGAGTTCTCCATCGACCCGCGGTTGCCGGCCGCCTGGGCCAACCTGACCTACCGCGTGATGATCCGCGGCTCGCGTCTGCGCGTCCGCGTGACGGCCGACTCTGTCGAGCTCACGATCGAGCAGGGCGCTGGGGTGAAGATCTCCGTCCGCGGCAAGATCGTGCACGTCACCGCGAAGGAGCCGGTCATCGTGCCGCTCGACGGGCAGGGTCCGGCGCTCGGAGGCACTCCTGGTCCGGGTCCGCTCGACGGCGTACGCCGTGCCGACGGCTCGATCATCACGGCCACCGTCCCGCACCCGTAAGGCTCCGACGACGAGCGACTGCCCTGGACCCCCACTCAGGTCCAGGGCAGTCGTCCCCCTCGGAGGGTCAGTACGGCGTCGCCGCCGTGGCCGAGACCCGAGTCGTACGGGGTGGTGCGCCTACTTCTTGACCTTGACCTTGATGGTCTTCTTCGAGCCGTTGCTCGACGCGGACCCGCTGTAGGTCAACTTGATCTTGTAGGTGCCCTTCTTCTTGAACTTCTTGAGCTTGATCGTGGCCTTGCCGTTGCGGACGGTGCCCTTGCCGACGGTCTTCTTGCCGAGCTTGGCGGTCACCTTGCCGGTCACCGGGACGCCGGGCGAGCTGACGCGCACCGCAAGCTTGGCCTTGGTCTTCTTGGCCTTGATCTTCTTCGGGCTCACCTTGGCCGAGACCTTGGAGGCGGCCTTCGCGATGCCGATCTTGGCGAGGGTGCGGTCGCCCGTGGTCGAGCAGTTCATGATGACGCCGTCGGTGCTACCGATCTTCGCGCCGCTCGCGTTGTACAGCGTCGCCCTGACCGTGAACTTGACCGGCATCGAGACGGTGCCGAGCGACTTCGCGCTGGTCGGGATCTTGACCGCGGGCACGCTGCCGCGCGTCGGGATGTTCCAAGGGGTCCCCTTTGTCCCCGGGACGGGGACCGGCGGCGTTCCGAGGTTCGCGATCGTCAGAGTCTGCGTTGCCGCACCCGGAGCGGCGATCGTCACCGATGCATCACGGGAGTAGCCGCTCACCTTGCGAGCACCCAGCAGACCGTACGTCGGCTCGCGGAGCGACTCGGGGATGGTCAACGTGATCGCCGTGCTCCGCCTGGCCAGCGTCTGACCGGGAGCGACGCGGGTCGGCAGGTCGACCGATGCCTTCACCGGCACCGTCGACGTCGGGAGCGGAAGCCCGTTGGCCGTCACAGTGCAGGTGTAGCTGAAGGTCTTCGTCACGTTGACCGCGTTGGCGGCGGGTGCGCCGGCGAGCACGAGGCCGCCGACTCCGGCGACGAGTGCGGCGCTGGTGGACGCGGCCGCAAGGCGTGTGCGGCCCTTCGTCCGAGCAGACTTCGTCTGAAGCATGGTTGTCTCCCTCCGAGGATTGGTGCGATCTGCACCACATGCGAAACCGAGTTCAACAGCGAGTTACCCACAAGGGAACCCGAGGGTGACATCCGTTACCTTATCGTGACATTGACTCTGCAATCATCGTGCGACGCGGACCAGCAGGACCCCTGGTTCGACCGTCGCGCGCAGCTCGGTGTGCTCTCCGATCGGGTCGCCGTCGAGCTGCATCGGCGTCGGCCGGTCGGCCCGGATCGTGACGGTGCGACCCGCCATCCGGTCGAGACGCTCGTCGGTGCGCTTGCGGCGGGCGATCAACCGCAGACCGACCCGCAGGAACGCGAACTTGTGCGGCGGCGCGATCACCACCACGTCGATCTGGCCGTCGTCGATCTGCGCGTCGGGCAGCAGCGGCAGGCCTCCCTGGAGGAAGCCGACGTTGCCGACGACCACCGTCAGCGCGCGGCGGCGTACGAGGAGCTCGCCGTCGTCGACCGAGATCTGCACCCGCGTGTTGGGGAACCGGAACAGCTGCTTGACCCCGGACACGACGTACGCGAGCCAGCCGACCTTCTTCTTCAGGTCCTCGTTGGTGCCGGTCATGATCGCCGCGTCGAAGCCGAGGCCCGCCATGACGAGGAAGGTCGTCGTGTCCTCCGCGCCGTCGATCTGGAGCCGTACGAGGTCGACCGCACGGTCCTGGCCGGTGAACGCGTTGTCGATCGCATCCACCATGTGGAGCGGGATCGAGAGGTTGCGGGCGAGCAGGTTGCCCGTGCCGAGCGGGACGATGCCGACACCGATGCCGGTGCGCGCGAGCTCGCCGCACGCCTCGCGCACGGTGCCGTCGCCGCCGGCCACGATCACCAGGTCGGCCTCGCCCTCCAGCGCGGAGATGGCCTGGCCGCCCCCCGGGTCGTCGACCGTCGTCTCGAAGAACCGCGGTTCGGCCCACCCGTGGCGGGTGGCCGCCTCCGTGACCTTCGCGCGGAAGGCGTCGACGTCGCCGACCTTCACCGGGTTGAGCACCACGCCGACCTGACGGCGGCCGGTCCCCGCGATGGCGGGATGGGCCGGCTCCTCGACCGCGAACACCGGCCGCATCAGCAGCCACCACAAGGCGAGCGGGATCGCGGTGCCGAGCGCGAAGCCCGCGAGGACGTCGGAGACATAGTGCACCCCGAGGAAGATGCGGTCCAGGCCGGCCGACAGCCCGAGCAGGATCCAGACCGTGACGACGGCCTTGCGCAGGAGCCCTCGTCGCAGCACCAGCAGCGTCACGATCACCATCACCGTCGCGAACGACGCCCCGGCAGTCGCGTGGCCGCTGGGGAACGAGTACGAGGAGAGGAGCTGGAAGGGGTCGTCGAACGACGGCCGCGGACGGTCGAAGATCCGCTTGATCCCGTAGACGGCGAGGAACTGGATCGGGATCGTCAGGGCGATCCAGACCGCCACCCGGTAGGCGCGCTGCCACACCGCGATCAGGACCGTCAGCCCCATCACGATGCGCAGCGTCCACGGCCCGAGGCCGTCGGCGATCCACAGCAGGATGTCGATCAGGGTCTCCCGACCCGAGACGGCGTCGTGCGCCGCTTCGGCCACGGACTGGTCGAGGTCCATCAGCGGCGGCCACTCCCACCACACCATCGCGGCCAGCGCGAGGAACACCGCGAGGAGGATTCCGACCAACGTCGGCAGCAGGGCGGTGCGCGCGGGGCGGGCGCGACGGACGTCGATCGGCACCTGCTCAGGGTAATGGTGTCGCCCCCGCAGATAGGCTGGGGGAATGATCGACGTTCGCACGCTCCGTGACAACCCCGACGAGATCCGCGAGGCACAGCGCCGCCGCGGCGAGTCGGAGGCGATCGTGGACGCACTCATCTCTGCCGACGAGGCACGCCGCGCGTCGATCGGACGCTACGAGGCGCTGAGGGCCGAGCAGAAGCAGCTCGGCAAGAAGGTCGCCCAGGCCTCCGGCGACGAGAAGGCCGATCTGCTCGCCCGTACGAAGGAGCTCGCCGTCGAGGTGAAGGCGGCCGACACGGCTTCCACGAACGCCGCCCGGGCGTTCGACGTCCTCTTCTCGGGCCTCCCCAACCTGGCCGCGCCCGAGGCGCCCGCCGGCGGCGAGGACGACTTCGAGGTCCGCGAGATCGTCGGAGAGCCTCGTGACTTCGCGGCCGAGGGCTTCGAGCCACTCGACCACCTCGAGCTCGGCAAGCGCCTCGGCGCGTTCGACATCGAGCGCGGCGCCAAGGTCAGCGGCGCACGCTTCTACTTCCTCACCGGCATCGGCGCACAGCTCGAGCTGGCTCTCGTCTCGATGGCGATGGACCGGGCCGCGGCCTGGGGTTTCACGCCGATGATCCCGCCGGCGCTCGTCAAGCCGTCGGCCATGGAGGGCACCGGGTTCCTCGGCCAGGCCGCCGATGACGTCTACCACCTCCCCAAGGACGACCTGTTCCTCGTCGGCACGTCGGAAGTGCCGCTCGCGGCGTACCACTCCGACGAGATCCTCGACGCCGAGACTTTGCCGCGTCGTTACGCCGGGTTCAGCCCCTGCTACCGGCGCGAGGCAGGCTCGTACGGGAAGGACACCCGGGGGATCTTCCGGGTGCACTGGTTCGACAAGGTGGAGATGTTCGTCTACTCGACGCCCGAGGACTCGTACGCGGTCCACGAGGAGCTGCTCGCGCACGAGCAGGACTGGCTCAATGCGCTCGAGCTCCCGTACCGCGTCATTGACGTCGCCGCCGGCGACCTCGGTCTGTCCGCGATCCGCAAGTTCGACTGCGAGGCGTGGATCCCGACCCAGGGCAAGTACCGCGAGCTGACCTCCACCTCCAACTGCACGCAGTTCCAGGCGCGGCGACTCAGCATCCGCATGCGTGACGGCGACCAGGTGAGGCCGCTGTCGACGCTCAACGGCACCCTCATGGCGTCGACACGGACGATCATCGCCCTCCTCGAGAACCATCAGCAGGCCGACGGCTCCGTCCGGGTCCCGAAGGCGCTGCAGCCCTATCTCGGTGGACGAGAGATCTTGGAGCCGCTCTCTTGACGTTGACCTCGCACACTGCCGACGAGGCCGCCACGACCTGGCGACCTCGCATGATCGCCCTCGACGTCGACGGCACCCTCGTCGACTACGAGAACGCGATGACCGACGCCGTACGCGACTGCGTCCGTGCCGCTGCCGACGCCGGGATGCACTGCGTGATCTCGACCGGACGCGCGCTGCCCGGTGTGCTGGACGCGGCCGAGAAGCTCGGGTTCACCGACGGCCTGGCCGTGGCCAGCAACGGGTCCGTCGTCTTCCGGTACGACCCGGTGGAGATCCTCCACACCGTCACGTTCGACGCCGGTCCGGCCGTACGCGCGCTGATGGAGGCCGTTCCCGACGCGGCCGTCGCTGTCGAGGAGATCGGCCGGGGGTTCCGCGTCAACAAGCCGTTCCCGAACGGTGAGCTGCACGGCGACCTCGCCGAGGAGTCGATCGACGACCTCGTCGCGCGCCCGGTGACCCGCGTGATCGTACGCAGCCCGCAGAGCTCGGCCGAGGAGTTCGCTGAGCTCGCCCACGAGATCGGGCTGGAGGGCACCAACTACTTCGTCGGCTACACGGCGTGGCTCGATCTGGCGCCGGAGGGCGTGTCCAAGGCGACCGGGCTCGAGCACGTCTGCGCCGAGCTCGGGGTCGCGCGCGCCGACGTCCTCGCGATCGGCGACGGCTCGAACGACGTCGAGATGCTCGAGTGGGCCGGCCGCGGCGTCGCGATGGGGCACGCCCCGCTGCACGTCCAGGAGGTCGCCGACGACGTCACCGAGACCGTCGAGAACGACGGGGTCGTGCGGGAGATCGCGCGCTACCTCTGAGCCCTCGCCCCCGACACTTTCCGTTGGCCCCAACACAGAGTGCGTCTCCCACCGGAACGTTGCGGTGGGGCCGACACTCTCGGTGGGTCCCCACACAGAGTGCGAGGCCGGACGAACCCCTCCGGGCCGGCCGCCCCCGTGCGCGGCCGGCCTGCGGGATCAGGCCGTCAGCGCACAGATGGGCGCGTTGCCGACGACCTCGTCGAACACGTCGAGCACCTCGTCGACACTGGGACGGGTGGTGCGGCCCGCCCGCGGCTTCGTCGTCTGCCGAGGGCGGGTCGCCGCTTCGCGGAGGTGACGCTTGATGGTCGAGAGCGAGCACCCGAGGCGCTCGGCGAGCTGGGCGAACGTGTCGTTCGGGTACGCCCGCCGCGTGGCGAGGATCGACTCGTGGTCGATCGGCGAACCTGAGGACCGGACTCCGGCGATGCGGTCGATGTCGGGAGCGGTCACCGTGACGCCGAGCCGGCTGCGGATCTCGGCACGGTCCTGCGGCGAGGTGCACGCCGCGTAGCCGGCGACGTCGTCGTCGACCACCGCGCGGTAGAGGCACTGGACGAGGAGGGGGCATCCGGCACAGGCTTCGACGGCCTGGTCGTGCGCCGCCTGCCACGAGTCCCACGAGTCGCTGGAGCGAGAGATGTCCTCGAGCGGCTCCGCGAGCGTGTCGTAGACGTCTGCCATCGAGGCGCACGGTGGCACCACGTCGAGCGGAGCGCCGACAGGGTGCCGGTCGGGAATGGGTCGTTCCTGAAGCGTTCTCATGATCCTGCATCTCCTCTGTTGCTGCGAGATGCTGGAAGTCAAACAGTCAGGGACGTGCCGGGATCACCGTGCAGATACTCATTCGTCGGTGAAACGGCTACTCAACGCCGGGCGAGTAGCCGACCGGCACCACTCAAAGTACCTGTGCCGGGGGTCACACCCCCGCGAGCAGCAACGACGGATGCGCCGAACGCCGATCAGAGGTACATGCCGGGGCCGTGCGGCGGGGCGTCCTCGGTCGGCTGCTGGCCCGGCACGCCGGGGTGCATGCCCGCCTGCTGACCCCCGGGCAGTGCGCGGCGGATCTGCTGGAGCTGCGACTGCGCTGCCATCTGCTGGGCGTAGATCGCCGTCTGGATCCCGTGGAAGAGACCCTCGAGCCAGCCCACGAGCTGTGCCTGGGCGATCCGCAGCTCGTCCTCCGACGGCGTCGCGTCGTTGAACGGGAGGCTGAGGCGTTCCAGCTCCTCGACGAGCTCGGGTGCGAGGCCGTCCTCGAGCTCCTTGATGGAGGTCTGGTGGATGTCGCGCAGGCGGGCCCGGCTCGCCTCGTCGAGCGGCGCGGCCTTCACCTCCTCGAGCAGCTGTCGGATCATGCTGCCGATCCGCATGACCTTCGCGGGCTGCTCGACGAGCTCGGTGAGCGAGCGCTCCTCGTCGTCGTCGGCCTCCGGCTCCTGCGCCGTGACGGGCTGGCCGTCGGGTCCGACGACGAGATGAGAATCGGAGGAGGCGGGATCGAACGACTCTGCAGACATGCCGCCCACTGTAGTCAGGACCTGGACAGCGTCCACGCGAGCACGTGCTGCTCGCCCGGCTGCAGCACGACGAGGTCCTGACCGGTACGGAACGCGTTCGCCGGGCTCGAGCACGGCTCCACCGCGAGCGAGCCGCGACCGACGGGCGTGTATACCTGGATCCACCGCACCCCGGCCGTGCCCCGCAGCAGCGTCCGCCCGACGTGTACGGTCACGACACCGTCGGCGTCGCGGACGAGGTCGGTGTACGGGGTGTCGAGCTCGGCCCCGTCGAGCGGGCGCGGCGCGCGGAAGTCGTACGCCGAGCCGTCCACGTCGTGCAGCGCCACGGGGAGCTTGCGGTCCGGGCTGGACTCGACGTAGCGGGCAGCCACGAGCTCGATCGAGGTCGACTCACCGTCGTCCAGCGTGAGGTACGGGTGCATGCCGGACGCGTACGGCGCAGTCTCCGCGCCGACGTTCGTGGCGACGAGCTCCGACGCGAGCCCGTCGGCGCTCAGCGCGTACGCGACCTCGAGCCGCACCGCGTACGGGTAGCCGTCGGACCGCGGCACGTCGACCGCCAGGCGTACGGAGTCGGCCTGCTGCTCCACGGTCGTCCAGGTCAGCTCGACGACGAGGCCGTGCAGCGCCGTCGAGCCCTCGGGCTCGTTGATCGCCACCTGGTGGGGACGCCCCTCGAACACGTAGGCGCCGTCCTCGAGCCGGTTCGGCCACGGCGCCAGCACCGCGCCGCGGTAGAACGGGAACCCGCCGTCCCCGGGCTCCCGCGGCTCGACCACGTCGCGTCCGTCGTGGCGCAGCGTCGTGAGCCCTGCTCCGTACGGGTCGACCGTCGCCGTCCACGCCCCGCTGGCGAGCGGGATCACGGGGTCAGCACGACCTTGCCGACGTTGCTCGACTCGTCCAGGATCCGGTGCGCGTCGCGGACGTCGGCGAGCGGCAGGACCTTGTGGATCACGGGCCGCACCGACTCGTCGGCGAACAGCGGCCAGACGCTGTCGACGAGGCTGGCCACGATCTCGCCCTTCTGGGCGACAGGGCGACCGCGGAGGCTGTACGCGCCGATCGTGCCGCGCTTGGCGAGCAGCGCGCCGAGGTTGACCTCGCCCTTGACCCCGCCCTGCATCCCGATCACGACGAGGCGTCCGTCGTAGGCGAGCGCGGCGACGTTGCGCGGCAGGTAGGAGGCGCCCATGTTGTCGAGGATCACGTCGACGCCGGCCCCCTCCGTCGCGGCGCGGACGACCTCGACGAAGTCGGTCTCGCGGTAGTTGATCGCCAGGTCCGCGCCGAGCTCGCGGCACGCGTGCATCTTCTCGTCGGAGCCGGCCGTCACCGCGACCCAGGCCCCGAACGCCTTCGCCATCTGGATCGCCATCGTCCCGATGCCGGAGGCGCCGCCGTGGACCAGCAGGCGCTCGCCGGGCTGCAGGGAGGCGGACATGAAGACGTTCGACCAGACGGTCGCGGCGACCTCCATGATGCCGCCGGCGAGGACCGGGTCCAGGCCCTCGGGCAGGGGCGCGAGCTGCTGCGCGGGCACCAGGACCTTCTCGGCATAGCCGCCGCCGGCCAGCAGCGCGACGACCGGGTCGCCGACCTTCCAGCGCGTCACACCCTCGCCGACGTCGGACACGATGCCCGAGGCCTCCAGGCCGAGCACGTCGCTCGCGCCGGGCGGCGGCGGGTAGTGCCCCTGGCGCTGGAGGACGTCGGCACGGTTCACTCCTGCCGCCACCACGTCGACGACGACCTCGCCGGGCCCGGCGACCGGGTCCTCGAGATCGACCACGTCCAAACCTTCGGGCCCTCCGGGCTCCGTCACGACCACGGCACGCATGGGGTTCACCGTACCGGCGGTCCACGCGTCCCGGTGATGCCTCCCGGTCACGCCTCCCAGCGCGAGGCGAGAGCCGTGACCTGGTCGAGCGCCTGGTCCACGTCGGCGGCGCTGCCCCCTGCCATCGCCGCGGCGTAGCCGATGAGGAACGCAGTCAGCGGTGCTGCCGGCCGTTCCACGCCGTGGGCCACGTCGCGGGCAGCGTCGAGGATCGCGTCGACGTCGTAGTCAGGCTCGATGCCGAGCTCGGAGCAGACCGCGTCGCTCCAGTCCTGAACACTCATGAAGTCGACGGTAGATCCTCAGGGCGGTCGATGTCGCGTGCCTCGCGACCTTCGGCCGTAAGGCGACGCGTGGTCAGCGGCGCGATCAGCCGCCGTACGGACCCACCGGTCCAGTCCGGCCTGGTCGCCACGGCCCGGCCCAGGGCCTCCCGCCGCCAGGCGCTGCACAGGAGCTGGTCGCGCCCGCTCTCGTCGACGAGCATCACGCCGTCCGCGGTCGGATCGGCGTCCAGCGCGCTCAGCAGGCGGACGACGGTGGTCGCGGCGACGTACGGCAGGTCGCCCGCGAGCAGCACCGCGTACGGCGCCTCGCACCCGCGCAGCCCGGCGACGACCGCGTTGGCGGGCCCGGATCCCGGGGGATCCTCGCGCGTCCAGACCACCGGCACCACCGTCTCGCGCTCGGGTCCGACGACGACGCACCGCTGCGCGTCGGCGACCGAGGCGAGCACCCGGTCGAGCAGCCGGACGCCGTCGACGACCACGCCGAGCTTGTCCGCCCCGAACCGCCGCGCCTCCCCGCCGGCCAGCACCACGGCGTCGTACGGCGGGCGTTCGAGCGACACCGTCGGCAGCTTCTCGGGCGGGACAGAGAGGTCGTTCACGCCCTCACCCTGCCGGAGGCTGGGGGGCGGCTGCAAAGATGGAGGAATGCAGGTCGCCCTCGTCCAGCTGAGCGCGACGACCGACGCCGCCACGAACCGCACGTTGGTCGACGACGTCCTCAGCACCCTTGGTCCGCACGACGGACTCGACCTCGTCGTCCTCCCGGAGGCGACGATGCACGGGTTCGGCGACCCCTCGTACGACCTGCGCGGTGCCGCCGAGCCGCTCGACGGACCGTTCTCCGCGCTCCTCGCCGGCCACGCGAAGCGCCTCGGCGCCCACGTGGTCGCCGGCGGGTTCGAGCCTCGGGTCGACGACTCGGGCGAGCCCGACCTTCCCTACAACGTGCTCCTCGCGCTGGCGCCGGACGGCACGCTCGCGGCGTCGTACCGCAAGATCCACCTGTACGACTCCTTCGGCTATGCAGAGTCCGAGCGGCTGGCGCCGGGTGAGATCACGCCCGTCGTGCTCGACGTCGCGGGGCGCCGGGTGGGGCTGATGACCTGCTACGACCTGCGCTTCCCCGAGCTCGCCCGGATGCTCGTCGACGCCGGCGCCGACGTGCTCTGCGTCCCGGCCGCCTGGATGCGCGGCCCACTCAAGGAAGACCACTGGCAGACCCTGCTGCGGGCTCGCGCGATCGAGAACACGGTCGACGTGGTCGCCGCCGGGCAGTGCGCACCGTACGTGGGCCACAGCATGGTCGTCGACCCGCTCGGGGTGGTCGTCGCGGCCGCCGGCGAGGAGCCTGCGGTGGTCCGCGCGACGCTGTCGGCCGAGCGCCTCCAGCGGGCCCGCGCGACCAACCCGTCCCTCGCGAACCGCCGCATCGGCGTACCCCCATCCGCTGACCCGACCGAGGGAGCCGACTCGTGAGCACCGCTGGAGGCCGTCGCGCAGCGCCGCGCCGACGGGCGAACGACACGATCAGCTACCTCCCGCCGGTGCGCGAGCCCCGCTTCAGCATGAAGGCGCTGCGGGCCGCAGGCGTCAGCGGACTGTTCCTCGCCTGGCTCGGCGGATTCGCGGTCGCGCTCACGTCCGTGGTGGCGGTGGGCTTCCCCGATCGCTACGCCCGCTACGGCGCCGCGGTGCTCGCCGTGGTCTTCACCGCCGGCGTCGCGCGGCGCAGCGGCGGGCGCAGCACGCTGTGGGCCACGCTCGTCGCGGTGCTCGCCGGCATCGCGCTGCTCACGGACTGGTCGTGGGCGATGGCGGGAGCGTCGGTCATCACGGCGACGTTCGGCGCCGTGCTCGCCGTCCTGCTCACCCGCCCGTCGGCGACGCTGTCAGGGGTGGTCCGTGAGTACGTGATCGCCCTGATCGTCGCCACCAGCGCCGCCGTCGCGGTGGCCGCGTGGAACGCGCCGCTGATCTACACGCGCTTCTACCTGATCGTGCTCGGGGCCGCGCTGGTGACCGCGTTCGGCATCGTCTGGAGCCTCGGTGCGGGTCTCCACGGGCTGGGCCGGCGCGGTGTCGGCCTCATCCTCGGCGGCGCACTGATCGTCGTCGTGCTGCTCGTCTACGGGTCGATCGTCCGGTCGTACGGCTCACCCGGCGTGGTCGATGCGATCGACGACGCCGTGGTCTGGCTGCGCGACACCGTCGGCGGCGTCCCACGGCCGACCGAGGTGCTGATCGGCTTCCCCGCGCTCGTGTGGGGCATCAGCACGCGCTCCAACCGCCGCCAGGGCTGGTGGATGTGCGCGTTCGGCGTCGTCGGCACCGCCGTGATGGCGTCGGCGCTCGCCTCCCCGAACGCGGACATCAAGTACGTCGCGCTGTCGACGCTCTACTCCGCGATCATCGGTCTCGGCCTCGGCCTCGTGGTGCGCGCGCTCGACCCCGGATCCACCTCGCGCTCCGGCCGTCGAGCAGCCCGCCGCGACGGCGACACGTACGTCCGTCCGGAGCCGCCGCGCTTCGCCGCCCTCAAGTAGCCCGCGCCGGTCGACCACTTTCCGGTGGTCCCCACGGAGAGTGCGTCGCCCACCTGAACGTTCCGGTGGGCGAGCGACTCTGCGTGGGGCCCGACGAAGAGGGAACCACGCGGCCGGCCCGTACGCCCTGGGTGCGACAATCGGACACGGCGCCGTGCTCGCACGGTTCCAGGAGGGGTGCCGGAGTGGCCGATCGGAACCGCCTTGAAAGCGGTCGCTGGCAGAAGTGTCAGCCGCGGGTTCGAATCCCGCCCCCTCTGCTCCATGACTGACACGATGAAGCCCACCACGTACCGCCTCACGCTGATCCTGGCGCTGAGGCTCTTCGGCATCCGCATGATGATCGCCGCGTTCGGAGCGGTGCTGTCCGCCGTGCTCATCACGATCGGCGGCAAGGCCACCGCGTGGGGCGTCCTCGTCGCCGTGCTGGTCGCACTCCTCGTGCTCGCCTCGCTGATCGCGCTGCGGTGGCCGCCCCGACTGATCTCGCTGACGACCACCGGCTACCAGGTCCACCGCGTCCGCGGCGCCGGCGTCCGGCACGCGATGTGGTCGCAGGTCGAGCGTGTCGACGACAAGCCGGCGACCGACGGCAGCGCGATCCTGGTCATCGGCCTCGAGCACGGGCGTACGACGGAGCTGCCGATCGGCCTGTTCGGCCTGGAAGGGCTCGACGTCCAGCGCGACATCCGCGGGCGCCTCGATGCGGCGCACGGCTATCGCCAGCTCCCTCCCACCGACAGCAGCAGCGGTCAGGACGTGTAGGTCTGCTCGACGATCCGCGACGCGGTCTCTGCCAGCGGCTCCTCGGCAGCTTCGCTGAGCTCGATCAGGCGCTGGAAGGACTCGGCCATGTCGAGGTCGTGCAGCTCGCTGAGCACACCCTTGGCGCGCTCGATGACGACCCGTCCCTCCAGGGCGGCACGGAGGCGCTCGTCGAACGCGCCGAGGTCGCTGGCCTCGGGCGACTGCATGATGGCCAGGCTGCAGATGTCGGCGAAGGCCTGGGCCGTCCGGATCCGCTCCTCGTCCAACCGCTCCGGCTCGGTCCAGAACAGGTTGAGACCGCCGAGGATCCGGGATCGCCAGCGCAACGGCATGGCGTGCACGGCATGGAACCCTGCGCCGTACATGGTCGTGGCGAAGTCCGGCCAGCGATCCGCGATCTCGTCACCCACGGCGTGGATCGCGTACCCGGTCTTCACGGCGTCGAAGCACGGACCGGACCTCGCGTGAGCCTGGTGCAGCTCGAGCTCGGTAGCGCGGTGGGACGAGGCCACGAGGAGCTCGAGGTCGTTGTCCGCGAGGCGGACCAGGATGCCCGCCGTGTCAGCGGCGAGCAACGACAGGCAGTCCGCGACGAGGACGTGCACCGTGCTGGCGGCGTCGACACCGTGGACCATGGCCGCTGACGCTGCGGCGAACGCGTCACTGCTGCTGGTGGCTGTCATCGTCAGTCTCCCTCCACCTCAAAGTTCGAGAAGTTGATGCTGCGGTCGATGACGCGCTCCGCGACGTCGGCGACGTCCGTCTCCAAGGCGTACGCGTGTCCCCGCAGCAGGGCCAGCGCGTCACCAGGCGGCACCCGCAGCTGCGCCATGATCATCCCCGTCGCCTGGTGGACGACAGCGCGCGAGGACCAGGGATCGTCGTCACCGTCGTCGAGGCTGTGGTCAGCGGAGTCGGCCGCCAGCGCCGGTCCTGCCGCGTTGACCAGGAAGACGGCGTTCTCGGCGGGCTCGGCGAGGTCGGCACCGATCGGGGTGTAGAAGGTCACCACGCCCAGCAGCCCGTCACCGGCATCGAGCGGGATCGCGTGCAGCCGGAGCGGGCCGAACTGCTCGTCGACCGCTTGGGCGAGCATCGGCCACCTCGAGGAGCCGTCGATGTCTGCGACGACGGCCTCGGACGTACGAGCCGCATCCGGGCCCGGTCCCTCACCGAGGACCTCCTGCAGGCTTTCGAGACCGCTGATGACCTCGTCGGTAGCGCAGACGGTCGTCCGCGCGTCGGAGAGGTAGGCGATGGTGATGGCTGCGCCGTCCGCGCCGACGAGCTTGCGCAGCGCCTCGCACAACCGCCACGGCTGAGGTCGATCGGTGGGCAGCGACGCCAGCATCGCGGCCCATCGCGACAGGAGCCTGCCGCGCTCGCCGACCGAGGGCTCACGCACGTCGTCCTCGCCGCCATCCATCGCTCCGCCTCCCAAAATCCACCCTACGCGGCGGCGTCCGAAGCTGGCGAGCGCGCGTATTGTGAGGGGCAGGCAGTCTCGCACCTGGAGACCCGTCATGCGGAGGTGAGCTGATGGCTCGCGAGCTGGACGCACGGGAGTTCGCCGACATCGCCGAGGCGCTCCACACCAGGCCCACGCCGACCGACACGGCCGAGCAGGTCGTGGCCTATGCCCGGGACCAGCTCGACGCCGACTGGGCGGGCCTGACGCTCATCAGGGCCGGAGGCCGGCTCATCACGGCGGCGCCCAGCGATCCCCTCGTCGAGACCGTGGACCGGCTCCAGTACGAGCTCGACGAAGGCCCTTGCCGAGACAGCGCCTGGCACGATCGGACGCTCGTTGCGCGCGATCTGAGATGTGACCCGCGCTGGCCGCAGTGGGGCCCGAAGGCAGCCGCCCTCGGCATCACGAGCGCCCTCGCGGCCGAGCTGTCGAGCAGCGACAGGCGGATCGGCTCCATCAACCTCTACTGGCGCGAACGTCGAGACATCAGTTCCGACGACGCCGCGTACGCGCACATCTTCGCGCGCCACGCCGCGCTCGCCCTCCAGGAGTCGTTCAGCCATGCCAACCTGCACGTCGCTCTCGACACCCGCAAGCTGATCGGTCAGGCCCAGGGGATTCTCATGGAACGCTTCGGTCTCCAGGGCGACCAGGCGTTCGCGGTGCTCCGCCGCTACTCCCAGACCCACAACCTCAAGCTGCGGGCCGTCGCCGAGGAGCTCGTCGCCACACGACACCTGCCCGGCGACAGCGGGGGCGAGCTCCCCGGCTGATCCTGCCCCGACTGGTTCGCCGCACACCCGACCTTGTAGCCTTGAGCGGCACGCCTGGAGGTGTCGCATAGTGGCCTAGTGCGCCCGCCTGCTAAGCGGGTTGAGGTTGAAACCTCTCGCGGGTTCAAATCCCGCCACCTCCGCCGTACGACGAGACCCTGGTCAGCGACTGCTGGCCGGGGTCTTCGTCACGGTGCCGAGACCCGCAGGTCGCGCTCGATCTGGGCGGCGGCATCGAGGAGCGCCGGCAGCAGGCGCTCGCGTGCCTCGTCCACCGTGGTCGTGTTCGCGCTCATCGACACGTTGGCCGCGGCGATCGTGCGACCACGGGGATCGCGCACCGGGGCGGCGATCGAGCGCAGCCCGAGCTCGAGCTCCTGCTCGTTGAGGGCCCAGCCCTGGCGACGTACCTTGTCGAGCTCGCGCTTGAGCGCCGAGCGTGACGTCGTCGTGTGCGGGGTGAGCTTGGCCAGTGTCGACGCCTCGAGGGCGTCGTCGAGCTCGTCCTCGGGGAGGCTGGCCAGCAGCACACGGCCCATCGACGTCGCGTACGCCGGGAAGCGGGTGCCGACGCTGATCGCGACCGCCATGATCCGGCGGGTGGGCACGCGCGCCACGTAGACGATGTCGGGCCCGTCCAGGACCGAGACCGACGACGACTCGTTGACCTTGTCGGTGAAGGTCTTGAGGTGCGGCGTGGCGATCTCGGGGAGCGAGCTGGCGGAGAGGTAGGCGTAGCCGAGCTCGAGGACGCGCGGGCACAACCAGAACTCGCGGCCGTCCGTGGCGGTGTAGCCGAGCGTGACGAGCGTGTGGAGGAACCGGCGCGCGGTGGCCCGGGTCAGGTCGGTCTGGCGCGCGACCTCGGCGAGCGTCATCCGGGGGTGGTCGGCGTCGAAGGCGCGGATCACCGCGAGCCCGCGCTGCAGGGACTGGACCGACTCCATCGGTCTGCCGTCCGGGGGGATCGTCACGTCTCGCACCTTATCCGTCAGCGTGGCGGTCACCTGCCAGTTCGTCCGCGCGGGCGGCTTCGCGTTGACCTGTGACCTGGGCCATAGTAGGTTCGTCTACTGCACACACGTTCGCAATGCGAACGCTTCAGCCTAGCATCGCAGGAGGATCCGGCTCCATGCTCGAAGCATCCGTCTGGAACGAACGGATCTATCTCGGCGGGGAGTGGGTCGCACCGGCGGCCGGCCAGACGTACCCCGTCGTGGAGCCCGCCACCGGCGCCGAGCTCGGACGCATCGGCCGCGCGGGACCCGACGACGTACGGTCCGCCGGGCAGGTCGCCACCGAGGCCCAGCGCGCCTGGGCCGCCGTTCCGCACGCCGAGCGCGCCGCGGTGCTCCGCCGCGCCGGCGACCTGTGGAACACCCACGCCGACGAGGTCATGGACTGGAACGTCCGCGAGGTCGGTGCGATCCCCGGCATGGCCGGATTCGCCCAGAGCGTCGCCGCGCAGGAGTGCTACGAGGCGGCTTCCCTCCCGTCGCACCCGCACGGCCAGGTCCTCGCCACCGCCGAGCCGCGCCTCTCGCTCGCCCAGCGAGTCCCCGCAGGCGTGGTCGCGGTCATCGCGCCGTTCAACGTGCCGCTCATCCTCGGCATCCGTGCCGTCGCGCCGGCGCTCGCCCTCGGCAACGCCGTCATCCTCAAGCCCGACCCCCGTACGGCGGTCACCGGCGGCGTCACGATGGCCCAGATCTTCGAGGAGGCCGGGCTCCCGCCGGGCGTGCTCCAGGTCCTCCCCGGCGGCGCGGACGTCGGCGAGGCGCTCACGTCCGACCCGAGCATCCGCGTCATCGCCTTCACCGGCTCGACCGCGGCAGGACGCAAGGTCGGCGAGGCCGCCGGCCGGCACCTCAAGCGGGCCCACCTGGAGCTCGGTGGCAACTCGGCGTTCGTCGTCCTCGAGGACGCCGACGTCGACCAGGCGGTCAACCTCGCCGCCTGGGGCGCGTTCTTCCACCAGGGTCAGATCTGCATGACCGTCGGACGCCACCTGGTGCACGAGAGCCTGTACGACGCCTACGTCGAGAAGCTCGCGGAGAAGGCCGACCACCTCCCGGTCGGCAACCCCTCGACGGAGCAGGTCGCGCTCGGCCCGATCATCGACGAAGGCCAGCGCGACAAGATCCACGGGCTCGTCACCGCCAGCCAGGAGGCCGGTGCACGACTGGTCGCGGGAGGTTCGTACGAGGGGCTCTTCTACCGCCCCACGGTGCTCGCGGACTCCCCGATCGACGCGCCGGCGTTCGTCGAGGAGGTGTTCGGGCCGGTCGCGTCCGTCGCGAAGTTCTCGACCCTCGACGAAGCCGTCAAGCTCGCGTCGAGCGGCGACTACGGCCTGTCGCTCGGCATCGTGACCCGCGACGCGATGCGTGGCCTCGAGCTCGCGGGTCGCATCCCGTCGGGCATCGTCCACGTCAACGACCAGACCGTGAACGACGAGGCGAACGCCCCGTTCGGCGGCGTGGGCGCCTCCGGCACCGGGTCCCGTCACGGCGGCTCTGAGGCCAACATCGAAGCCTTCACCGAGACCCGTTGGGTGACGCTGCGCAGCGAGCCCCCGACGTACCCCTTCTGAGCCACCCCCTACAAGGAGACGACACCCATGCGCCGGATCACGAAGGTTGCCACCGCGGCTGCCGCGCTCACCCTCCTCGCTGCCTGCGGCGGCGGAGGTGACGACGACACGTCCGGCGGAGGCCCGGACGACGTCAAGGTCGGCGTCATCCCGATCGTCGACACCGCGCCGATCTGGCTCGGCAAGGAGAAGGGGTTCTTCGACGACGAGGACATCAACCTCGAGATCGTCACGACCACCGGCGGTGCTGCCGCGGTGCCCGGCGTGGTCAGCGGCGACTTCGACTTCGCGTTCGGCAACGTCGTGTCGCTCATGGTCGGCGCCGAGCAGGGCCTGCCGCTCCAGTTCGTGACCAACGGGACGTCGTCGGCGGGCGTCGACCCCGACTTCGGTGCCGTCCTCGTGCCCGAGGACTCGCCGATCCAGTCGCCCGCGGACCTCGCCGGGAAGACTGTCTCCGTCAACAACCTCAAGAACATCGGCGACACCACGATCCGCGCCGCCATCGAGAAGGACGGCGGCGACCCCGAGGACGTCAAGTTCGTGGAGGTGCCGTTCCCGGACGCGCCCGCCGCCCTCACCAAGAAGCAGGTCGACGCGATCTGGGTGCTGGAGCCGTTCATGTCGGCGGCGCTCGCCGACGGCGCGCGTGTGGTCACGTACAACTACCTCGACATGTCGCCCAAGCTCGACATCGCCGGCTACTTCACGACCAAGCAGTACATCGGCGAGAACGAGGACCTCGTCGAGCGCTTCACCCGGGCGATGAACAAGTCGCTCGAGTACGCCGGTGAGAACGATGACGAGGTCCGCGACATCGTCGGCACGTACACCAAGATCGACGAGCCCACCCGCGCCAAGATGGTGCTGCCCGTGTTCCGCCCGGAGTTCGACGAGCCGTCGATGGAGCAGCTCGGCGCCGCGGCGGTCGAGTTCGGGACCCTCGAGGACGAGCCGGACCTGGACGCGCTGCTTCCATGACCTCCGCAAGTGCGTCCCCGCCCGTGAGCCAGACGTCACCCCCGGGTCTGGCTCACGGGCGGGGCATCCGTCTTCCGTCCTCGGTCCTCGGCGTCCTCGGGATCGTCGGCTTCCTCGCGACCTGGGAGCTCGTCGTACGCTCCGGGCTGGTCGAGGCGGAGTACCTTCCCGCGGCGTCGACCGTGGTTCGCGAGATGGTCGAGATGGCCGGCACCAGCGAGTTCTGGGCGGCGCTCGGTCGTACGGTCCGCACCTGGGCGATCGGTCTCGCGATCGCCGCGAGCGCCGCGGTCGTCATCGGCCTCGTCATCGGCCCCAGCCGCTTCCTGCGCCGGGCGACGCACTCGACGATCGAGTTCCTGCGGCCGATCCCGTCCGTCGCACTGATCCCGCTCGCGGTCCTGCTGTACGGCACCTCGATGCAGGCGACCCTCCTTCTCGTCGTGTACGCCGCGTTCTGGCAGGTCCTCATCCAAGTCCTGTACGGCGTCGGTGACGTCGACCCGGTCGCCTCCGACACCGCCCGCAGCTTCCGGCTCGGCGGCCTGGCCCGGATCCGCTACCTCACGTGGCCGACCGCGCTGCCGTACGTCATGACGGGCCTGCGGCTCGGGGCGGCCGTCGCGCTCATCCTCACCGTCACCGGCGAGCTCGTCATCGGGGGCGGCGGCATCGGCACCGAGATCGCGCTTGCGCAGTCCGGTGGCGCCGTGCCCCAGATGTACGCCCTGGTCGTCGTGGCCGGCCTCATCGGCGTCGTCGTCAACCTCGTCGCCCGTGTCGTCGAGCGCCGCGCGCTCCACTGGCACGTCTCCGTCCGGAGGGAGGCGCTGTGAAGGTCCTCAAGAGCATCGCGTACGCCGTGACACTGCCCGTGCTGCTGATCCTCCTGTGGTGGGTCCTCACGATCGACTCGACCAACTTCTACGTCCCGAAGCCCGGGGAGCTAGCGACGACGTTCGTCGACACGTGGTTCGGTGAGCGGTTCCGCGAGGACGTGCTGCCGAGCATCGCCCGGTTCGCCGCCGGCACGCTGCTCGCCATCGTGCTCGGCATCGCCGCCGGCGTCTGCATCGGTTCGATTCGCTGGTTGCGGTCGCTGCTGGAGCCGATGCTCGAGTTCTTCCGCGCCATCCCGCCGCCGGTGCTCGTCCCGATCCTGATGGTGCTCGTCGGCATCAACGACCGCATGAAGGTCATCGTGATCGTCTTCGGCGCCATCTGGCCGGTGCTCCTCAACACCATCGAGGGCGTCCGTGCCGTCGATCCCGTCCTGGTCGACACCGCCCGGACGTACGGGCTGACGCGCTGGCAGAGGCTCCGCACCCTCGTCCTGCCGAGCGCCGCGCCCCAGATCGCCGCCGGGATTCGGCAAGCCCTGTCCATCGGGCTGATCCTGATGGTGATCTCGGAGATGTTCGCGTCCTCGTCCGGGCTCGGCTTCACCATCGTGCTGTTCCAGCGGTCGTTCGCGGTCACCGAGATGTGGAGCGGCATCGTGCTCCTCGGCCTGATCGGGGTCGCCGTGTCGATCGTCTTCCAGGTCTGCGAGCGCAGGGTCCTGCATTGGTACTACGGCCAGAAAGAGGTGCAGCATGGTCGGTGACAGCGCCACCGTCGCGTCCGGTCCTCGTGAGGACGTCGGCGCCCCCGTCGCACTCTCGGTCCAGGGACTGCAGAAGATCTACACGTCCGACAACGGAGACGTCGAAGCGGTCCGGGACCTCACCTTCGAGCTCCGTCAGGGCGAGCTGGTCTGCCTCGTCGGACCCTCCGGCTGCGGCAAGACGACCCTCCTGCGATGCATCGCCGGGCTCCTCACGCCGACCGCCGGCACGGTGACCCTCGACGGCGCCGTGGTCTCCGGGCCGCCGAAGAAGATGGCGGTCGTGTTCCAGGAGTACGGGCGGAGCCTGTTCGCGTGGATGACCGTCCGCCAGAACGTGGAGCTGCCGCTGAAGAACGCGGGCATGCCGAAGGGCGAGCGCAAGCAGGCCGTCTCGGAGGCGCTGCACGCCGTGGGTCTCGAGCACGCCGAGTCGTCGTACCCGTGGCAGCTCTCGGGCGGCATGCAGCAGCGCGTCGCGATCGCGCGCGCCGTCGCGTACAAGCCCGAGGTCCTGCTCATGGACGAGCCGTTCGCCGCGGTCGACGCGCAGACCCGCGCCGACCTCGAGGACCTGATCCGCCGCGTGTGGAAGGAGCTGGGCGTCACCGTCCTCTTCATCACGCACGACATCGACGAGTCCGTCTACCTGGGTGAGCGGGTCCTGATCCTGTCGAACTCGCCGACGGTCATCCAGGAGGACCTCACGATCGACCTGCCGGCGGACCGCGACCAGCTCACGACGCGGTCGATGCCGCGGTTCACCGAGCTCCGGACGCACGTGTACGCGGAGATTCAGAAGGCGAAGCGCGGCAAGGGCGGCGACGCGGCGTGACCACGGTCCGGGAGGCGACGTACGACGTCATGCGCCGCCAGGCGATGACGACGATCTTCTCCAACCCCGGTTCGACGGAGGTCGCGTTCCTCGTCGACCTGCCCGACGACCTCGACTTCGTCCTCGCGCTGCACGAGGGCTCCGTCGTGGGGGTCGCGTCAGGGTGGGCGATCGCGCGACGTGAGCCCGCCTTTGTGCTGCTCCACACCACGGCCGGGCTCGGCAACGCGGTCGGCGCGATCGCGACGGCCCGCGTCAACCGTGCGCCGATGGTGATCGTGGTCGGCCAGCAGGACCGTCGCCACCTCGCGCTCGAGCCGTTCCTCGCGGGGCGGCTCGAGGGCCTCGCGGGCGACTACCCGCTGGAGGTCATCTCGCCCGTACGCGCCCAGGACGTGCCCTCGGCGGTCGCGCGCGCGACGCACCGAGCACGGCGCGACCAGGGCCCAGTGATCGTCGTCGTCCCGATGGACGACTGGGAGGCGCCGTACGACGCGGCCGACGTGTCCGCCGCCCGCGTGGTTCGCACGCCCGTGCCGCGCACCGTCGACGTCGCCGACCTGGCACGGATGGTCGCCGACGCGGCGCACCCGGTCGTCGTGGCGGGCTCCGGCAACGACAGCCTGGACGGCTGGGACCGGCTGGTCGCGCTCGCGGAGCGGATCGAGGCGCCGGTGTGGCAGGAGCCGTTCGGGTCGCGGGCAGGGTTCCCGCAGGACCATCCACTGTTCGCCGGCCACCTTCCGGCGGACCGGCCCCGCGTCCGCGAGGCGCTGGCCGGCGCCGACCTGCTCCTGGTCGTCGGGTGCGCTGCTCTGCGCCAGTACCCGTACGCCGAGGGTCCCCTCGTCCCCGACGGCGTCCGCGTCGCGGTGGTGTCCGCCGACCCCGACGAGGCGTACCGCTCACCCGCGGAGCTTGCCCTGGTCGCCGACCCGACGGAGGTCGTACGCGCCCTGCTGGCCCTCCTCGGCCCCGCCCCCACCGACGCCGAGCCACCGCGGCCCCCGCTGGTCGAGGCGCGGACACCCCCGCTGGTCGAGGCGCGAAGCCCTTCGGGACGCCCTCGCGAGCTCGGGCTCCTCAGGACGAGCGATCGAGACCACCACTCTCCGCTCCGCTCCGCCGACGTCTTCCGCGCGCTGGCCGACGTCCTCCCACGCGACACGGTCCTCGTCGAGGAGTCGCCGTCGTCGCGTCCGCTCCTGCAGGCGATGGTCCCCGCGCGCGAGCCGCTCGGGTTCGTCTCCGCCGCGATGGGCGGGCTCGGCTTCGCGATGCCCGCCGCGATCGGCCTCAAGATGGCGCTGCCGGACCGGCCGGTCGTGGCGGTGGTCGGCGACGGGTCGGCGATGTACGCGGTGCAGTCCTTGTGGACCGCTGCGCAACGCGACGTCGGCGTGCTGTGGATCGTGATGGCCAACGGTGGCTACGCCGTGATGGACCGGCTGGCCGAGCGTGTCGAGGGCAAGCCGCCGTGGCCGTCGTTCCCCGAGCTGTCCGTCGGCAGGATCGCCGAGGCACTCGGCTGCCGCGTCGTGCACGTCGACGACGAGACAGCACTGGCCGACGCCCTCGACGACGCAGGATCACGGCTGCGGGAGCCCGGCGGCCCGCTGCTCATCGAGGTCGCCGTGGCGCCCGACACCAGCTTCGCGCCCTAGCGGCGCGACACCGACCACGTGCCCGCATCGCGTCCACACCCCCGGGGAGGCGAGGCGGGCACGTTGATGCGTACGGTCGCGCGTCCGTACGGCCCATCACTTTCCGTTGGTCCCCACGGAGAGTCGCGGCACCACCGGAACGTTCAGGTGGGGCGTGAACGCTGCGTGGGGGCCAACGGAAAGTGAGCGCGGCGGACTGCGGCGACGACCGCCGAGGAGCGCCTCAGTCCTCGAGCCGGCGTACGGCGACGGGCAACCGCTCGCGCAGCTCGTCGACCGAGATGCCGTGCGTCTCGCGTACGACCACGCCGTCCGCGCCGACGTCGAACACGGCGTGCTCGGTGTAGACGCGGCTCACGCAGGCGAGCCCCGTCACCGGGTAGCTGAGCGACTCCACCAGCTTGCTCGACCCGTCCTTCGCGAACAGCGACATCATCACGAACACGCGCTTCGCGCCGACCGCCAGGTCCATCGCGCCGCCGACCGCTGGGATGGCGTCCGGCGCGCCGGTGTGCCAGTTGGCGAGGTCGCCGTGCTGCGACACCTGGAAGGCACCCAGGACGCAGACGTCGAGGTGGCCGCCGCGCATCATGGCGAACGAGTCGGCGTGGTGGAAGTACGAGGCGCCGGCGAGCTCCGTGACCGGGACCTTGCCGGCGTTGACCAGGTCGGGGTCGACAGCGTCGCCGGAGGCAGCGGGCCCCATGCCGAGCATGCCGTTCTCGGTGTGCAGGACGACGCCCGACTCGATGTCGAGGTGGTTCGCGACCAGCGTCGGCTGGCCGATGCCGAGGTTCACGTACGACCCGGCCTCGATGTCGCGGGCGATCGCCTGCGCCATCTCATCGCGTGACAGGGGTCCACGGTCGGCGTGCTCGACGGTGCGTACCGGAGAATCGACGGCGGTCATGCGCTCGCTCCTTCGCGGGCGGCGACGCGCTGCTCGGCACCGAGGGCGACGACGCGGTCGACGAAGATGCCCGGCGTGACGACGGCCTCGGGATCGATCGCGCCGGCCTCGACGACGTCGTCGACCTCGGCGATGGTGAGCGTCGCCGCGGTCGCCATCACGGGGCCGAAGTTGCGCGCGGTCTTGTGGAAGAGCAGGTTGCCGGCCGTGTCCGCACGGCGCGCGGCGATCAGGGCGACGTCACCGCGCAACGGGTACTCGAGGACGTAGCCGCGACCGTCGATGGTCCGCGCCTCCTTGCCCTCGGCGAGCATCGTGCCGTACCCGGTCGGCGTGAAGAACGCCCCGATGCCGGCCCCGGCAGCCCGCATGCGCTCGGCGAGGTTGCCCTGCGGGACGACCTCGAGCTCGATCTTGCCGGAGCGGTAGAGCTCGTCGAACACGTACGAGTCGGCCTGCCGCGGGAACGAGCAGATCATCTTGCGGACCTGACCTGCGGCGAGCAGAGCGGCGAGACCCGTGTCGCCGTTGCCGGCGTTGTTGCTCACCACAGTCAAGTCGCGAGCGCCCTGACTGACGAGAGCGTCGACCAGGGTGAAAGGCATGCCGGCGGTGCCGAAGCCGCCGATGAGGACCGTCGAACCGTCCGCGACGTCGGCGACGGCTGTCTCGGCGTCCACCACCCGCATCAGGCCGACGCCCCACCCTCGGAGGAGCCGGTGTTCTCGAGGACGACCGCCAGGCCCTGGCCGACACCGATGCAGATCGCGGCGACGCCCCAGCGCTGGTTGGTCGTACGGAGCACGGCGGCGAGCGTGCCGAGGATCCGGCCACCCGAGGCACCGAGGGGGTGACCGATCGCGATCGCGCCGCCCCACTGGTTGACGATGTCGGCGTCGATCGGCCACGCGTCGACGCAGGCGAGGCTCTGGACGGCGAAGGCCTCGTTGAGCTCGACGGCGCCGACCTGGTCCCAGCCGATCCCGGCACGAGCGAGCGCGCGGTTGGCCGCCTCGACGGGGGCGTACCCGAAGGCTTGGGGCTCCAGAGCCATCACACCGCGACCGGCGATTCGGGCCAGGGGATCGCGCCCGATGAGCTCCGCACCGCGCTCGGATCCGAGGAGGACCGCGGACGCTCCGTCGTTGAGCGGCGACGCGTTGCCGGCGGTGATCGTTCCGTCGGGGCGGAACGACGGCTTGAGCCGCGCGAGGGTCTCCGCCGAGGAGTCGGGACGGATGCCCTCGTCGCGCGTGAGCTCGGCGCCCTCGACGCCGACGACGAGGTCGTCGTAGTGACCGGCCTCCCAGGCGGCGTACGCCCGCTGGTGCGACGCCGCCGCGAACGCGTCCTGCCGCTCGCGGGAGATACCGAAGCGCTCCTGGAGCTGTTCGTTGGACTCGCCGAGGGAGATGGTCCACTCCTTCGGCATCGCCGGGTTCACCAGGCGCCAACCGAGTGTGGTCGACACGGCCTCGACGTTGCCGGCAGGGAACGCGCGGCTCGGCTTCGGCATGACCCACGGCGCGCGGCTCATCGACTCGACGCCCCCGGTCAGGACCACGTCGGCGTCGCCGACCTCGATGGCGCGCGAGCCGGTGATCGCGGCGTCGAGGCTGGAGCCGCAGAGGCGGTTGATCGTCGTGCCGGGGACGCCGACGGGCAGTCCGGCGAGGAGTGCGGCCATGCGGCCGACGTTGCGATTCTCCTCGCCGGCACCGTTGGCGTTGCCCCACACCACGTCACCGATGGCCTCGGGGTCGAGTGCCGGGGACCGCTCGAGCGTCGTACGGACGACGGTCGCGGCGAGGTCGTCCGGTCGGACGCCGGAGAGAGCGCCGCCGTAACGGCCGAAGGGGGTCCGGACGGCGTCGTACACGTACGCGGACATCGTGCTCCTCGAAGATCTGCGATGTTCGCTATGCGAACACAAGTGCGTTACGTGAACACGTTAGCACGATCGGCGCTCAGGTCTCCTGGTCCAGATCGGCGAAGACGCCCTGCATCACAGCGAGCGAGGCGTTCGTGACGGGCACCCCGGCGTACACCCCCGTGTGCAGCAGCACCTCGGCGATCTCTTCGCGCGTCAGCCCGTTGCGCAACGCCGCCCGGACGTGCATCGCGAGCTCCTTCTCGTGCCCGAGCGCGGCGAGCAGCGCCAGCGTGATCATCGACCGACTCCGGCGGTCGAGCCCGTCGCGCCCCCAGACGTCCCCCCATGCGTACCGGGTGATCAGCTCCTGGAACGGACGTGTCAACGGGTCCGCGTTCGCGGTGGCGCGGTCGACGTGCGCGTCTCCGAGCACCGCGCGCCGTACGTCCATGCCCCGCGCGTACGCATCCGCAGCGTCCGCGATTTGTGCAGGTGATCCAGGTTCTGTCCCCGGGATTCCTTGACCAACTGCACGAATCGCGGACGCTACCTCCGCCGGCGCCTCCACAGGGGCGAGATGCGCGACGTCGGGGAGGAGGAGCAGCTCGCCGTCCTGCACTCCGGCGACGATCTCCTCGAGCTTCGCGGGCGGGGTCGCGACGTCATGAGCGCCTGCGACCGCGAGCACAGGGACGGTGATCTCGCCCAGCCGATCACGCACGTCGAACGTCGTCAACGCCTCACACACCTGCGCGTACCCCTCCGCGTCCGCACCCTGCAGCACGTGCAGCAGCGCCGACCCGGCCGCGGGCTCACGCTCGAGGAACCCCGGCGCGAACCAGCGCTGAGCCGACGTCGTCACCAGCGCCGGCGTCCCCGACGCGCGTGCGGTCGCGGCGCGCTCCTGCCACATCGCGGCGTCCCCGATCTGCGCGCCGGTGCAGAGCAGGACCGCGGCGGTGACGGCGTCGGGGGCGTCGAGCATCAGCTGCAACCCGACCGCTCCACCGACGGAGTCACCCGCGTACGCGAACCGCAGTGCCTCGTCCCCTCGCGCCTCGGCCGCACCGCCGGCGAAGGCGAGGACGCCCTCGGCCAGCTCAGCGATCGAGAACGCCCCTCGGACGGGTCCGTCGGCGTGACCCGGCAGGTCCCACCCGATCACGTGGAAGGCGTCGCCGAGCTCCTTGGCCGCAGCCGACCACAGCGCCCGAGCCGACGTCCCGAGCGACGGACCGACGACGAGGAGGGGGAGCGCGCCGTGCCCGGCCAGCTCGACGCCGGTGATGCGGGGGACGGTCATGCAGGTTCCTCCAGGAAGGTACGGGCGCGGGCGAGCGCCGTGTCCACGAGCAGGTCGGTGGCGCCGAGGTACGAATCGGCGGTGTGGTCATCCGCGGGCGTGGTGGTGGCCGAGGCCCCCGATGCGAGCCGCCGGATGCCGTCCCGCTCGGCGAGGACTCCCGGCCGAGCAGCATCGAGGTTGGCGCGCATCCGCTCGGCATCGACCCGCAGTCCCGCGAGGAGCTCACCGGCCTGCGACGAGGCGACGACGGCCCGGCGCGCGAGCGTACGAAGGGTGTCCCACTCGGCGTGCCAGGAGCCGTCCGGTCGCTGGTCCACGGCGAGCGAGGCGGCGGTGTGCAGCAAGGAGGCGAGCGGGGGCGCGGCGAGCGCGGCGCGACGCAGGAGCACCGACAGGACCGGGTTCTGCTTCTGGGGCATGGTCGACGAACCTCCACGCCCCTCCTTCGCAGGCTCGGCCAGCTCACCGATCTCGGGGCGGGAGAGCGTGACGACGTCGGTCGCGATCTGGCCCCACACGTCGGTGGCCGCGACCAGCGCGTCACCGACCCGCGTGACCGGCCCGCGGCGTACGTGCCAAGGCCGCGCCGCGACCAGCCCGAGCGATCCTGCGGTCTGCTGCGCGACCCGAGCTGCCGTCGACTCCGGATCAGGCAGACCCGCGAGCCGCGCCAGCTCCGTGCTCGCCGCCAGCGTGCCGACGGCGCCACCCACCTGGACGGGGAGCGACGCGCGGACCCGACCGATCTCCTCGCCGGCGTCGACCACGCCGTCCAGCCACCCGGAGGCGACGAGCCCGAAGGTCGTCGGCCCGGCGTGCTGGGTCAGCGTGCGTCCGACCATCGTCGTCGAGCGGTGCGCCTCGACGAGCCCGATCAGCGATGCCGTCTGGTCGCGGACGTCGGCCGTGATCCGGTCGAGAGCGTCGCGGACGACGAGCATGAGCCCGGTGTCGACGACGTCCTGGCTCGTGAGGCCCCGGTGGATCCAGCTCGCGTCGGACTCCACCGCACCGGGCGGCACCGCGCGCTCGCGCAGGAGCGTCACGAGCCCGATCACGGGATTGCCGCCGCCCTCCGCGCCGGCCGCCAGCGCCGACACGTCGTCCGGACCGACGAGGCCGACCAGGTCGAGCGCCTTCGGGGCGAGCCCGGCGTCGACGAGCGCATCGAGCCAGGCCTGCTCGACCTGGACCATCGCCGCGAGGACGGCCGCGTCGGACAGCAGGCCTCCGGCCCGCTCGTCACCGGGCCAGAGCAGATCCGTCATGGGTCTCAGTGTCCCGGAAATCGGAGGAAGACCGTCTCGTCCGCGCCCTGGAGGCGGATGTCGAAGCGCAACCCCTGCGCGTCCTCGACCGCCAGCAGCGTCCCCCGACGGTCCTCGTCGACGGAGCCGAGCAGCCGATCCGCGGCCAGCGCGGCGTCGTCACCCGGGACGTACGCGCGCGTGAACAGGCGGTTCGTCAACCCCCGCGCGAACACCGTGACCGCGAAGAACGCCGCCGCGCCCTCCTCGGTCGGCCCCGGCACCAGCGTCGAGAGGGAGTACGTCCCGTCGCGCCGCGTGCTCGCCCGCCCGAAGCCGGTGAACGTCCAGCCGTCGCGCCGCAGCGAGCCCGGCTGCTGGACGACCGTGCCGTCATGGGCGGCCTGCCAGATCTCGATCAGCGCGTCGGGGATCGGCGCGCCCGCGCCGTCGTACACCGTGCCGTGCAGCTGGATCGCCCCTGCCGTGCCCGGCGGCACGATCTCGCGGTCGCCGTCGTACGGGAGGGCGTAGTGGAAGAACGGTCCGACGGTCTGGCCGGGCGTGGGGGTAAGGGCGCTCATGCTGTTCCTTCGCTCGAATCAGCCTCGGGCTCCATGTAGGTCCGGTTGCTGCCGGTGAGCACGATGTCCCAGCGGTAGCCGGTGGCCCACTCGTGGCTGGTGACATCGTGGTCGTACGTCGCCACGAGCCGCTCGCGCGCCTTCGCGTCGGTGACGGTCTGATAGATCGGGTCGAGGGGGAAGAGCGGGTCGCCCGGGAAGTACATCTGCGTGACCATCCGCTGCGTGAACTCGGTGCCGAAGAGCGAGAAGTGGATGTGCGCCGGACGCCAGGCGTTGTGGTGGTTCTTCCACGGGTACGGCCCGGGCTTGATCGTCTGGAACCGGTAGACCCCGTCGGCGTCGGTGAGGCAGCGCCCGATGCCGGTGAAGTTCGGGTCGAGCGGCGCGGGGTGCTGGTCGCGCTTGTGGATGTAGCGGCCGCCGGCGTTGGCCTGCCAGAGCTCGACCAGCTGGTGGCGTACGGGGCGCCCCTCTCCGTCGACCACACGACCAGTGACGACCATGCGCTCACCGATCGGCTCGCCGTTGTGCTGGATCGTCAGGTCAGCCTCGAGCGGATCGACGTCGCGGTGCCCGAAGCAGGGCGCCCAGAGCTCGATCGTCTCCGGGTCGGCGTGGTGGAGGTCCTTCGTCGGGTGGCGCAGGATGCTGCTGCGGTACGGCGGGTAGTCGCGCCGAGGCTGCGTCTCCTCGACGCCGGAGCGCTGGTAGGCGGCCTCGATCTCCCGGATCTCGGCGGTGACCTCGGCCTGGGAAGCCATCGCGCTGTCGGAGCTGGGCGGAGGTGTGGTCATGTCCCGCACGCTAGGTGACCGCGCTCACGCGATGAAGACTATGATTCCGTCCAGCGGAAGGATCCGTACGAGGGACGTGAGGCGGCCATGGCGGGCAACACGTCGGCACCCGGCACCACGGTCGCCACACGCATCCTCGCGCTGCTCTCGGCGTTCGACGCCGACCACCGACGGCTCACCCTCAGCGAGCTCGCCCGCCGTGCCGACCTCCCGGTGCCGACAGCGCACCGCCTCGTCGGGGAGCTCGCCACCGCTGGCGCGCTGTCGCGGCGCCCGGACGGCCGGTACGTCATCGGCCGCCTGATCTGGGACATCGGGCTGCTCGCGCCGGTGGAGGCCGGCCTCCGTCAGGTTGCCGAGCCGTTCCTCCACGACATCTACGCCGCCACGCTCGCGACCGTGCACCTGGCGGTGCGCGACGGCGACGAGGTGCTCTACCTGGAGCGGATGCGCGGTCGCACGTCGGTGCCGGTGGTCAGCAGCATCGGCTCCACGCTGCCGATGCACGCGACCGGCGTCGGCAAGGTGCTGCTCGCCTACGCGCCGGACGACGTACGCCGCCGCGTCCTCGCGTCGCTGACCCGCGTGACTCCCTACACCGTCACCCAGCCGGGGATCCTCGAGGACCAGCTCGTCCGGGTCCGGCGCGACGGCTACGCGACAACGTACGAGGAGATGTCGCTCGGCGCCTGCTCGGCCGCCGTCCCCGTACGCCGCGGCGACCAGGTCGTCGCGTCGATCGGCGTGGTCGTCCCGAACCTCAAGCGCGACCGCGGCCGCCTCGTCGCCGCCCTGCAGGTCGCGTCGCAGGGGATCGGGCGCCAGCTGTGACCAGGCGGGTTTCGCCCAGCGGAAGGCTTCGTTCGCGGCTCGACCGGTCGCGCGGTGCAATGGCGCCATGAATCCCGCACCGTCCCGCACCCAGGTCGCCATCATCGGCGCCGGACCCGCCGGTCTCCTGCTCTCGCACCTGCTCGCCGCCCGCGGGATCGACTCGGTCGTCCTCGAGACCCGCAGCCAGGAGTACGTCGGAGCGCGCATCCGCGCCGGGATCCTCGAGCAGAGCAGCGTCGACCTCCTCACCGAGGTCGGGCTCGGCGACCGGCTGGCACGCGAGGGCGACCAGCACCGCGGCATCTACCTGCAGTTCCCGCACGAGCGGCACCACATCGACTTCCAGGGCCTGATCGGCCGCAGCGTCTACGTCTACGGGCAGACCGAGGTGCAGAAGGATCTCGTCGACGCCCGCGCCGCCGCGGGGCAGCAGTGGGTCTACGAGATCAGCGACACCGAGCTCCACGACCTGGACAGCGACCGCCCGTCCGTGACCTACCGGGACGCCGACGGCGCACCGCAACGCCTGGAGGCCGACGCGATCGCCGGCTGCGACGGTTCGTTCGGCCCGAGTCGCTCCGCGATCCCCGGCGGTACGACCTGGGAGCGGACCTACCCGTACTCGTGGTTCGGCATCCTCGCCGACGTCGCGCCCTCCACCGACGAGCTGATCTACGCCTGGCACCCGAACGGGTTCGCGCTGCACTCCATGCGCTCGGAGAGCGTGAGCCGGCTGTACCTCCAGGTCGAGCCCGGCACCGATCCCGACTCGTGGTCGGACGACCGGATCTGGGACGAGCTCGCGACCCGTCTCGGCCACGGCCAGGACGGCTGGCAGCTGGAGCCCGGACCGATCACGGACAAGAGCGTGCTGCCGATGCGTTCGTACGTCCATGCTCCGATGAGCCACGGGCGCCTGTTCCTCGCCGGCGACGCGGCCCACATCGTCCCCCCGACGGGAGCCAAGGGCCTCAACCTCGCGATCGCGGACGTCGCGCTGCTGGCGCCCGCGCTGGCCGAGCTCGTCGGCAAGGGCGATGCGCGGCTCACCGACGCCTACTCCGACACCGCGCTGCGCCGCGTCTGGCGCTGCACCCACTTCTCCTGGTGGATGACGACCATGCTGCACCACAACGGCGACCCGTTCGACGAGCAGCTCCAGCTCTCGCAGCTGCGCTGGGTCACGTCGTCCGAGGCCGGAGCGAAGGGGCTGGCCGAGAACTACGCCGGCATGCCGTTCGAGATCTGACACGGACGGCTCGGTTGTCGGCGGGGCGCTCTAGGGTGCGTCGCATGGGAGGTCAGCCGCCGACGTACGCGTTCGAGTCCCGGGTCTGGTGCGTGCCCGGCGACGCGGCCTGGCACTTCGTCACGCTGCCGGCCGATGTCTCCGACGACATCCGGGCGCGGAGCGACGGCGGCGGCCGGCCTGGGTTCGGGTCGGTTCCGGTCCACGTACGGGTCGGTGAGAGCCGGTGGGAGACGTCGGTGTTCCCCGACGCTCGCAGCGGCTGCTACGTGCTGCCGCTCAAGAAGCCGGTGCGGCAGGCCGAGGGCCTGGAGGAGGGCGACGCCGTCACCGTCGAGGTCACGGCGCGCTAGCGACGTCCGGCGCGTCACTCCTTCGCGGCGTCGGCCGGACGGTCACCCTCCAGGAAACGCGGCCCCGGACCGAACGCCGCCGCGCGATCACCAGGGTTCGACAGCTTGCAGCGGTTGAGCGACAGGCAGCCGCACCCGATGCACGCGTCGAGCGTGTCCCGCAGGCGCTCCAGCTCGGCGATCTGGGCGTCGAGACGGGGGCGCCAGGCGCGTGACAACCTGCTCCAGTCCTTCTTGGTCGGGGTGCGGCCCTCCGGCAGCGTCGCCAGGGCGTCGCGGATCTCGTCCAGGCTGAGACCGACACGCGACGCCGTGCGGACGAAGGCGATGCGGCGCAGCGTGCTGCGGGCGTAGCGGCGCTGGTTGCCGGCGGTCCGCTCGGACTGGATCAGCCCCAGTGACTCGTAGTAGCGCAGTCCGGACGGCGCCACGCCGCTGCGCTGGGCGGCCTCGCCGATCGTGAGGTGGGGCTCGGTGATCACGTCGCTCCTCCCGAAGGCTTGATCTCAAGTGAACTTTAACTTGCACGATAGCCGGTATGACCACGACGACCGTCCCGCCGCCCGTCCTCGGGCTCCTCGCGCGCATCACCGGTGACGAGAAGCACGACCCGAGCGCCCACTCGACCCTCGACGTCGTGTGGGTGCTGTACGACCAGGTCCTCGACGTCGCGCCCGACCGGACCGACGACCCGGGACGCGACCGCTTCCTGCTGTCGAAGGGCCACGGCCCGGCCTCGACGTACGCCGTCCTCGCCGCGAAGGGGTTCATCCCGCACGCCTGGCTCGACGACGTCGCCTCGTGGGAGTCGCGCCTCGGCCACCACCCCGACCGCGTCCTCGTCCCCGGGATCGAGATCGGCAGCGGCTCGCTCGGGCACGGCCTCCCGATCGCCGTCGGTCTCGCGCTCGGCCTGCGCATCCAGCACAGCTCCGCCCGCGTCGTCGTCCTGGTCGGCGACGGCGAGCTCGACGAGGGGAGCAACGCGGAGGCGATCGCGACGGCCGCGCGGCTCGGGCTCGGCAACCTCACCTGCGTCGTCGTCGACAACCGCAGCGACAAGCTCGGCTGGCCGGGCGGGATCGCCGCCCGCTTCGCCGTAGAGGGATGGGTCAGCGCCGACGTCGCCGGACGCGACCACGCGGCCCTCCGTACGGCGCTCCTCCGCACCGCGCCCGACCGGCCGACCGTGGTCGTCGCGGCCACGACCGACGAGTTCCGTGGAGCCGACCAGTCAGATACGGCAGTGACCGATCTCACCGCGAAGGGAGCAGCCGCATGACCCGTACGCCGATGCGCGAACGCTTCTACGCCGAGCTCGGCTCCGTCCTGGACGAGGATCCGCGCGTTGCGGTCGTCCTCGCCGTGATCGGGGCCGCCGCGCTGGCCGACACCTCCGCCCGCCATCCCGACCGCGTGATCGACGTCGGGATCCGTGAGCAGACGATGGTCGGTGTCGCCGGCGGACTCGCGCTCGCAGGGATGCGGCCGATCGTGCACACCTACGCGCCGTTCCTCGTCGAGCGAGCGTACGAGCAGGTGAAGCTCGACCTCGGCCACCAGGACGTCGGCGCCCTCCTCGTCAGCACCGGTGCCTCGTACGACGCGAGCACCGCAGGCCGCACCCACCAGGCGCCGGCCGACGTCGCGTTGATCTCGGCGCTGCCGGGTTGGACGGTCCACGTCCCGGGCCACGCCGACGAGCTGGCCCGCATCGTGCGCCGCGAGGCGTCGACGAGCCGACGCGTGTACGTCCGGATGTCGTCGCTGCAGAATGCAACGGCCCACCCCGTCGACGGTCTGCTCCACCTCGTCCGTGGGGGCGCACACGCGCTGCCGCTGGTCGTCGCGGTCGGGCCGCTCCTCGACACCGTGCTCGAGGCGACGAGCGACCTGCCGGTGCGGGTCGCCTACACGTCGACACCGCACCCTCTCGACACGCAGGGCCTCCGGACGCTGGCCGGCCCGGCGCCGAGCCTGGCGCTGGTCGAGCCGTACCTCGAGGGCACCAGCGCCGCCGCCGTCGCTGCCGCACTCGCCGACCGACCGAGCCGCGTGCTGCACGTCGGCGTCCCCCGTGGGCAGGAGCTGCGCCGCTACGGGTCACCCAAGGACCATGCCGCCGCGCACGGGCTCGACGCAGCCGGGATCCGTGCGCGGGTGAAGGAGCTGCTCGGATGACCACCGTCGCAAGAACGGCACTCGACGCACCCGACGTCCCGTGCCGCGTCCTCGGGCCGGACCTGTGGTTCGCCGAGCAGTCGGGCGACGTCGAGCGGGCGAAGGCGTTGTGCCTGGAGTGCCCGATCCGCGCGGAGTGCCTCGCTGCCGCGCTCGACCGCCAGGAGCCTTGGGGCGTCTGGGGCGGAGAGGTGTTCGTGAAGGGGCGTCCGGTCGACCACAAGCGCGGCCGCGGTCGGCCCCGCGTACGCCGCGCAACCCCGGACGAGGAGCGCGAGGACTGCGAGCCCTGCGCGGCGTGACGTCAGGCCGATCGCACGCTGGATCGCTAGGCGTCGCGTCGCTCTCCGTCCGTCCCGAACCCGTCGAGAGACCGCCGCTCATCGAGCGTCATCAGCTCCTCGAACAGGGTGATCTGCAGGCCCGCAGGAGCGTCGAGGCGCGAGTTGAGGGAACGCCACGGCGTCTCGCGAGGGGACGCGACGAGCGTCGCACCGGCGTCCACCAGACGCCTCGTACGTGCCTCGCCGTCGAGAACCTCGAACGCGACGCGGAGGCGCGGAGTGGTCGGGCGCCCGACCTCGACGTCGTCGATCATGCGCCGCTGCGCCGGGTTGGCCAGCTCGAGCGTCGCCCGTCCGGCGTCCAGGATCGTGACGCGGGCGTCGCCGTCGCCTTCGTACGCGGCTTGCTCGGGCAGACCCAGGACGTCGCGGTAGAACCGCACCGCCTCGTCGTAGTCGTCGGCCTCGACGACGAGTCGCAGCTGCAGGACCGGGTTGTCAGTGGTCATCTCCGCAGGCTAAACCCTGACATCACTGTGAAGGTCAAGTGCGGGAGGGACTCGCGGTCAGCCCTGAAGCACCGACGCCGGCGCGAACCCGGCCTCGACCATCTTCTGGTTCATGGCGTCCCTCAGCGCGATCACGGCCGACAGCGGCCGGACCATCACGGTGAACTCGCTGATCAGTCCGTCGTCGTCCAGCTGGAGCAGGTCGAGCCCGTGGATCGCCTTGCCGGCGACGTTCGCCCGGAAGACGAGGATCTCCGACGGCACCGCGTCGCCTTCGTCGGCACGCGAGCCGGTGCCCTCCAGCTCACCCACGTAGCGGAAGTCCTCGAACACCTGTGTCACGAAGCCGAGGACGGCCATCACCATCGCCTTGCCCGCGAACGGCGAGAACTTCACCGGGCTGTGGAACGTCACGTCGTCGGCGAGCAGCGCCTCGGCCGAGGCGATGTCGCCGCTCTCGACGGCGGCGCGGAACCGGTCAGCGGTGGTGGACATGGTGCTCCTCGGTGTTGAAGGGTCGATCAGTGAAGGCTCAGTCGTCGGTGTTGAAGAAGGTGCGGTGCGCCGACAGCAGGTCGAGCCCGGGGCGACCCGCGACGAACTGCTCGACGCGGTCCAGGACGTCGATGACGTGCGCGTTGTCGCCGGAGACGGCCGCGACACCGACCGTCGCCCTGCGGTACAGGTCCTGGTTGTCGGTCTCCGCCACCGACACGTCGAACGTGCGCCGCACGTCGGCGACCAACGGTCGCACGAAGGAGCGCTTCTCCTTCAACGTGTGCACGTCACCCAGAAGCAGGTCGAACTCGATCGTGCCGACCCACATGCTCAGGAGTCGGAGAGGCTCGAGTCGAGGACGTTGCGCGCACCCGGCGTCGCGTCGACGGAGTCGGGGTGGATGACGACGACGGTCGCGCTGGCGTGGCGGACGACCTGCTCGCTCACCGATCCCAGGACCAGGCCCTTGAACCCTCCGAGCCCACGGCGTCCGACGACGACCATCGACGCCTTCTCGGAGGCCTCGATCAGTCGCGGTGCGGGCTTGCCGTGGACAGCGCACGTGCGGACGTCCACGTCGGCGAAGTCGGTGCGGAGGGGGACGAGGTCCTCCTCGAGCCGCTCCACGACCGCTTCGGCGAAGTCTTCGAGCGGCGGCATGTAGCCAGGCTCCCAGGTGCGGGGACGCGGCGCGGTGGTCAGCACCCACGCCCGGACGACGGTCACCGGCTGACCGGTGAGCTTGCCGTACTCGAGAGCCCAGAGGACCGCCTGGTCAGAGAAGTCGGACCCGTCGTGCCCGACCAGGATCCCGCCGTCGAAGTCGATCTCCTTCGTGGTCATGCCTCACGGTATCGCGCGACGCTCGAGGTCGGTGAGCCCGATGCCCGGCCCGACCTCGCGCACGCCGACGACGACGAAGCCGAGCCCGGCGTACAGGGCGAGGGCCGGTGCGTTGACGGAGCCGGTCGACACGATCGTGCGGTGCGTGGGCTCGAGGAGGGCCAGCATCTCCAGCAGCGTCGACGCGATGCCCTGGCGGTGGGCGTCGGGGTGCACGAAGAGGCGGTAGATGTCGACGGTCCCGTCGTCGAGCCGCTTCCACGAGACGGCCCCGACGAGCACCCCGTCGGCGTACGCCCCCAGGAACTCCTCGTCGCTCGCCATCAGCTCGTCGAGCGTCTCGTGCAGCATGGGGAGCTCCGGGAATCCGATCAGCTCCGCCTCGATCGCGTACGACGCCCGCTGCACCGACAGCAGCGCGACGGCGACCTCGTCGTCGGTCAGGTCCAGCGGCACGATGTCGAGGGCTTTCACCCCGCCACCGTACGGCGCACTCAGCCCGCGGCGCGGTGTTGTGCGGAGGCTGCCAGCTCGAGCAGGGCGCGACGGTCGTGCGCGTTGCCGGCCAACGTGGCGGCGCTCTCGAACTCCGCCGCTGCCTCGGCGTCTCGACCGAGCCGGACGAGCAGGTCCGCGCGCACGCTGGGGAGCAGGTGGTAGGCGGCCATCCTGGGGTCGCGCCGCAGCGGCTCCAGCGCTTCCAACGCCTCGCCGGGCCCGTACGCCCGGCTGACCGCGACCGCCCTGTTCAGCGTGATCACGGGTGACGGGTTGAGCTCGGCCAGGGCGTCGTACAGGGCGACGATGCGCTTCCAGTCGGTGTCGCCCGGCGTTGCGGCGCGCGCGTGGCAGGCAGCGATCGCCGCCTGGAGCGTGTACGGCCCGAGCGGGCGCTTGAGCGCGACCGACCGGTCGATCGCGCCCAGGCCGTGGCGGATGAGAGTACGGTCCCAGCGGCCGCGGTCCTGGTCGTCGAGCAGGACCGGGGCCCCGTGACGGTCGGTACGCGCCGAGAACCGCGACGCCTGGATCTCCATCAGGGCGACCAGCCCGTACGGCTCGGGCTCGCGCGGCAGCAGAGCAGTCAGGACGCGCCCGAGCCGCATCGCCTCGCGGCACAGGTCGTCGCGGATCACACGGTCGCCGGAGCTCGCCGAGTAGCCCTCGTTGAAGATCAGGTAGACGACCTCGAGCACCGCTGCCAGCCGCGCCGGGAGGTCTTGCGCGGAGGGGATCTCGAAAGGGACCTGCGCCGCCGTGAGAGTCCGCTTCGCCCGCGAGATGCGTTGTCCGACGGTCGCCGACGGTGCGAGGAAGGCGCGGGCGATCTCGTCGGTCGACAAGCCGCCCAGCATCCGCAGGGTCAGGGCGACCTGCGCATCACGGGCCAGGACGGGGTGGCAGGCGACGAACACCAGCCGCAGCACGTCGTCACCGACCGGATCCTCCACGATCGCGTCCGGATCGGGGGTGGCGGCGCGGCGGTCGTCCTCGAGGTCGGGGGCGAGCACCGCGTACTTGCGGGTGAGGTTCTGGTCGCGCCGGACCCGGTCCACCGCGAGGTTGCGCGCGACCTTGGTCAGCCACGCGCCGGGGTTGTCGGGGATGCCGTCGCGCGGCCACTTCTCGAGCGCGAGGACGAGCGCGTCCTGCGCAAGGTCCTCGGCGTAGCCGACGTCGTTCACGACACGCACGAGCCCGGCGACGACCCTCGCCGACTCGATGCGCCAGATCGCATCGATCGTGCGATGGGTCTCGCCAGGCATCGTCGTGTCGTCCCTCTGCTCCGCTCGTTCGCCGTCAGGAGCCGTGCTGCTGCTGGATCGTCTCGCGGAGCTGATCGTCCTGCTGGCGCAGCTCCGGCGTGTACTCGTCGCCGAAGTCCGCGGCCTCGTGGAGGGGTCGCAGCTCGAGCTGGCTCGGCTCGGACGGGTCGTGGGGGCAGCGCTTGGCCCACTCGACGGCCTCCTCGAACGACTTGACCTCCCAGATCCAGTAGCCGGCCAGCAGCTCCTTGCTCTCGGTGAACGGGCCGTCGACGACCCGGGTCTCGCCTTCGCCGAAGACGACTCGGGCGCCCTCGTCGCTGTTCTTGAGGCCGTCGCCGTCCAGCATGATGCCGGCCTTGACGAGCTCCTCGTTGTACTTGCCCATCGCCTCGAGCATCTCGGTGGTGGGGATCTGCCCCTCGGCCTCCCAGGCGGGGGTGGACTGGACCATGACCATGACGCGCATGATGTTCTCCCTTGTCGGTTCGGTGCCGCCTCGACCCTAGTGCCGGAGGGGCCTCTCACCCCTACGCCGAACGGGCGCCCCGGGTTTTCGACAGAGTGCGCGAACTTTCTGGAGATTTCTTTCCGACCTGGTCGCGGACCAGAGCCTCGAGCTGGTCGGCGAGCTCCGACGGGCGGCTGAGCGCGACGAGGTGACCGCCCGGCATCTCGTACGGGTCGAGCCCCAGCCGGTCCTGCGCGACGCGACGTTGGAAGGCGATCGGGAAGATCCGGTCGTCGGTCCCGGCGATCACGGCGGTCCGAACCTCGGGCCACGCGTCCAACGGCCAGGGCTCGGCGAACGAACGATCCGACGGCTCGCGGTCCCCGTTGGCGAGGATCTCGGCCGCGAGGTCGTCCGGCACGTCGTGGAAGAAGTCGCGCGCGACGTCGAAGTCGTCCCAGCCTGCCTCACGGCGCGCGGCGGACGACCCGGTCGCCGACCACCACTCGCTGGCGGTCTCGCCCGGCGACGGGATCATCGGATTCAGCAGGACGAGCAGGTCGGCCGGGACCCGGGTGCAGACGACCGGGCCGATGAACGCCCCCATCGACTGCGCGACCACGACAAGCTTCTCGCCGCTCGGGGCGTCCTTCGCGGTCATCGCCTCGAGCACGGTCTGCACGTGGTCCTGGATCCCCGTCGACGCGTCGTGCTGCGGCACGTCGACGGGGATCGCGGTGTGGTCGCGGCGTTCGAGCTCGGGCACCAGGAGCGACCAGTACGCAGGGTCGCCGCCGGCTCCGGGAATGAGGACGAAGGTAGTCATGAAGGAACGACCCCGTGCTGCGGCCGAACTCATCGCGGTGAGCCACACGTACCAGTGGTGAGCGCGGGTTCAGTACCGTCGCTCACCACCGGCAGACGTGGCTCACCGTACGGGTGGGGCCGGGTGGCCCCCTACGCGTCAGTGCAGGAGCTCGACGATCCCGCGGTCGGCGATGTCGTCGGCGATCTGCGCGAGGTGGTACGCCTCGTTGCCGAGCGTCCGCTCGAGCACCGTGAGGCGCGCGGCGTAGTGGCCGATCGAGTACTCGGCAGTGACGCCGATGCCGCCGTGCAGCTGAATCGACTCCTGGCTGATGTGGCGAGCCGTACGACCGAGCTCGGCCTGCAGCCGCGCGGCCACGAGGACGTCGGGTCCCTTCTCCGCGAGCGACATCGTGGCCCACAGAGAGATGGAACGAGCGAGCTCGAGCGACGTGTAGATGTCGGCCGCACGGAAGGTCAGCGCCTGGAACTTCGACAGCGTGACACCGAACTGCTTGCGCGTCTTGAGGTAGCCGACGGTGGTCTCGACCGAGACCTCCATCGCGCCGACCGCTTCTGCGCCGTACGCCGTCTGGAGTCGGGCGAATGCGGACGCCAGCGCTGCCTCGCCTCCCTCGCCGAGCGGGGTCGCTGCCGCGCCCGAGAACACGATGCGAGCCGCGAACCCGTCGTCGGGAGTCGCGTACGTCGTACGGGTGACGCCGTCGGCCGTCGCGTCGACGACGAAGAGACGGGTCGTGTCGCCGTCCTTCGCGCTGACGATCAAGACGTCGGCCACACCGCCGTGGCGTACCGGCTCCTTGACGCCGTCGAGGGTCCAGCCGCCGTCGGCGGACGTGGCCGTCACGCCGTAGGCCGCGGTGCCGTGGGGCGCGCGCGCCTCGCTGTGCGCGATGACCGCGACCAGCTCGCCGGAGGCGATCTTAGGGAGGAGGTCCTGCTTCTGCTCGTCGGTACCCGCGTCGGCGATCAGCTCGCCGGCGCCGACGACCACGTCGATGAAGGGTTCGGGAGCGAGGACGCGCCCGATCTCCTGAGCGACGATCCCGACCTCGACCGCGGTCGCGCCGGCACCGTCGTACGCCTCGTCGAACGGCAGGCCCAGCAGGCCCATGTCGGCGAGCTTGCTCCAGACGTCGCGGTCCCAGCCGGGCTCGGTCGCCGTGACCTTCTCACGGTTGCCGGCCGACTCGCCGAGGATGCCGCGGACCGCGCCACGAAGGGCGGTCTGCTCCTTGTCGTAGTTGAAATCCATGTCAGTCCCTCACAGTCCCAGGATCGTGCCGGCGATGATCGTGCGCTGGATCTCGTTGGACCCGCCGAAGATCGACACCTTGCGGAGGTTCAGGTAGGTCGGCACCGAGTGGCCCGCCCACGACGGAACGTCGGAGTCGTCGTCGGCACCCGCGGCCAGGACGTCGCCGCCGGCCAGGTCGACGGCGAGCTCGCTGACCTCCTGGATGAGCACCGAGCCGCGGAGCTTGAGGATCGACGAGACCGGGTCGGGCTTGCCGTCCTTCGAGGCGCCCGCAACGCGGAGCGCGGTGAGCTCGAGCGCGAGCAGCTGGTTCTCGAGCGATGCGAACCGTGCGGCGACGGCAGGGTCGTCGATCGGGCGGCTGCCGTCGGCGAGAGGCACGGAGGCGTGCTCCTTGAGGACCTCGAGGCGGAGCTTGGTGCTGCCGGTCGCACCGATGCCGTCACGCTCGTTGCCGAGGAGGAACTTCGCGTAGTCCCAGCCTCGGTTCTCCTCCCCGACGAGCTGGTCGGCAGGAACACGAACGTTGTCGAAGAAGACCTCGTTGACCTCGTAGCCACCGTCGATCAGCTTGATCGGGCGCACGGTCACGCCAGGCGTCGACATCTCGAACAGCACGAACGAGATCCCCTGCTGCCGCTTCGGCGCGTCCGGGTTCGTGCGGACGAGGCAGAAGATCCAGTCGGCGAACTGGCCGAGCGTGGTCCACGTCTTCTGGCCGTTCACCACCCACTCGTCACCGTCACGGACGGCGGTCGTGCGCAGCGAGGCGAGGTCGGAGCCGGCGTCCGGCTCGGAGAAGCCCTGGCACCACCAGATGTCGAGGTTCGCGGTCGGAGGGAGGAAGCGCTCCTTCTGCTCCTGCGAGCCGAACGTCGCGATCACCGGACCGACCATGCTGGCGTTGAACGCGAGCGGCGCGGGAACAGCGGCGGTCTGCATCTCGTCCAGCCAGATGTGGCGCTGCAGCGGCGTCCATCCCTTGCCGCCCCACTCGACGGGCCAGTTCGGCACCGCGTACCCGCCAGCGTTGAGCACCCGCTGAGCCTCGATGATCTGCTCCTTGGTGAGCTCCCCACCGCTGCGGACGGTGTCGCGGATCTCCTGCGGAACCTTGGTGGTGAAGAACTCGCGCAGCTCCTGCTGGAGCTGTGCGTCCTCCGCTGACAGGGCAAGCCTCATGTTCGCTCTCCTGGTGGCGTACGACCTGGTGATGGGGACAGCCTAGGTAAGCGCGCGCTTAGCCGGCTACCCGGGGGTAGGTATCCAGCCTAGGCCCCGCTCTGCCGGTCGACCCGGCGCGCTGCCGACGCCGACGCGAGCTCGGCGAGCAGCCCTTCGGTGACGTCCCAGCCGATGCACGCGTCGGTGACGCTCTGACCGTACGTGAGGCCGGCCGGCGCCGGCGCCTGCTTGCCGGGGACCAGGAAGCTCTCCAGCATCACCGCGGCGATCCCGCGGTCACCGGCCGCGACGTCGTGCGCGAGCTCGCGCACCACCGCGGCCTGGCGTACGTGGTCCTTCCCCGAGTTGCCGTGGCTCGCGTCGACGACGAGCCGCTGCGGCATGCCGGCCCGCTCGAGCAGCTCGAGCGCAGCGCGCCGCGACGCCACGCCGTAGTTGGGGCCGTCGTGGCCGCCCCGCAGGATGACGTGGCAGTCGGGGTTGCCGCTGGTCGACACGACGCTCGCCCGCCCGTCGCCGTCGATCCCGAAGAACGTCTGCGCTGCGGCTGCCGCACGGCACCCGTCGACGGCTGCCTGGACCGACCCGTCGGTGGCGTTCTTGAAGCCCACCGGCATCGACAGCCCCGACACCATCTGCCGGTGCACCTGGCTCTCCGGCGTACGCGCACCGATCGCCCCCCACGAGACCGCGTCGGCGAGGTACTGCGGGCTCGTGGGCTCGAGGAGCTCGGTGCCCGCCGGCAACCCGGTCGCGAGCACGTCGAGCAGCACCGACCGGGCGAGGCGCAGCCCGCGCCGCACGTCGTACGACTCGTCCATGCCGGGATCGTTGATGAGGCCCTTCCACCCGACCGTCGTCCGCGGCTTCTCGAAGTAGACGCGCATGACGATCTCGAGGTCGTCGGCGTACGCGGTCCGCAGCGGCGCGAGGCGGTGGGCGTAGTCGAGCGCGGCGCTCGGGTCGTGGATCGAGCACGGCCCCACCACGACGAGGAGCCGGTCGTCTCGGCCGGACATGATCGCGGCAGCCGCATCCCGCGAGGCCGCCACCAGATCGGCCGCCGCGTCGTTGAGCGGGCGAGCCGCGACGACCTCGCGCGGCGGCTCGAGCGGTTCGAGCGACTGCACGCGCAGGTCGCTCGTACGGGGCGGGGTCGTGGTTCCGGTCTGGACCGGGGCTGTCGATGACATCGGCGCTTCCTCTCGGCGGCGCCGATGTCGAGCCGGCACCGCCACGAATGACGAAAGGCACGGACCGTGTGGTCCGTGCCTGTGCTGGCTAGCTGTGCGAGTCGGAAAGGTCAGACGCCGACCGCTGGCTGCACCAGCACGTCGCGCCCATAAAATCGTCCGCTCATCACGTCGCAGACGCTAGCACGACGGCACCAGCGGAACGCGCGCGGGGGAATGGGAAGACCCCGACCGCTGCTGACGGGGGATACAGCAACGACCGGGGTCTGACGTGAACTCTAAGGCATCCTGTACAGGCGTTCAAGAGGGCATTTTGTGACCTGGCTCACGCGCCGTACGAAGACCGGCCGAGGCCCTCAGCGGACGGTGATCTGACGGTTCGCGAGACCGTTCCTGGCGCCCCGCTGCTCGGTCGTCAACGGCGTCGAATCCGCTAGCGCGTCGTTCAGGCGTGACTGGAACGCCGCCACCGGTCCTTCGAGCTCAGCGGCCTCGGTGGGCTTCTCCATCTCCCACACCGGGACGAGGAGACCGTGCGCGCGGAACGAGCCGATGAGGCGTACGTCGTCGCCCAGGCGGTCGTCACCGGCGACGTGGAGCCGGGCGAGCGCGCTGAGCAGCGTCTCCTCGTCGTGGGGCATCACCCAGCGCAGGAACTGGCGCTCGCCGAGCTGGGTCCAGTAGGCGGCGTCGACCTCCTCGAGGCGCGCCGTCGGAGTCGCCAGCTGGTTGGCCTGCTCCATGCCGGCAGCGATGTCACCGGTCGGGTCGTCCACGCCGGCGGTCCAGAAGTCGAAGCCCTCCTGGACATCGACGGCGAACTCCGACGCGGGGTCGACGATCTCCTGCAGGCGTGGACCGACGCCAGGGTCGGTGGCGACGATCTCGGAGCCCGGCTCGAGTCCGAGACCCTGCTCGATCGCTGCAGCGATGTCACGGCTCACGTCACCGAAGTTGTGGGTCACCTGGAGGCCGACCCAGAGCTCTCCGTCGGGACGGACGAGTCCGGGCGCTGCCGCCGGCAGAAGGGTGCAGACCCGGACGGTGGCGTCCACCGCGATCTCCGGTCGGAGCGTGACGACCGCCGTGGCCGACGGCACGAACTCGCGCATGGCCACCCAGTCGCACTCACCGGGCAGCCCCTCGAACGTGCGCGCGCGGAACGGCACCCGCTCGACCTTCGCCGGCTTGACGCGACGACGCGACTTCTTGCCCATGGTGGGTTCTCCTGAGTGAGTGACGGGTACGACGCGGGTCGAGGCGGCTCAGCGGCCGCTGCTCGGACCCTGCGGCGGGTAGGGGCCCTGGCCGTACGGAGGCTGCTGGCCCTGCTGGCCCGGCTGACCGTACGGCGGCTGCTGGGGCTGCTGGCCGTACGGCGGCTGCTGGGGCTGCTGGCCGGGCTGACCGGGCTGGCCCGGCTGGCCGTAGTGGGGCTGGCCGTACGAAGGCTGGCCCGGTTGACCGTACGAGGGCTGTGGCTGGCCGTACGGCTGCTGCGGACGCTGACCGTACGGCTGCTGGCTCGGCAGCTGCTGCGTCGGCTCCGGCTGCGAGGAGGGCTGACCGTACGGGGAGGGCGCCGGCGCGGCAGGCGCCTTGCGCGACCCCAGGATGCCGAGGATGCCCAGGACGAGACCCAGCGCGACCAGCGCGGTGCCTCCACCGACGAGCAGGTAGCCGGTGACTGCGTCGTCGACGTCGTCGGCGCTCTCGACGCCGCTCGTCATGGCGGCGCCGGCACCCGCGACGATCCCGCCGAGCACGACGACACCCAGGCCGGCCCATCCGACGATCGTGCGGCCGCGTCCACCGGCGAGCGCGACGGCCCAGAGAGCAAGGGCGACCAGCACGACGACGACGGTCGCCACGACGAGGATCGAGTTGAGCGAGTCACTGTCCTCGGCGACGCTGCGGCTGACCGAGCCCGGGTCGTCGGCGAGGTCGGCGAAGATGCCGCGACGCGACGTCAGTGCGTAGATCGCGTAGCCCAGCGACACCAGCGCCGCGATGGCGAGCGCGACGACGGCGACCATGCCCCACGGGGAGGACGACGACTCGACGTCACGGCCACGCGAGGTCGGAGGAGCGTGCGGCGTGGACCAGTGCTGACCGCCCTGCTGCTGCCCGGGCTGGCCACCCTGGCCACCCTGGGACGACGGAGCGGGCGAACCGCCCCACGACGAGCCTGCGGGCTGTCCGGGACCAGAGCCGTACGGGCGTCCATACGGGTCCTGCGGGCCTTGCGACATGAATCCTCCTCGGGCCGGTACCGCCCATGCGCCCGGCGGGGTCAGCCTAACGAACGCCTGCGCCGGGAGGACAGTTGTGGCTGCTGAGAGGATGGACGGCATGGAGGAGATCACCATCCCGACCGTCGAGGTCGCAGGCGTTCCGGAACCCGTTCCCGCAGGCCTCGTCGTCGTCGACGTCCGCGAGCCAGATGAGTGGGCGAGCGGTCACATCGACGGCGCGCTTCACATCCCCCTCGGCGACCTCCCGTCTCGCGCGGACGAGATCCCCGCCGACGGCCAGGTGCTCGTCTACTGCCATGTCGGCGGCCGTTCGGCTCGCGCCACCGCGTTCCTGCAGCAGCGCGGCGTCGACGCGGTCAACCTCGCCGGCGGTGTGATCGCCTGGCACCAGGCCGGCCGTCCGCTGGTCTGACCTCACCCCCGCTGGTCTGACCTCACCCCCAGTGGTCGAGGCGCGAAGCGATCGAGACCGCGCCACCTCACCCCCGCTGGTCGAGGCGCGAAGCGATCGAGACCGCGCCACCTCACCCCCGCTGGTCGAGGCCGGAGCGCCAGCGGAGGATCGAGACCCCTACCGCAGCAGCTTCGACATCCGCCGGTCGGCGAGCGGCTTGCCGCCGGTCTGGCAGGTCGGGCAGTACTGCAGGGACGAGTCGGCGAACGACACCTCGCGGACGGTGTCGCCGCAGACCTCGCAGGTCTCACCCGTACGGGCGTGGACGCGCAGCCCCGACTTCTTCTCCCGCTTGAGCTCGGACGCGGCCAGTCCGTCGGAGCGGGCGATCGCGTCGCGCAGCGTCGTACCGATCGCCGCGTACAGCGTCTCGAGGTCCTCGTCGGACGCGACGATCGCGCTCGCCGGCTTGAACGGCGACATCTTCGCGACGTGCAGGATCTCGTCGGAGTAGGCGTTGCCGATGCCGGCGATCTGGGACTGGTCGCGCAGCACGCCCTTGATCTGCGACCGGCCTGCCGCCTCGAGGATGCCGCGGAAGACGTCGAGCGTGAACGCGTCGTCGAGCGGCTCGGGTCCGAGCCGGGCGATGCCGGGGACCTCGGCGGGGTCGCGTACGAGGTAGACCGCGAGCCCCTTCTTGGTGCCGGCCTCCGTGAGGTCGAAGCCCGACCCGTCGTCGAGGACCACACGGAAGGCGAGGGGGTTCTTGCCGCCACCCGGTCGCGGTGGCGCCTTCGGCTGCTCGTCCTTCCACCGCAGCCATCCCGCACGGGCGAGGTGGATGACGAGGTGGAGACCCCCTGCGGAGATGTCGAGGAACTTGCCGCGGCGCGTGACGTCGTCGACGAGGAGGCCGGCGAGCGCGCTCACGGGCGGGTCGTACGTCTTCAGTGCACTGATCGCGGCCGGGTACGCGGCGACGATCGCACGGGGCTCTCCCTCGGAGACGCCCAGGCGACGCGACAGGTCGCCGACCAGCGCATCGACCTCCGGGAGCTCAGGCACGCCACCAGTGTGCCGTCCCGTCCCCGATTTGTGCAGTGGGACAAGGAATCGGAGATGAGTTCCCTTGTCCCGCTGCACAAATCGGGGTCGGGGCGTGCGGAAACGCGAGGGACCCCGGGTCGCTGGTGCGTACCCGGGGTCCCTTCGGTGGAACGTCTTACTTGACGGCGCCCTTGAGCTTGCTGCCCGCGGTGACCTTCACGCCGTAACCGGCGGGGATCTCCAGGGTCTCGCCGGTCGCGGGGTTGCGGCCGGTGCGCGCGGCGCGCTCAACGCGCTCGACGGTCAGCAGGCCCGGGATCTGGACCTTCTCGCCCTTGCCGACGGCGTCGATGAGCGTGTCACCGAAGGCGCTGAGGACCGCGTCGGCGTCGGCCTTGGTGGTGCCGGCGGTCTCGGCGACGGCGGCTACGAGTTCAGTACGGTTCACGGGATTCCTCCGACGTGCGTTGGACGGTTGTCTTGTGTCCACACCAGCATAGGAAGAAATGCCAGAATTCCCCGTATTTACGGGCTCCCACGCCGGTGTGGTGCGACTCGACAGTAGCCCACGACGCGCACGGTTTCAGCGCCACGGACCCGGTAACGGCGTTTCGAGGACCTGCGGGAGCGCCTCGAGGTACTTCTCGCGGGGCCACTCCTCGACCCCCAGCGAGGCCAGGTGCGGGGTCAGCCACTGGGTGTCCACGAGGCGCTGGTCGGCATGCTCGTCCGACAGCATCTCCACGAGCCCGACGAGCGCCGCCTTGGAGGCGTCGCGCTCACGGTGAAACATGCTCTCACCTGCGAAAAGGCCACCGATCGCGACGCCGTACAGACCGCCTGCGAGCGCGCCTCCAGCGGTCCGGACCTCGATCGAGTGAGCCCATCCGAGACGGTGCAGACGGCCGTACGCGTCGGCGATCTGGCCGTCGATCCACGCGCCCTCGCGGACAGGGTCCGCGCAGGCCGCGACGACCTCGTCGAAAGCCGTGTCGATGGTCACGGCGAAATGTCGCGTCGACTTGCGCAACGAGCGGGTCACCCGGAGCTTGGAGAGCTCCAGGACGCCACGCCGTACGGGTGACCACCACCCGATCGGGCCGCCCGGCTCCACCGGCATGGGAAACATCCCCGCCGCGTAGGCGGCGACCAGCGTCCCCGGCTCCAGGTCGGCACCGACCCCGACGAAGTCGTCGTCGACCGGCCAGTCGTCGCGCCCGAAGTCCCATCGGTTCAGCGGAAGCGGCTTCGGTGTCACCCTTCAAGTATCTCGCGCCACGTGAGCCCTGTCGGGTCGTTGACGATCCTCGTCTGCACGTCCGGACGTGGTTGAGCGGCCGTCCTACGATGGGGAGTACCCCGTCCACAGGAGGCTGAAGGTGGGCATCGCCAGATCGACCGCCAAGCTCGTAGGCCCGCGGGTCGCGTCCGCCGCAGGGCCGAAGGTCACGTCGGGCTACGTCCGTGTGCTGCTCGAGCGCGCGATCGACGGCGCCGGTCCGTTCAAGCCCGTCCGGGTCGCCGCCGACGCACGGCTCGCGCTCGCGGGTGGACGCGTGGAGGACGCCATCGACGACGTCGTACGCGTCCACGTGCGCTACGCCAGCGCGCAGGGGTTCCTCACGAACGTCGGCGGGGTCGCGTCCATGGTCGTCACCGTGCCTGCGAACGTGACAGGCCTCGCCGTCCTCCAGTGCCACATGGTGGCAGCGATCGCCTACCTGCGCGGCTACGACCTCGACGACCCGCGCGTCCGCAACGCAGTGATGGCGTGCCTTCTCGGCAAGGACGAGGTCACCAAGGCGATCAAGGACCAGCGCCTCCCGTCGACCCCCATGGGTCTGGCGACGTCGCCCGTCCACGACCCGCTGCTCGACGACCGGATCGCCCGCGAGGTCACGACGGCGATGTTCGGGCGGGTCAGCGGCAAGCAGGGCGCGTCGGTCCTCATCCGCAAGGTGCCGATCCTCGGCGGCAGCGTCGGCGCGGTGAGCGACGCGGTCCACACCGCCAAGCTCGCGGGGTACGCCCGCTCCGAGCTCCGCGACCGCCGTCTCGCCCTGCCCCGCTGAGCACGTAGGGCGGCACGTCTGGCGGCCTTCACTCTGCGTTGGCCCCCACGAAGACGCCACGCCCCACCGCAGGTGATCGGTGGGGCGCGACGGTTGCGTGGGGGCCAACGCAGAGTGTCAGACGGTCACTTCAGGTCGAAGCGGTCCGCCTCCATGACCTTGACCCAGGCTGCGACGAAGTCGCCGATGAACTTCTCCTTGGCGTCGTCGCTCGCGTAGACCTCGGCGACCGCGCGCAGCTCGGAGTTCGAGCCGAACAGGAGGTCGACGCGGCTGCCGGTCCACAGCTGCTCTCCGGTCTTCCCGGAGAGGCACGCGTAGATGCCCTCGGATCCGTCGACCGACTTCCAGGTGTTGCCGAGGTCGAGCAGGTTCACGAAGAAGTCGTTCGTCAGAGCGCCCGGAGTCTCGGTGAGGACACCCAGGTCGGTGCCGCCGTAGTTCGCGCCTAGGACCCGCAGGCCACCGACGAGGACCGTTGCTTCGGGCGCGCTCAGACCGAGCAGACTCGCGCGATCGACGAACAGGAACTCCGCCGGAAGCGGGTGCCCCTTGCCGAGGTAGTTGCGGAACCCGTCATGGGTGGGCTCGAGGTAGGAGAACGACTCGACGTCGGTCAGCTCCTGTGTGGCGTCTCCACGACCAGGAGTGAACGGCACCGTGACCGAGTAGCCAGCGGCCTCGGCGGCCTTCTCGACGCCGACGCCGCCGGCGAGGACGACCAGGTCGGCGAACGAGACCTGCTTGCCGCCCTCGGCGTTGAACGCCTCCTGGATGCTCTCGAGCGCCCGGACGACCTGCGCCAGCGCGTCGGGCTCGTTGACCTCCCAGGCACTCTGCGGCTCGAGGCGGATCCGGCCGCCGTTCGCGCCGCCGCGCTTGTCGCTGCTGCGGAAGCTCGACGCGGACGCCCAGGCGGTCGACACCAGCTGCGCGACCGAGAGGCCGGACTCGGCGATCCTGGCCTTCAGCGCCGCGACCTCGGCGTCGCCGAGGGGCTCGCCCTCCGGCGCGGGAACCGGGTCCTGCCAGAGCAGCGTCTCGCTCGGGACCTCCGGGCCGAGGTAGCGCTCGACAGGACCCATGTCGCGGTGCGTCAGCTTGAACCAGGCCCGTGCGAACGCGTCGGCGAACTCCTCGGGGTGCTCCAGGAACCGGCGCGAGACCTGCTCGTAGACCGGGTCGAGCCGCAGGGCGAGATCGGTCGTCAGCATCCGCGGCTCACGACGGCCGTCACCGAACGCCTCGGGCACCATGTCGCTGCCGGCACCGTTCTTCGGGCTCCACTGGTGCGCACCGGCCGGCGACGCCGTCAGCTCCCAGTCGTACGCGAAGAGGATGTGGAAGAACTCGTTGTCCCAGCGGGTCGGGTGGTAGGTCCAGGTGACCTCGAGCCCGCTCGTGACCGTGTCGGGCCCCACACCGGTGCCGTACCCGTTCTTCCAGCCGAGGCCCTGCGCCTCGAGGGGCGACGCCTCCGGGTCCGGGTCGAGTCGGTCGTCGGGGTGGGCGCCGTGGGTCTTGCCGAAGGTGTGCCCACCGGCGATGAGCGCGACGGTCTCCTCGTCGTTCATCGCCATCCGGCCGAAGGTCTCACGGATGTCGCGAGCCGCGGCGACTGGGTCCGGCACGCCCTCGGGGCCCTCGGGGTTCACGTAGATGAGCCCCATGTGAGTCGCGCCGAGCGGCTTCTCCAACTCGCGCTTGTCACCGCCCGAGATGCGCTTGTCGCTGCCGAGCCACTCGGTCTCGGCACCCCAGTAGACGTCGTTGTCGGGCTCCCACACGTCTTCACGGCCACCGGCGAAGCCGAACGTCTCGAGGCCCATGGACTCGAGCGCGACGTTGCCCGAGAGGACCATGAGGTCGGCCCAGGAGAGCTTCTTGCCGTACTTCTTCTTCACCGGCCAGAGCAGACGGCGGGCCTTGTCGAGGCTGACGTTGTCGGGCCAGCTGTTGAGGGGGGCAAAGCGCTGCTGGCCTGCGCCCGCGCCTCCGCGCCCGTCGCTCACCCGGTAGGTGCCGGCGCTGTGCCAGGCCATCCGGATCATCAGCGGGCCGTAGTGCCCGAAGTCCGCGGGCCACCACGGCTGCGAGGTCGTCAGCACCTCGAGGATGTCCCGCTTGACCGCAGGCAGGTCGAGGGTCTCGAACTCGGCGGCGTAGTCGAAGTCGTCGTCCATCGGATCCTTGGCCGGGGCGTGCTTGGCCAGGATGTTCAGGTTGAGCCGGTTCGGCCACCACACACGGTTCGCGTCGCCCTGGGTCGGGTGCGGCATGCGGCCGTCGTGGGCGACGGGGCACCCGCCCGCCGCGCGCTCCTCCTCCGGCAGGTCCTCGTCGGTGACGGTGACGCCGTGCTCGTTGGCGCCGTGCGGGTTCTCGGTCATCGTTCTATTCCTTCCGATGGACGGGCATGAGGGAGTTCGGTGATCAGGAGTCGGCAGCCATGCAGTCGGGGCACGTCCCCCAGTAGATGACCTCGGCCTCGTCGATGACGAAGCCGTGGTCGTCGGCGGCAGTCAGGCAGGGAGCCTCACCGACGGCGCAGTCGACGTCGGCGATCTCTCCGCAGGAGCGGCAGACGACGTGGTGGTGGTTGTCGCCGATGCGGGCCTCGTAGCGGGCCAGAGAGCCGGACGGCTGGATACGGCGTACGAGTCCGTGCGCGGTCAGCGTGTGGAGCGAGTCGTACACGGCCTGGTGAGAGACGGCCGGCAGCTCCGCGCGTACGGCCTCGAGGACCGTGTCGGTGTCGGCGTGCGGCAGCGCATGGACGGCGGTCAGCACCGCGACCCGAGGACGTGTCACCCGCAGCTCCGAGGCACGGAGCATCTGCTCGACATCGCTGGCGGTGGGCACCTCGCCAGTCTGCCTCGCTTTCTTGAATGAGTCAAAGAAAGTTCGCGCCAACGCAGTGGCTGCTGACCCTCTCCGTGTGCTGCCATGGTCGGACGAGAACTGACGAGTCAAGGGGGACATCATGGCCAGACGTGGGGTACGAATCGGGGCAGTTGCCGCAGCGACGGTCCTGGCCGTCGGGCTGGTGCCGGGAACTGCGCACGCGGCGACCGGGAACGTGAACGACCCGCGCGGCGACGCGCCGAAGGTCGCCGACATCACCAAGCTGAAGTTCAAGAACGGCACCTACCGCGCCACCGGCGTGATCACGGTGCCGCACCGCAAGCTCAAGAAGCTGGCCTTCACCAACCTGGAGATCAAGCCGAAGCGCAACGCGGGATGGATCTACATCGTGTCGATCCACCGCGACGCCGCCGGCAAGGTCACCGACAAGACGCTCGCCTGGCAGCAGGGCGACGACCCGAGCACCTACACGCCGGTCCCGTGCACCGGCATCCGGCAGGCGTGGATCGGCAAGCGGACCAAGATCTCGGTCCCGCAGTCCTGCCTGACCAAGCACCACGGCACGCGCTTGAAGGCACGCGCCGGCATCCTCGCGCGGGTCGGTCCGGGGCACGACTTCTACGACGACCGCACCCGCTACACGCGCTACCTCAAGCGCGGTTGAGCGCGCGCCGGTTCGATCACGCACGGACGGCCCGAGATCCGAGTCACCTGGTGGCTCGGATCTTCGGCGATCATCCTGCCGCGAGGGCCCGCACGACCGCGGACGGCGACGGGCGACCGAGCTGCTCCGCCATCCACGTGCTCGTCTGGACGAGAGCGGGCAGATCGACGCCGTGCGCCACGCCGAGACCGTCGAGCATCCACACCAGGTCCTCGGTGGCGAGGTTGCCGGTCGCGGACTTCGCGTACGGACACCCGCCGAGGCCGCCCGCGGAGGCGTCGAAGGTCGTGACGCCGCGCCGTAGAGCCGCGTACGCATTGGCGAGCGCCTGACCGTACGTGTCGTGGAAGTGCATGGCGAGCCGATCGGTCCCGACCCCGGCGGCGGCGAACGCGTCGAGCATCGCCTCCACGTGGTGCGCCGTCCCCACGCCGATCGTGTCGCCGATCGACAGCTCGTACGCCCCCAGGTCGAGGAGCCGCTTGCCCGCGGTGACGACGCGGTCGATGGCGACCTCGCCCTCCCAAGGGTCTCCGAAACACATCGACAGGTACGCCCGCACCGCCACGCCGGCGTCGAGCGCACGGCGTACGACCGGTTCGAACATCGCGAACTGCGTCTCGTAGGTGCTGTTGAGGTTCTTGGTCGCGAAGGTCTCCGTCGCGCTGGCGAAGATCGCGACGTGGGTGACGCCAGCCTCCAGGGCACGGTCGAGGCCACGCTCGTTGGGGACCAGGACCGGGTACGGGACGACGCCGTCCAGGTCGAGGCGAGCCACCAGGTCGGCGGCGTCGGCGAGCTGCGGAACCCACTTCGGGTGGACGAAGCTGGTCGCCTCGACGATCGGCAGACCCGCGGCGGTGAGCCGCTGCACGAAGTCGAGCTTGGTCTCGAGCGGGACCAGCGCGGACTCGTTCTGGAGGCCGTCACGCGCGCCGACCTCATAGATGGTCACGCCCTCCGGCAGCGCCGGGTCACGGTGCACCGCGGGGAGACTCATGCGTCGTCTCCAGCAGGTGCGTCGAGACCGTCCACGCGGAACAGCAGCGCACCCAGCGCGACCTGGTCGCCGACCGCCGCACCGACGCGGGCGACCGTGCCGGCGTAGGGCGCCTTGAGCGCGATCTCCATCTTCATCGCCTCCACCACTCCGAGGACCTGCCCTTCGTCCACGGTCTCACCTGCGGACACCGCGACCGACAGCACGGTGCCGGGCATCGGCGACACGACGTCGGCGTCGCCGATGCCCTCGCCGGCGCGGTCGCGGGCTGGATCGGGATGGCGGAAGGTCCACGCCTGCCCCTCGTACGCGACGACGACACCGGCGTGGTCCACGACCGACGTTCCGTCCTCGGGACCGGGGACCTCGTAAGACCCGGGGGCGAGCGCGAGCTCGGTCGGCGCGCCGTCGACGTCGACGAGCGACACCAGCACCGGCGCTGGCCCGGCTGCGGAGCGCCATCCGTCGGCAGCCCCGAACGGGTCGTCGGCGGGGGACACGTACGACCGCGCCCAGGCCCGAGCAGCGGAGCGGGCGGCTCCCTCGGGTACGGCGGGGCGGGTGGTGAGCTCCTCGGCCGCGGACGAGTCGAGCCACGCGGTGTGGATCGTCGCGTCGCGGAACGCGTCGGATGCCACGAGCCGCCGCAGGAATCCGGCGTTGGTGGTGACACCCAGGACGGCGGTCCGGTCGAGAGCGTCGACGAGCGCAGCACGAGCCGCCTCGCGGTCGGGTCCGTGCGCGATCAGCTTGCCGAGCATCGGGTCGTACGCCGTCGTGACCTCGGCGCCCGACTCCAGGGCGGCGTCGACCCGCACGTGCTCCGGCCAGACCACCGTGGTGGCGCGGCCTGCCTGGGGGAGGAATCCCGTGTACGGGTCCTCGGCGTAGACGCGCGCCTCGATCGCGTGACCGGTCGCGGCCACGTCCTCCTGCGTGATCCCGAGCGGCAGGCCCTGCGCGACGCGCAGCTGGATCGCGACGAGGTCGAGGCCGGTGATCGCCTCGGTCACGGGGTGCTCGACCTGGAGGCGCGTGTTCATCTCGAGGAACGCGATCGCGCTGTCGTCCTCGCCGTGCACCAGGAACTCGACGGTGCCGGCGTTGACGTAGCCGACCTCGCGGCACAGCGCGACCGCCGCCTCGGTCAGGCGGGCGCGGGTGGCGTCGGAGATGGTCGGTGCCGGCGCCTCCTCGAGCACCTTCTGGTGGCGACGCTGTGCTGAGCAGTCCCGCTCGAACAGGTGCAGCACGGTGCCGTGCTCGTCACCGACGACCTGCACCTCGACGTGCCGACCGCGCTCGACGTACTCCTCGACGAGCAGCGTGTCGTCACCGAACGCCGACGCGGCCTCGCGGCGCGCGGAAGCGACGGCGGCCTCCAGGTCGGCGGGGTCGCGGACGACCCGCATGCCCTTGCCGCCTCCGCCGGCCGCGGCCTTGACCAGGACGGGGTACGCGACGGCGCCAGCACCACGACCGCTGGTCGAGGCCGGAGCGCCAGCACCACGACCGCTGGTCGAGGCCGGAGCGCCAGCGGAGGATCGAGACCCCACCGGCACGTCGTACCGGCGCGTCACCGGCACCCCCGCGCGCTCGGCGACCTCGCGGGCGCGGTCCTTGCGCCCCATCAGGTCGATGACGTCCGCGGTCGGCCCGATCCAGACGAGACCCGCTCCGACCACGGCACGGGCCGCGTCGGCGCGCTCCGACAGGAATCCGTAGCCGGGGTGCACGGCCTGGGCGCCGCTGCGGCGGGCGGCGTCGAGGATCGCGTCGAGCGACAGGTACGGAACGGTGGTGGCGGCTCGTAGCGGCTCGGCGTGATCGGCGAGGAGGACGTGTGGGGCTCGCGCATCGGCGTCGGAGTGCACCGCGATCGCCCGGAGCCCCGCGGCCTGCACGGCGCGGACGATGCGTACGGCGATCTCGCCGCGGTTGGCGACGAGCACGCTGTTGAATCTCTGGGTCATCGCACTCACATCCGGAAGACGCCGTAGTGGGGTTCTGGGATCGGCGCGTTCGACGACGCCTGCAGCGCCATGCCGAGTACGCGCCGGGTGTCGGCGGGGTCGATGATCCCGTCGTCCCAGAGCCGGGCGGTGGAGTAGTAGGCCGAGCCCTGCTCCTCGTACTGCGCGCGGATCGGCGCCCGGAACGCCTCCTCGTCCTCGGAGCTCCACTCCTCGCCGCGCGCCTCGATGCCGTCGCGGCGGACGGTCGCGAGCACGGACGACGCCTGCTCGCCGCCCATCACGGAGATCTTGGCGTTGGGCCACATCCAGAGGAACCGCGGGTCGTACGCCCGGCCGGACATGCCGTAGTTGCCGGCACCGTACGAGCCGCCGATGACGACCGTGAACCGCGGCACGACCGAGGAGGCGACCGCCGTGACGAGCTTGGCGCCGTCCTTCGCGATGCCGCCGTTCTCGTACTCGCGCCCGACCATGAAGCCGGAGATGTTCTGGAGGAAGACGAGCGGCACACCCCGCTGGTTGGCGAGCTCGATGAAGTGTGCGCCCTTGAGCGACGACTCCGAGAAGAGGATGCCGTTGTTGGCGACGATCGCGACCGGGTAGCCCCAGATCCGGGCGAACGCACACACGAGGGTCTCGCCGTAGAGCGGCTTGAACTCGTGGAACGTCGAGCCGTCGACCACGCGCCGGATCACGTCGCGCACGTCGTACGGGGTGCGCGAGTCGGTCGGCACCACGTCGTACAGGGTGTCGGGCGCCTCGAGCGGCTCCACCACGGCGCTGCGCTCGAGGCTCGGCGGCGTGCGGCGTTCGAAGGTGGAGACGATGCTGCGCAGGATCGCGAGCGCGTGGGCGTCGTCGTCCGCCAGGTGGTCGACCACGCCGGACCGGCGTGCGTGGACCTCTCCGCCACCGAGCTCCTCCGCCGTGACGACCTCGCCGGTCGCGGCCTTCACCAGCGGGGGACCGCCGAGGAAGATCGTGCCCTGGTCGCGGACGATGACGGTCTCGTCGCTCATCGCGGGGACGTACGCGCCGCCGGCGGTGCACGAGCCCATCACGGCCGCGATCTGGGGGATGCCCCGCGCCGACATCTGCGCCTGGTTGAAGAAGATGCGTCCGAAGTGCTCACGGTCTGGGAACACCTCGTCCTGCATCGGCAGGAAGGCGCCGCCGGAGTCGACGAGATAGAGGCACGGGAGGTGGTTCTCGGCGGCGATCGTCTGGGCACGGAGGTGTTTCTTGACGGTCAACGGGTAGTAGGTGCCGCCCTTGACGGTCGCGTCGTTCGCGACGATCACGCACTCGCGCCCCGACACGCGGCCGATGCCGGCGACCGCACCGGCGCTCGGGACCGCGTACGGGTCGCCGTCGGCGCCGTACATCCCGTACGCCGCGAGCGGCGCGATCTCGAGGAAGGGCGAGCCGGGGTCGAGGAGACGGTCGACGCGGTCGCGGACGAACAGCTTGCCGCGCTTCTCGTGCTTGTCGCGGGCACGGGCGGGGCCGCCGGTGCGCACGGTGCCGAGGCGTTCGCGCAGCTCGGCGACGAGCTCGCGCATGCCGGTGGGGTGCATGCGTCGATGTTAACGGTTGTTAACCTCCGGCACCAACGGTGCGACGACGAGCAGCGTCTTGCCGATCGCCGTACGCTCCTCCAGCCCTCGGTGCGCGTCCGCGGCCGCGTCGAGCGGGTACCGCTGCCGGATCACCGGCGACCACCTCCCACCCCTCAGCATCTCCAGCGCCTGGACGGTCAGCGCCCGGATGTCTTCGTCCGCGAGCTGAACACCCGCGATGCCGTCCACTTGGAGTCCCCGGCGGCGGACCTCGCGCTCGTCCGGCTCCAGAAACCCACCCGCTGCCCCGTACGCGACCAGCCGGCCGCCATCGGCCAGCACCGTGAACGCCTCCTGTCCTGGCGTCCCACCGGCACCGTCGAGCAGGACCGTCGGCGGCTGACCACCCAGCGCGGCGACGACCTTCTCCGTCCACCCGGGCAGCGAGTAGTCGACCGCCTCGGCTCCGAGCTCGCGGACCAGCGCGAGCTTGCGCTCACCGCGCGCAGCCCCGACCACGGTCGCACCACGCTCGAGCGCCGCCTGGACGACGAGCGCCCCGCAGCCGCCCGTCGCCGCGTTGACCAGCACCCGGTCGCCCGCACCGACACGGGTGACGTCGAGCAGGCGGAGCGCCGTCACACCGTCCCGGGACAGCGCCGCGGCCTCCTCGTCGCCGACCTCGTCCGGCAGTGCGACGGCCAGCACGTCGGCGACCGCGACACGCTCGGCGTACGCCCCCTGCGTCCCCGAGCGAGCGACGACCCGCTCGCCGATCCGCGCCGGGTCGACCCCGACACCGACCGCGGCGACCGTGCCGGCGACGGCACCACCACCGACGTACGGGGTCGACATCCCCCAGCCCTCGCCACCACCGCCGCGCAGCAGGGCATCCAGGAAGATCACGTCCGCGACCGCGACGTCGACCACGAGCTCACCTGGTCCGGGCACCGGAGGCGGGAGGTCGACGACCTTCATCACCTCGGGATCTCCGTACTGCTGCACCTGCACCGCTCGCATCGTCGCCTCGCTCGGGGTCATGGTGACCCAGTGTCGATGCTCAAGTCGACTTGAGGTCAAGCCCTCTCAGTGCGCGTCGAACTGCACCGACACCCAGTGGTCCGACGACGGCCACGCCGGGACGACGAGCGTGTGCGCCCGATGGGAACCACGCGGCACCGCACGGAGCCGGATGCCGCTGAACCGGCGCGGCGCCGGAAGGTACTGGTCGACGCCGGTGATGAACGGGACCGCGGCGAACGCGGCGATCGGCTGACCCAGCACGCTGGTGCCGTCCGCGAGCTGGTCGCCGACCGCGATGCCGATCGCACGCTTGGTCCGGGGCGCGATCCCGTCGAGGATCTCGGCGCCGTCGATGCTGAGGGTGTCGTTGCGGTCGCCCTGGTCGCTCCACCACTCCTTGTTGCGGCTGATCGTGAGGTTCGTGTGCCGTGGCGACGCCGTCATGATGCTGCGGACGATGCCGCCCGGCTGGTCGGTCATGAGGCGGACGAACCGGTCCGAGCGCGTGAAGGGCTCCGTGTAGAAGTGGTGGGTGATCTCGCCGCGGGTGAGCTCGAACTCGTACCGCGCGAACGGCGCGGCCACGAACGGGCCGAACGCACCGTCGGTGACCGCGAACGTCGACACGGGACGGCCGACGCGAGCACCGTTCAGCCTGTTGACGCGATAGACCTTCAGCGTCCCGTCGACCACGGGCAGGTTGCTCACGAAGAAGTGGACCCGGCCCGAGACCACGCGGCGACCGCGCTCGGGGCGGACGTCGACGGTTGCCGGCGCACGGCCGGTGAAGAACCGGAACATCTCGCGGAAGCTCTTCTCGGAGGTGACTGCCTCGGTGTGCCCCTGCTCGCCGAGATCGACGTTCGTCGCACCGGTGATCTCGCGCGTCACACCGGGGTAGCGCCACGGCTCGGCCCACAGCGCCAGAGTGTCGACGCCTCCGGGCGGCGCGGTCGCCGTGACGCCGTCGATGTTCACGTAGTGGGCCACGCGAGCGGCCCGATCGGGGGAGCTGTTGAGGTACTGCTGGGAGACGTAGGTGCCGAGCGAGTGCCCCACGAGGTCGACACGGTCCGAACCCGTACGGCGCAGCAGCGCCGCGACCGCGGCGTCGATCCGCGCGTGGACCTGGGCGAGCGTGTTGGTCTGGAACTGGGTGTCGTACTCGACGGCCTCGATGTCCTCCGCCTCGTACCCGTTGCTCGCGAAACGCAGCGCCGGTGTCTGGAACTGGCTGGCCGAGCCCGCGGACCCGTGCACGAAGACGATGGGACGGACTTCACGGTCATGACCACGGGACCCGCCAGGGGACCCGGCCGACGCCGGTGACGCGAGGACGGCGAGGAGGAGCAGGAGGACGACGACGACCGAACCGAGCGCACGCTTCACGGAATCTCCTGAGGGCCGGAATGTGATCCACGACACTAAGCGCCCGCTCAGGTGCGGTCAACGGACGAGGCGCGAGACGGCGTCTCACGCGTCACCACACCGCAGAGCCCGCCCGTCCGCGGTCGTGACTAGAGTCCGACCGTGAGCACTCAACACGTCACCGTCGTCACGGGCGGCACCCGGGGGATCGGCGCCGCCGTCGCACGTCGGCTCGCCCGGGACGGACACGCGCTCGTGCTCGGCTACGCCCGCGACGACGCGGCGGCGGCCTTGCTGCGCGACGAGCTCGCGACCACCACCGCGGTCGAGATCGTCCGTGCGGACGTGACGACAGACGACGGCGTCGAGGCGGTCTTCTCCGCCGCCGACCGGCTCGGTCCCCTGACGGGTCTCGTCAACAACGCCGGAGCCACGCTCCACGTCGGCCCGCTCGCCGAGACGCCGACCGAGACGGTCCGTCGCGTCGTCGACCTCAACCTCACCGCCGCCGTGCTGTGCGCACGTCGGGCGGTGATCGCCTTCGACGCCGTCGGCGCCGCGGGCACGATCGTCAACATCTCGTCGGGTGCGGCGACGACCGGCTCTCCGGGCGAGTACGTCCACTACGCGGCTGCCAAGGCCGGTGTCGACGCGCTCACCCTCGGGCTCGCCAAGGAGGTCGCCGGGCGAGGCATCCGGGTGGTCGGCGTCGCGCCCGGGACGATCGAGACGCGCATCCATGCCGATGCCGGCGACCCTGGCCGCCCGGCCCGTGTCGCGGCGCGCATCCCGCTGGGCCGCGCGGGGGTCCCCGACGACATCGCGCCGGCCGTCGCCTGGCTGCTCTCGGACGAGGCGTCGTACGTGACCGGCTCGACCTTGCGGATCGCCGGCGGGCTCTGACCGCTAGAGCCAGCCCCGACGCTTCGCCGCGACACCGAGCTGCAGGCGCGTCTCGACCTCGGCCTTCTCCATGAGGTTGCTCATGCGGCGCTGGACCGTACGCGCGGAGAGCCCCAGCTGGTTGGCGACCTTGTGGTCGGTGAGGCCCGCATTGAGCAGTCGGAGGATCCGTGCGTCGGTCTCGTCGAGCTCGCTCGGACCTCCCTCGGCGGCCGCGCTCTCGAGCAGCGGCGCACCGGCTGTCCAGAGCCCTTCGAACAGCGCGATGAGACTGTCGAGGAGTCCGCTGCGGTGCACGATCAGCGCGCCGCCGCTCAGGTCGTCCGGCGCCGCCATCACCGGCACCATCGCGATCTCCGAGTCGACGATCAGCAGGCGGGACGGGAGCGAGGCGGCGAGGCGTACGTCCAGGCCCTGCCCGTCACGGAACTCGCCGAACGAGTTCGGGCGATCGAGCACGCCACGCTCGGAGAGCAGGCGGAACGTCACGCCGCGGTCCAGCGCGCGGCGCTCCTCCACGAAGTCGTAGCCGTCCGAGGTCAGCTTGGTCGTCCGGATGGTCATCCGCGCCTCCCGGCGGGCACCGCGGAGCAGCTGGTTGATCCGCTGCATGCCGGCCTCGCGTCCGGGCACGAGGTCGACGAGGTCGGAGGCGGTCCGGTCGTCGGCCGCCTTCCGGTAGAGGTCGTTGAGGCGCTCGAGCTCGATCTCGGCCCGCCGCAGCCAGCGCTGCCGCTCGACGATGAGCGACCCGATCGCGACCGTCGGCGGCGACGCGGTGAAGTGGGCGGGGTGCTCGTTCTCGTGCCTGCTGACGAGTCCTCGCTGCTCGAGCGAGGCGAGGAAAGCGGCGACCTCGTCGGTGTCCATGCCGACCGTCGCGGCGAGCTCCGCCGCCGTGGCGCTCGCGACCTCGACGAGCGCGCGGTACAGGTCGAACTCGTCGCGGGAGAAGCCCAGCACCTCGAGCACGTTCCACCTCCCTCGTTCTCTCTTCTCGATGCGCGATCGTCCCACGTGGACTACGGCCCCTGTCCTGGAATTGCGGGAATCACAGGGCACGCCGCCATCGTGTGGCGTATTAATGACATGGCTGCATTCTGCCATTCCCACAGCGGTGAATTCATGGCAGATTTCTCTCTGTAACACCCCGAACCTCTTCCGCGCGGCCCCCGTGACGCGGAGGAGAAGCGTTCGTGAGCGGACCCGAGACCGCTCACGGACCAGCGGCCGGCGGTTCTCCGCCGGCCGCTTTTTTTCACGCACTTCTCTCTGGTCCGGGCGCCGACAGGGACGGGCGTACCGCTGCGGCCTAGCATGGCCGCGTGGCCACCACCCGTCAGGAGCAGATCCTCACCACCGCAGCCTCGCTCTTCGCCGAGCGCGGTTTCCACGGCGTCTCCGTGCACGACATCGGCGCCGCGTGCGGAGTGTCGGGTCCGGCGCTCTACCGTCACTTCGCCGGCAAGGACGCGATCCTGTCCGAGATGCTGATCGGCATCAGCCACACCCTCCGCAGCGGCGGTCGTACGCGGGTCGACGAGGCGACCGACGCCAAGGAGGCCCTCGACGCACTGGTCGCGTTCCACATCGACTTCGCACTCTCCAACCCGGCGCTGATCGTCGTGCAGGAGCGCGAGTGGACCAACCTCGACGAGGCGAGCCAGGAGAGCGTGCGCGAGCTCCAGCTCGACTACGTCGACACCTGGGTCACCGCCCTCCGCAGCCTCCGCCCGGAGCTCGACCAGCGCACCGCCCGCGCTGCCGTGCAGGCGACGTTCGGCCTGCTGAACTCCACCCCGCACAGCGCCCGGATCTCGACCGACGCGATGGCCGAGCTCCTCACGCAGATGGCCCGACGCGCCCTGCTCGGATGAGCACCCGCCCGGTCGTGGCACGATCGGCTGCATGACCGACGCACCTCTGCTCCGCACCATCGGCGGGACCAGCCCTGACCTCGATCCGACCTCGTACGTCGCACCGACGGCCGTGCTCACCGGCAGCGTGACGCTCGGGCCGCAGGCGAGCGTCTGGTACGGCGCCGTGCTCCGCGCCGACAACGCCCCCATCACCATCGGCGAACGCAGCAACGTCCAGGACGGGTGCGTCTTCCACGTCGACACCGACAAGCCCGTGAGCCTCGGCGCCGGTGTCTCCGTCGGCCACCGGGCGGTGCTGCACGGCTGCACCGTCGAGGACGACTGCCTGATCGGGATGGGCGCGGTCGTGCTCAACGGTGCTCACATCGGCGCCGGTTCGATGGTCGCCGCGGGCGCCGTCGTCCTCCAGGACACCGAGGTTCCGCCGGGATCGCTCGTCGCGGGCGTCCCGGGCAAGGTGCGGCGCCCGCTCACCGACGAGGAGCGTGAAGGGTTGAAGACCAATGCCCGCAACTACCTCGCGCTGAGCGAGCTGCACCGCGACGCGGACTGACCCCGGACGCGCCCGTCCCCGATTTGGCGGGTTTGACAAGGAATCCGGTCACGAAAACCTTGTCGTACCCCCCAAATCGGGGACGAGGTGGGACCCGCTACTGCAGCAGCGTGCCGTTGGCGGAGAACGCCGGCTTGAGACCCCGCATCTGGGTCCGGTTCACCTCCGCCGCCGGTCCGCCGTACACCGCGTTGTAGAGCAGGTTGAACGACGAGCGGGGCAGCGACCGGAACGTGATCTCCGACCCGTACGTCACCACCTTGCCCTTGCCGATGTCGAACGACACCACGTTGGCGTCACCCGCGATGTGCTCCTCGCCCTTGAGGTAGCCGCTGGCGAGCACGTTCGACTCCGGGTACGTGGAGACCACGTCCGCCTTGCGACCCGTCGGCGTCCACGCCTGCGTGTTGTACAGCCACACCGGCCACTCGTCCGGCATGCCCCACGCCACCATGTCGGTGTTGTCGAACTCGTGGTTCAGCAGGCTGCCGCCGGTCGCGAACTCGTCACGGTCGGTCGGCAGCGACGGCTCGATCGGCAGGTCCAGCAGCTCCTTGGCCGTCGCCACCGACGACCCGATCGCGAGCAGCGTGCCGCCCTGGCGGACGAACTGGCGCAGCTTCTTCCAGCCCTCCTCACCGACGCCGTACGCCCACGCGAACTCCTCGTCGTAGCGCTCCGGGTCGAGCCCGTCGACGATGCGCGACTTGGAGATGCCCTGCGGCAGCACGATCGTGTCGTACACATCGATGAGCTTCCCGCTCTGGAAGTCCTGAGCACCGACGACCTCGTAGTTGACCTTGTACTGGTCCATCAGCCACATGTCCCAGCCGCCGGGCATGTTGTTCGCCCCACGGAGCAGGCCGACCCGCGTACGCGGCTTGAGCTGGATGCCCTCGACCCTCGGAGCCGCCGCGGTCGCCGCCACCGGGACGCCGACCTTCTTGCTCGCCGTCGCCAGGACGGAGCGCGCCTGCGGCGTCGCCGGGACCACGTACGTGCCCGCCGGGTACGTCGTGCCACCGTCGGCGAACTCCTTGCCGGCGCGGAAGGTGGTGATGTTGGACTTCTGCAGCGCCGCCACCATCTGGATCGTGCCGTACGACTCAGGCCGTACGAGGTACGCCCCGGATGCGCCCGGCGCTGCCGGCATCGTCACCTCGGGAACCTCCACCGACTCGACCCGCTCGACCTGCGCCTGGACCGGCTCCTTCACCTCGTCGACCGCGACGCCCATCTGGATCGGTAGGCTCGTCGTCGCCTCGGCGTACGGCAGGTCGTCGGTCGGGTAGGTGTCCTTGCCGAGCACCTGGTCGACCCAGTTGCCGCGCGGCTGCTTGGTCTGGATCACGTACGACCCGGCGGCGTACTCCTTGCCGCCGGCGGTGAACGGGGCGGTCGCCCGATCGATCTCGACCTGTGTCCAGTCGAGGCGCTGCAGCATCTCGTACGTCGCGTACGGGTCGCGCTGCTCGGCGTCGACGACGTACGCCTGGACCCCGGACTTCACACCGTTCTCCATGTACTCCTGCGGGACCGCGAAAAGGTTGTCGTACAGCAGCTTCTCGCCGTTCTGCGCGACGTACTCCATGCCCGCGTACGTGGCCGTGTTGGCGTACTCGACGATGTCCTTGAGCGTCCAGGTGTCCTTCTCGTACGGCTCGATCAGCGCCTGGGTCGGGACCTGCGGGCCGAGCGGCTTGCCGTCGTTCGACTTCTGCGGGTACGCGAGGTCGACGGCCGAGGCGAGCTCGGTGAGGTACGCGCCGGTGCCCGTGAACGGGAAGAATCCGACGGGCTGCTCCAGGGTCCAGAAGATGTGGTAGTCGTCCGTCCCCACACCGGACTTGCCCTCCGCCGCGAGCTGCCGCATCGCGTGCTGACCGACGGCGGAGCTGAGGGCGTTCATGTTGGGCGGCACGTTGGCGCTGGTCACGCCCCCGTACGGCGGAACGAAGAGGCGCTCACCGGAGTTGCCCTGCTGATGCAGGATGTGCGTCATCACCGGGCGGTACTTCTTCTCCAGCTCGAGGCGGTACTGAGCCTCGATCTGCGTGAACATCGTCCAGTCACGGTTGTCGTCGTGCCCGGTGTACTTGTGGTAGAGGTCCGGGTACGTCCTCGCCAGGTTGGTGCCCGCGGTCCGGTTGAAGTGGTCCACGACGAGGTGCTGGCCGTCAGGGTTCTGCGACGGCACGAGCATGATGACCGAGTTGGTGAGGACCTCTTCGGTGAACTCGGAGTCCTCGGTCGCGAGGCGGTGCACGATGTCGTTGATCGCCTGCCCGTTGCCGACCTCGGTCGAGTGGATCGTGGCCTCGAGGTGGTAGATCGGAAGGCTGTTCTTGGCGAGCGCCTTCGCCTCGGCCTCCGACGTGTTGCGCGGGTCGGACAGCTTCTGGTTGGCCGCGACGATCTCGTCGAGCCGCTCGAGGTTCTTCGGTGCGCTGATGAAGACGGTCGCGTACTCGTTCCCCATCGTCGTCTCGCCGACCGTCTCGTAGTCGACCCGGTCGGAGCTCTTGGCGATGGACTTCATGTAGTCGAGGACGTCGGGGTACGCGGCGAGCTTCCCCTCCGCTCCCATCTCGAACCCGAAGAACTCCTCGGGTGTCTGGATGCCTTCCGCTGCGGCCGGCAAGGTGACCCGGTACGGCGCCTCCGCGGTGGCGGTGGACGCGACCAGGCTGGTCCCGAGCAAGGCGACCGACGCCGTGACGACGGCGGCGGAGAGCAATCGGCTGTGTCTCATGTGCTGCCCTTCCACGTGAGCCCGCCGCTGGTGCGCGGCGGGGTTGCCTCACGTTAATGAGCGTTCACGAGACCGGACCTGTCGCGATTGTTCGGCATTGTGCGGACTTCCCGGTAGGACACGTGTCCGCTTCCGGACAGCGGAGTGGCGGCAGGTCGCCAGCCGGGTTAAGAATTCACCATGACGGGAAGGCATCGTCGACTCAGCGTGTCGATGCCGGCTGCTGAGCTCGCCGCCGGCGTGACAGAGCCGTCCGCCCGCGGGATCGCCGACCACGTCTCGCGCCTGATCCGCCAGGGGACGCTCCCCGACGGCACGCGGCTGCCTACCGTCCGCGCGACCGCCTCCGCGCTGCACGTCGGTGCGACAACGGTGGCGACCGCGTGGACGCTGCTGCGCCACGAGCACCTCGTCCGGTCCGACGGCCGCAACGGCACCTTCGTCCACGACCTCAGCACGCTGTCGTCCCGCCCGGAAGCCGGTGCCGAGACCCCGGTACGGATCGACCTCGACGCGCCGGCGTACGACGTCGACCTCGTCCCGGACCCCGGCCCGTACCTCACGGCCGCCGCAGAACGGCTCGCGTGGCACCGCACGGAGACGAGCGAGGTCGACGAAGACCTCGCAGGAGTCGCGTACGACTCGTGGCCGTTCGTGCCGGACGGGCTCGCCGTCGCGTGGGGATACGCCGATGCGCTCGCGCAGCTCGCCGCGCTGGTCGTGCACCCCGGCGACCGGGTCGCGGTCGAGTCGGCATGCTCACCGGACACGAGCGCGGTCCTGGCTGCCGTCCGCGCGCAGGTCGTCCATGTCCCGTGCGACGAGGCGGGCATGATCCCCGAGGCCCTCGAGGAGGCGCTTGCGTCGCGACCGGTGATGGTCGTGATCCAGCCACGGATGGCCGACCCGCTCGCCCACCACCTGACAGCGGGCCGGGCCCGCGCGCTCGCCACCGTGCTGGCCGAGCGCGCCGTCCTCGTCGTCGAGGAGGACGGTGCGGCGAGCCTCGCGAACCGGTCCGCGGCATCGGTCGGACGCTGGCTCCCGGACCAGTCCGTGCTCGTCCGCGGCTATCAGCGCTCGCTCGGCCCCACGATCCGGATGGCGCTCGTCGGCGGTTCGGCCGCCGTCACGGACCGGCTCCGCGCCCGCCAGGACATCACCGGTTCCTTCACCCCGCTGACGGCGCAGCGGAAGGTCGCCCTGATGCTCGGCGACCCCGCCGTCCAGGCGATGGTGTCGCAGGCGGCCTCGCGGTACGAACAGCGGTGGCACACGCTCGCAGGCGCACTGCGGCGCCGGGGCATCAGCGTCCCGGGCGTGAACGGGCTCGCGCTGTGGGTGCGGGTCTCGGACGCGCCGGCCGCTGCTCGGCGTCTCGCTCGCGCCGGCATCCGCGCGGGACTGGGAACCGAGATCTCCGGGCCGGTCGAAGGATCACGCCACCTTCGACTCGCGACGGCCGGGCTCCGCTTCGAGCACGACATCGTCGCGTGGCTCGTCGCGTCCGGTCAGCGCTTGGCCTCCTGACCACGCCTTCCTCGATTCGCTCGGTCGCGGACTTCACTTGCCTACCTTGAGCGTCCGGCGATCAGCCTCTCTGGCTTCTTCGAGTCCGCGCCCGCCGATTTGACGCCGTATCCACGTTCTCGCCGCCAGATTCGGTGGATAACGCGTCAAATCGTGGGGCGCACCCGGTCACCGCCCTCTCGCGCCGGCCTCCTGGCGAGCGACCTGGCCGCGACCCGTGATCAGGTAGCCGACGAAGCCGATCGCGAGTGCGGCGACGACGCCGAGGTTGGCGAACGCCCACTCGCCCTCCTTGCCGCCGAGTCCCAGCGGACCGAGCAGGTAGCCCTGCCAGGACAGCCAGTCCGCGAACGTGTTGATGACGGTGCCCCATCCGACGACGACCGCGACCAGGAACCAGACCACGGTCCACACGTTCCAGGCGCCGTACCGCCCCGAGGGGTCGTACAGGTCGAGCGCCGCGTAGTCGCGCCGCCGCAGCGCGATGTCGGCGATGAAGATGCCCGCCCAGGCCGCGATCGGCACGGCGAGCGTGATGAGGAAGCCCTGGAACGGCCCGAAGAAGTCGTCGGCGAACCACAGGAAGTAGATCGCGCCGATCACCATGATGACGCCGTCGATCCCGGCCGCGACCCAGCGCGGCGTCTTCAGACCGAGCGTGAGCAGCGCCAGGCCCGAGGAGTAGATGTCGAGCACGGCGCCACCGACCAGCCCCGCGAGAGCGACGAGGAAGAACGGGACGAGGTACCAGGTCGGCAGCAGCGTCACGAGGGTGCCGATCGGGTCGGCGCTGAGCGAGGCGAGCAGCGCCGCATCGGATCCCGCGAGCAGCAGGCCGTACACCACAAGGAACACCGGAGCGACCGCCCCGCCGAGCGTGGTCCAGAGGACGACCCCGCCGGCCGGGGCCGTACGAGGCAGGTAGCGCGAGTAGTCCGCGCCCGAGTTCACCCAGCTGATCCCGAACCCCGCGGTCGCGAAGATCGCGAGCCCGACGACCGCGGCCGTCCCGCCCGACGGCAACGACGACGCGACGTCCCAGTCGACGTGGTCGATCGTCAGCGCCACGTAGCCGACCGTGAGGACCGCGGTCGCGATCGTGATCCACCGCTGCAGCCGCATGATCGTGTCGAAACCGAGGATGCCGGCGCCGATCACGACGGCTGCAGTGAGGACGAACCCGAGGATCCGTGCGCCGTCGCCGCCGGTCCCACCGAGCTCCTCGATCACCGCAGCGCTCGCGAGCGCTGCGAGGGCGACGAGCACCGTCTCCCAGCCGACCAGCAGCACGTACGAGACCGCGCTCGGGAGCGCGTTGCCGCGTACGCCGAACGCCGCACGCGAGAGCACCATCGTCGGCGCCGAACCGCGCTTGCCTGCGATGGAGACGATGCCGACGAGCAGGAACGACAGGATCGTCCCGATCAGGCCCGCGACGAGCGCCTGCCAGAAGGACACGCCGAAACCGAGGAAGTACGCCCCGTACGCGACGCCGAAGACCGAGATGTTGGACGCGCACCACGGCCAGAACAGCGAACGAGGCGTGCCTTTGCGCTCGGACTCGTCGATGACGTTGATGCCGTTCGCCTCGATGGCGCTGGCGGGCGCACTCACTGGGCCGGCTCCGGGCGGTGGCGTGGACGGGTCGGGGAAGTCGTAGCGGGACATCAGGTCTCCTCGGGCTCTTCGGCGTCCGGCAGGGTAGCGGCAAGGATGCTGTGGATCGTGCTGCCGAACCCGGTGGCGGCGGCTGCTGCGGTCTCGACCACGGCGTCGGGGTCGGTGATCTCGGGGTGCCGTCCGTCGGCGTCGAGCTCGGTGGTGGTGACGACGGAGATGCCGAGGACCTCCATCCCGGCGGCTCGGGCGGCGATCGCCTCGTGCACGGTCGACATGCCGACCGCGTCCGCACCGAGCGCGCGGAGCATCCGCAGCTCGGCCACCGTCTGGTACTCCGGACCGCGCAGCATCGCGTACGTGCCCTCGACCAGGCATGGGTCGAGCTCGCGCGCGACCTCACGCAGCCGCGGGGACCAGCAGTCGGTGAGATCGACGAAGGCCGCCCCCTCCAGCGGCGAAGTCGCAGTGAGGTTGAGGTGGTCGGCGACGAGCATGCCCGTCCCCGCGTCCCACTCGTCGCGCAGGCACCCGTTCGCGCTGGTGAGCACGCACACCCGAGCACCGCACGCGGCGGCGGTCCGGACGCCGTGCGCGACCGCCTCGACGCCGCGCTCCTCGTACAGGTGCGTGCGTCCGCTCAGGATCAGCACGTGCACCACCTTGCCGTGGTCCGTGCGCAGAGGCACGGAGGCGACGGCACCGGCGTGCCCGGGTGCGGTGGGCGCCGCGAAGCCCGGGAGGTCCGTCGCCGCCGCGGTCCAGGTCGGGTCGCCGATCGACTGCAGCGCCCCGCTCCAGCCGGACCCGAGCACGACGACCGCGTCGTGGCGAGCCACGCCGCTCGCCTCGGCGATCGCCATCGCTGCCTGCCGGGCGCGATCCTCGTGCATGACGGCATATTTGCACGGGTTTAGCCACGCGTGCGCTGGGTAACGTGCTACGACCCGCCATCCGGACTGAATGTTCTGTGGCGGTATTTCCTCCGAGCGAAACAAATTCAGGCTCTAGACGGATCGTACGAACGAGCCTACGTTTGCTCGGGTCAACCGTTGCAGAAGGGGAGAGAAGTCTTGAGACGACTCAGCACGGCACTCATCACGATCGGCGTCGCGGCCTCGTTCGGCGCCGCGTACGCCTCACCGGGATCGGCGTCTCCGGCACCGCCCGTCACCGCCGCCGAGAAGTCGGCGAAGGACCACGAGCTTCCGAACCCGCTCGAGGACAAGCGTCGGGCCCTCCGCGAGGAGGCGATCACCTCGGTCGTCAACGGCGAGTCGAAGCCCGTCACCAAGAACGGCACGAGTGTCGTCAAGGTCGGCAAGTCCTACTCGCCCGCCGAGGCCGCCGCGCTCGGCACCGCCCGCGGCCGCAAGGCGCTCGCGAAGGCCGGGACCAAGGCCCAGAAGCAGGACCAGTACGTCGAGCTCGAGCAGGAGCGCGCCGACAAGATCTTCGTGATCCTCACCGAGTTCGGCGACGAGCGTCACCCCGACTACCCCGACGACGGTTGGGAGACCGAGGAGGGCGCGGTCGAGCCGCAGCGCTTCGGCGGCCCTCTGCACAACGAGATCCCTGAGCCCGACCGCACCAAGGACAACTCGACGGTCTGGCAGGCGGACTACAACCGCGAGCACTACGAGGACGTGTACTTCAAGACCGGCAAGAAGGCCGAGTCCGTGAAGACCTACTACGAGGCACAGTCGTCGGGTCGCTACACCGTCGACGGCGCCGTCTCGGACTGGGTGAAGGTCCCCTACAACGAGGCCCGCTATGGCCGCACCACGTTTGACGAGGACGGCAACCCCGACGAGACCAACTCGTGGGCCTTGATCAAGGACGGCGTCACCGCCTGGGTCGCCGACCAGAAGGCCAAGGGTCAGACCGACGCCCAGATCAAGCAGACGCTCGCCTCGTACGACGCCTACGACCGCTACGACTTCGACGGCGACGGCAACTTCAACGAGTCCGACGGCTACATCGACCACTTCCAGATCGTCCACGCGGGCGGCGACGAGGCCGACGGTGACCCGATCTACGGCAGCGATGCGCTGTGGTCGCACCGCTGGTACGCCTACATCACCGACGCCGGCATCACCGGCCCGGCGGAGAACCCGCTCGGCGGCACGCAGATCGGCAACACCGGCCTGTGGGTCGGCGACTACACGCTCCAGCCTGAGAACGGCGGCCTGTCGGTCTTCGTCCACGAGTACGGTCACGACCTCGGTCTGCCGGACGCGTACGACACCTCCAGCAAGGGCGACAACTCCAACGAGTACTGGACGCTGATGGCGCAGAGCCGCCTCAACGACGCCGGCGAGCCGCTGGGCACCCGCCCCGGCGACCTCGGCGCGTGGGAGAAGCTGCAGCTCGGCTGGCTCGACTACGAGGTGGTCGCGGCCAACCAGAAGAAGAAGCTGGAGCTCGGCCCGCAGGAGTGGAACTCCGACAAGGCGCAGGGCGCGGTCGTCGTGCTGCCGAAGAAGCCGGTCACGCGCAGCTACGGCGCACCTGCCTCCGGGACGAAGCAGTTCTTCTCCGGTGCAGGCGACGACCTGGCGAACTCGATGACGACGGAGCTCGACCTCACCGGCAAGACGTCGGCGTCGTTCGCAGCGAAGGCGCGTTGGGACATCGAGGCCGGGTACGACTACGCGTACTTCCAGGCGTCCACCGACGGTGGCAAGTCGTGGACGTCGCTCGACGGCACGGTCGACGGCAACCCGTTCGACCGCGACGCCTCCGACGCCCCGGCTCTCGACGGCGCCCACCCGGCCTGGGGCAACCTGGTCGTGCCGCTGGACGCGTACGCGGGGCAGAAGATCCTGTTCCGGTCGTACTACAAGACCGACGGCGGCCTCACTCGTCCCGGTCTGTTCCTCGACGACATCGTGGTGACCGCCGACGGTGCGACGGTCCTGTCCGACGGTGCCGAGGACGGCGGCGCGGCCTGGACCTTCGACGGCTACAGCATCGTCGGGGCGACCACGACCATGCTCTACAACAACTACTACGTGATGGGCCACCGGTCGTACGTCGGGTACGACAAGTACCTGCAGACCGGGCCGTACAACTTCGGCTGGCTCAACACGAAGCCCGACTGGGTGGAGCACTACCGCTACGGCCAGGGCCTGCTGATCTCGTACTGGGACACGTCGGTCGCTGACAACAACACGACCGACCACCCCGGTCAGGGTCGGAACCTGCCGATCGACGCCCACCCGGAGCCGATCATCAACCTCGCGACGGGCGCCCCCTGGCGTGCACGCATCCAGGTGTACGACGCGCCGTTCGGGCTGAAGAAGGCCGACTCGATGACGCTGCACACCAACGGCCAGCCCAGCTACATCCGGGCACAGCCTGCGCAGCCGGTGTTCAACGACACCAAGAAGTACTGGTACGCCGAGCTGCCGAACCACGGGGTCAAGCTCCCCGCGGTCGGCGTCAAGGTGAAGGTGCTCGAGCAGCAGGGCACCTCGATGACGGTCAAGTTCAACTGACCTGACTCGACGACGGGAGCGGGCCCTGGGGAGAGATCCCCGGGGCCCGTTCTCGTGTGCGTCCGCCCGCCTCCGCGTTTGAGGTGCTCACACCGCAAGCGCTGGGATCGCACCCCATATTCGAGGTGGGATCCCCTCGTTTGAGGTGTTCACACCCCAAACGGGGAGCGGTCAGCGCTCGGCGTCGCGCAGCGTGAACCACGAGACGGCCGCGGCGCCCAGCGCGACGAGGATCGCGATGGTCGTGGTGGTCTGGATCGCGTGGTCGAACGCGAGGTGAGCCGACGACGCCAGCCAGTCACCGACCTGGGCGGGCAGCGACGACGCGAGGTCCATCGCACCCCCGAGCGTCTCCCCGGCGGCCTCGCGCTCCGTGTCGGTGGTGCCGACCAGCGGCGGCACCACGACCTCCGACCGGTACGTCGCGGTCAGCACGCCTCCGAGCACCGCCGTACCGAGCACGGCACCGATCTCGTACGCGGTCTCTGACAGCGCGGACGCGGCTCCCGACTTCTCGGCCGGGACGCTCGAGACGACGACGTCGTTGGTCAGGGTCTCGGCGAACCCGATGCCGGTCCCGAGCACGAGGAACGCGATGGCGATCGACGTGGCCGACGGCACCGTCCCGGCGAACGCGGCGATCGCGTAGCCGGCGGCCGACAGCCCGAAGCTGGTGGTCACGACGGCGCGGACACCGAACAGCGGGACGAGCCGTACGACCAGGAGACCGGCCGCGATGGTGGCGACGAGACCCGGGACGAGCACGAGGGCGGCGTCCATCGGCTCGAGCCCGACGACGAGCTGCAGGAACTGCGCCGCGAAGAGCAGGAATCCTGTCAAACCCATCAGGCTCAGCAGGTTGGCGACGAGCGCGCCGGAGAAGACCCGGTTGCTGAACATCCGGACGTCGACCAGCGGGTGCTCCCGGACGAGCTGACGCCGGACGAACACGACGAGGCTGGCGACGCCGAGGGCGAGCGCCCAGCCGACGACACCGGTGAAGCCGTGCTCGGCGAAACCCTTGATCGCGTAGACGATCGGGATCATCGCCGTCATCGACAGCGCGATGCTGGTCGGGTCTACCGGACCCGGGAACGGGTCGCGCGACTCCGGGACGAGCCACAGCGCCAGGGGCACGAGGATCGCGACGACCGGCAGGTTGATGAGGAACACCGAGCCCCAGCTGAAGTGCTCGAGCAGGTAGCCCCCGATCACCGGCCCGAGCGCGGCCCCGGCCGAGAAGCCGGCGGCCCACACGGCGATCGCGACGCGGCGCTGCTGCCGGTCGACGAAGATGTTGCGCAGGAGCGACAGCGTCGAGGGCATCAGGGTCGCACCGAAGACGCCGAGCAGGGCGCGCGCGGCGATGAGCTGGCCGATGTCGGACGAGAACGCGGCGAAGAACGACACCGCACCGAACCCGACGGCACCACCGATCAGGAGCCGGCGGCGCCCGATGCGGTCGCCGAGCGAGCCCATCGCGACGAGCAGGCCGGCGAGCATCAGCGCGTAGATGTCGACGACCCACAGGAGCGCGGTGCCCGAGGGGTGCAGCGAGGAGCTGATGTCGGGCAGCGCGAAGCTGAGGACGGTGTTGTCCATGCTCACCATGAGCACGGGCAGCATGAGGACCGCGAGCGCGCTCCACTGGCGCCAGCCGGCACGGTCAGGGGTCGGCGTGTACGCACGGGGGTTGGTCGTGGTGGTCATCGGGTCCTCCTCACGGGTTCATGGTGTCTAACCGTCCAGACGGTACAGTCATTCCCGTCCAGACGGTACAGTCCCGAATCCGTGCGGCTCAAGCCGATTTGTGGTGTTCTGCGCCACGCGCCGCGGGGCTACCCCAGGAAGTGGTCGGCGGTGACCGGCAGCGAACGCACCCGTACCCCGGTCGCGTGGTACGCCGCGTTGGCGACGGCGGCAGCCGTGCCGACGATCCCGATCTCGCCGATCCCACGCGACCCCATCGGGTTGAACCGATCGTCCGACTCCTCGAGCCACTCGGCCTCGATGCCGAGCACGTCGGCGTGCGAGGCGACGTGATAGGTCGCCAGGTCCTGCGTCACCACGTGGCCGAAGCGCGCATCGCGGTACGACTCCTCGAACAGCGCCGCGGACAGACCCATGACGAGTCCTCCGAGGAGCTGCGAGCGAGCCGTGGTCGGGTTGACGACCCGCCCCACCGAGTAGACGCCGAGCATCCGCGGCACCCGGATCTCACCGGTCCAGCGGTGCACGCGCGTCTCCGCGAACACGGCTCCGAACGAGTGGAACGCGTACTCCTTCATTGCCGGGTCGTCGGCCGCCGACGCTGTCGTCTCGACCCCCGGATCAGGCGTGTCCCCGTGGTCGGCGCGGAAGCGCTGCGCAGCCGCGACGATCGCCGTACCCCACGAGCTCGTTCCCGAGGACCCGCCCGCGACGCTCGCCGGCGGCAGCGACGAGTCGGCGATCTCGAGCGCGATCGCGTCCGCCTCGACGCCGAGCGCGTCGGCGGCGATCTGGGTCAGCACGGTCCGGGCGCCGGTCCCGATGTCGACGGCACCGATCGCGACGGCGTACCGACCGTCGTCGAGCGAACGCACCCGCGCGGCGTTGCCGGGCATCCGCATCGCCGGGTACGTCGACGAGGCGACGCCGGTCCCGACCCACCAGTCGCCGTCGACCGTCGCCCGCGGTTCGGTGGGTCGGCCGGCCCAGCCGAACCGGTCCGCACCCCGACGCAGGCACTCGATCAGCCGCCGGTCGTTGAATGGCTTCCCGGTCTCGGGGTCGACCTCCGGCTCGTTGCGGACGCGCAGGTCGATCGGGTCGACGCCGGCCGCGACCGCCAGCTCGTCCATGGCGATCTCGAGCGCGACCATCCCGGGCATCTCGCCCGGTGCACGCATCCACGACGGGACCGCCACGTCGAGCCGCGCGAGGCGGTGGCTGGTCCGCCGGTTCTCGGCGGCGTACATCATCCGGGTCGGCGACGCCGACTGCTCGGCGTACTCGCGGACGGCCGAGGTCTGCTCCTGAACCGCGTGCTCGATCGCCGTGAGCGTGCCGTCCGGGCGGGCGCCGAGGCGTAGGTGCGAGATCGTCGCGGTGCGGTAGCCGGTCAGTGCGAACATCTGCTGCCTCGTGACCGCGAGCTTCACGGGACGTCCGTCGGTCGTACGCGCTGCCAGCGCCGCAGCCATCACGTGCGCGTGCGCCTCGCCCTTGCTCCCGAAGCCGCCGCCGACGTACGGCGCGCGGACCCGCACCTGGTCCGGCTCGAGACCGAGCATGGGGAAGAGCGACTGCACGACGCCGTGGACGCCCTGCGTCGAGTCGTACATCGTGAGGGTCGGGCGGCCGTCCTCCTCACCCCACCACGCCAGGGTGGCGTGCGGCTCGATCGGGTTGTTGTGCTCGTACGGCGTGCGATACGTCGCGTCCACGACGACGTCGGCCGCGGCCAGGGCGGCGTCCACGTCGCCCTCGGCGGTGTCGGTCGCCTGGCCCGCGTTCACCTCGTCCGGCTCGTACGTCGCGTTGTCCTCGCGCAGCTCGGCCTCGTGCGGCTCGGCGTCGTACCGGACGTGGACGAGCGCCGCACCCTCGCGTGCTGCCTCGGGCGTCTCCGCCAGGACCAGCGCGACGATCTGACCGCGGAAGTGCACCGCGCCGTCCTGGAGGATCGCGAGCTCGCCGTTCGTGGTGTCGTCCAGCCGGGGCGCCGTGGTGTGGTCGATCACGGCCACGACGCCGGCGTGCTCCAGCGCGGCGTGACCGTCCACGTCGACGACCCGACCCTTGGCGACGGTCGACTGCACGAGCCACAGGTGCAGCGGGTCCGCGAGTCCGTCGGACGCGGCGTGCTCGAAGGCGTACGTGGCGCGGCCGGTCACCTTCTCGACGCCGTCGACGCGTCGCAGGTCCGTTCCCATCGACCGGGCCTCGATCGGCCGCGTCTGCTGCTCGGTCATCGCGTCCTCCCCTCCGCCAGAGCGAGCAGCGTCCACGCCGTCGCGTTCCTCACCATGGCGGGCTTGTACGCCGTCTCGTCGTTGGTCTGCGCCGCCTCGAGCTCTTGGTCCACGGCCGCCCGGACGTTCTCGTCCGTCAGCGGACGCCCGGCGAGCGCCGCCTCGGCACGCTCGGCCCGCCACGGCTTGTGCGCGACGCCACCCCACGCGACGCGTACGTCGCGCACGACACCGTCGTCGAGCTGGAGCGCGGCCGCCACCGACACGAGGGCGAAGGCGTACGAGGCACGGTCGCGCACCTTCGTGTAGGTCGAGCAGCGCGCCACCTCCGACCACGGGACGTCGATCGCCGTGATCAGCTCACCGTGCGCGAGCGTCGTGTCGCGCTCGGGATGGTGACCGGGCAACCGGTGCAGGTCCTGGAACGGCACGCGCCGTTCGCCGTCCGCGCCGAGCACCACGACGGTGGCGTCGAGAGCGACGAGCGCCACCGCCAGGTCGCTGGGATGCGTGGCCACGCACGCCTCGCTCGCCCCGAGGATCGCGTTGTAGCGCCCGTACCCGTCGATCGCCGAGCAGCCGCTGCCGGGATCGCGCTTGTTGCACGGCGTGGTGACGTCCTGGAAGTAGACGCACCGCGTGCGCTGGAGGAGGTTGCCCCCCGTCGTCGCCTGATGGCGGATCTGTCCGGACGCTCCGGCCAGCAGCGCGCGGGCGAGCACCGGGAGCCGCGACCGGACCGACGGGTGTGCGGCGAGATCGCTGTTGCGGACGTTCGCGCCGATCCGCAGGCCGCCGCCCTCCTCGGCGTACTCCTCCACCTGGTCCATCGGCAGCCTGCTGACGTCGACGAGGACCTCGGGCGACGTGACGCCGAGCTTGAGGTGGTCGACCAGGTTGGTGCCCCCGCCGAGGAAGCGCGCCCGGGGGTTGTCGGTCACCGCGGCCACGGCGTCCTCCGCACTCTGCGGGCGGACGTACTCGAGGGGCCTCATCGGCCCGCCACCTGGCGGACCGCGGCGAGGATGCCGGCGTACGCACCGCAACGACACAGGTTGCCGCTCATCCGCTCGCGGATCTCGTCGTCGCTCAGCTCGACGTCGCCTTCGAGGTCGTCGGTCACGTGGCTCGGGTGGCCCTGCTTCGCCTCGTCGATCACCCCGACGGCCGAGCAGACCTGGCCCGGCGTGCAGTAGCCGCACTGGAAGCCGTCGTGCTCCAGGAACGCCTCCTGCACGGGGTCGAGCCTGTCGGCGGCGAGGCCGTCGGCCGTCACGATCTCCGCTCCGTCGTACGCGACGGCGAGCGCGAGGCAGGTGAGGTGACGGCGTCCATCGAGGAGGACCGTGCACGATCCGCACTGACCGTGGTCGCACCCCTTCTTGGGGGACGTGACGGCGAGCCGCTCCCGCAGCGCGTCGAGCAGCGTCGTACGGGTGTCGACCTTCAGCGTCCTCGAGCGACCGTCGACGGTCAGCGTGATGTCAGCGTCCATGCTGTCCCTTTACCCGTTGGTGCCGCGACCCATGCCGCCTGCGCCGCCTCGCTAGAGTGCTCGCATGCCCGCCCGTACCGACGGCGCCTCCACCCGCGACCGTATCCTCGACGCGTTCGAGACGCTCCTCGTCGAGGGCGGCGGCAAGATCGCGACGCTCGACGCCGTCGCCGCGCGGGCCGAGGTGTCGAAGGGCGGTCTGCTCTACCACTTCCCGAGCAAGGACGCGATGGTCGACGCGATGCTCGACCGGCTCCGCGAGCAGGGGCGTGCCGACGTCGTGAAGATGAAGCAGGCGTCCCAGGGGCCGGTCCGTTACTACCTCGAGACTTCGGTCGACACCGGCTCGGCGTTCGACCGCGGACTCATCGCGGCGTCGCGGGTCGCGCAGGACGACGTCCGTGCACGCGAGACGCTGGCGGAGCTGCGCAACGGATGGTTCGAGGTGCTCGCCGAGCACTACGGCGACAACGCACTCGCCCGTACGGTGCAGCTGATCGGGGACGGGCTGTACTTCGACGACACCACCGGACTCGCGCACAAGCGTTCGCTCGACCACGTCCGCGACGTGCTCGGCCGCCTCGACGCCCTCTGACGCTGAGGCCCCGTCCCCGATTTGTGCAGTTGATCAAGGTCCTTGTGGCGCAGAACCTTGACCAAGTGCACAAATCGGGGAGGAGACGGGGGAGTGCGACGTCGCGGAAGCGCGAACCCTTGACCCCGAGCGGGCAGGAGGTCGTGGTCGCCGCCCACAGGTCCTCCTGTCACGCTGCCTCAATCCGCAATAGTTGCCATCTGATGGTGGCCAAACCGTCACACGTTGTGGGAGCGATCGTTACCGCAAGTCGCTAGGGTCAGCGCATCCACGTCATTTCGAGGAGTCCCCTGATGCGACCGAGCCACCGTACTCTTCTCCGGCGATCAACCCTCTTCGCCGCCACCGCCGCGCTCGTCGCGGCCCCCCTCGCCGCCGTCCCCGCCGCGTACGCCGCACCGGAGGACGAGGTCACGCTGACCTTCTTGGGCATCAACGACTTCCACGGTCGGATCGACTCCAACACGGTGAAGTTCGCCGGCACCGTCGAGCAACTCCGCGCCGCCGGCGGCGAGGACAACACGGTGTTCGTCGCGGCAGGCGACAACATCGGCGCCTCGCTGTTCGCCTCGGCCGTCGACCAGGACAACCCGACGATCGACGTCCTCAAGGCGCTGCAGCTCGACAACTCGGCCGTCGGCAACCACGAGTTCGACCAGGGCTTCGAGGACCTCACCGGCCGCGTGATCCCGCGGATGGGCGACAACCGGTTCGGCACGCCGGTGTTCCTCGGCGCCAACGTGTACGAGAAGGGCACCGAGACGCCGGCGCTCCCCGAGTTCGCCGAGTACACGGTGGCCGGCGTCGACGTCGCGATCATCGGCGTCGTGACCGAGGAGACCGCGTCTCTGGTCAGCCCGGCGGGCATCGCCGACCTGGAGTTCGGTGATCCGGTCGCGGCCGTGAACCGCGTCGCAGGCGAGCTCAAGGACGGCGACGACGCCAACGGCGAGGCCGACCTGGTCATTGCCAGCTATCACGAGGGCGCTCCGTTGTCCGAGCCTGCCGCGACCCTTCCGCAGCAGGTCGCCGCGAGCCCCGTCTTCGCGCACATGGTCAACGACACGGTGGCGTCGGTGGACGCGATCTTCACCGGCCACACCCACCAGCGCTACGCGTACGACGCGCCGATCCCCGGCGGCAGCGGCACGCGTCCGCTCGTCCAGTCCGGCAACTACGGCGAGGGCGTCGCGAAGGTCGAGATCACGTACGACACCGCGACCGACGACGTGACGACCTACACCCGCTCGGTGGTCGCCCGCACCACCACCGACGACGCGACCCTCGTGTCGACCTACCCGCGGGTCGCCGCGGTCAAGACGATCGTCGACGCGGCGCTCGCCAACTCGGCGGCCGTCGGCAACACGCCCGTCGCTGAGATCAGCAACGACATCACGACCGCCCTGACCGGCGGGACCTACGAGAACGGCGTCTACACCCACCCGACGCCGACCGCGACCGGCGTCCGCGACGACCGCGCCTCGGAGTCGACCCTGGGCAACCTCGTCGCCAACTCGCTCCGCGACAGCCTCGACGACGAGCAGGGTGGCAACGCCGAGATCGGTGTCGTCAACCCGGGCGGTCTGCGTTCGGACCTCATGTACGCCCCGGACCCGGCGATCCCGACCGACGCCGACGGCGTGGTGACGTACGCGCAGGCGAACGCCGTGCTCCCGTTCGTCAACAACCTCTGGTCCGTCACGCTCACCGGCGAACAGTTCGTGACGATGCTCGAGCAGCAGTGGCAGCGCAACGCCGACGGGACGGTGCCGTCGCGCTCCTACCTCCAGCTCGGCCTGTCCGACAACGTCGAATACACGTTCCACGAGATCGACGACCCGGCCATCGCCGGCGCCAAGAAGGGCGTCATCGACTCGGTGACCATCGACGGCGTGCCGATCGACCTGGCCAAGAGCTACCGCATCGGCACGTTCAGCTTCCTCGCGACCGGCGGCGACAACTTCCGCATCTTCACCGAGGGTGAGGCTCCGAAGGACTCGGGCCTGGTCGACCGCGAGGCATGGATCGCGTACCTCGAGGAGGGCTCGCCGGTCAGCCCGGTGTTCGAGCGGCGCTCGGTCAAGCTCGATGCAGCGGCGCCGACCGGGCTCCTGCCTGGCGCCTCCGCCAGCGTCACGCTCCCGAAGCTCGACCTCACCTCGCTCGACAGCCCGCAGAACACGACGGTCTCGGCCACGCTGAACGGGACCTCGCTCGGCACCTTCCCCGTCACCAACGGGTCCGCGACCGTGACGTTCACCGCCCCGGCGAGCGCGGGGACGTACGACCTGGTCGTGACGGCGCAGCCGACGGGGACGACCGCACGGATCCCGGTCACCGTGGTGAAGGGCTCCTCCTCGGTCAAGGCGGTCGTCCGCGGCAACGCGTACGGCAACGGCGGCGCCGTCCAGGCGACCGTCACCCCCGCCACCGCGACCGGCACCGTCACGGTCAAGCTCGGCACCAAGGTCCTGGGCACCGGCACGGTGAAGAACGGCAAGGTCACCATCCCGATCAAGAAGAAGGCTCTGCTGCCCGGCACGCACACGTTGACCGTCGCCTACTCGGGTGACGGCGCGACGAACGCGTCGAGCACCACGGTCAGGCTCTCCGTCACCAAGGCGGTCTCCGCGACGAAGGCCAAGAAGAAGACCAAGACGATCCGGGCCAAGAAGACGAAGGCAAAGATCACCGTCGCCGTCCTCGCTCCGGCCGGAGTGCCCGCCAACGGCAAGGCCACCGTCACCTACAAGGGCAAGAAGGTCGGCACGGCCACCGTCCGCAACGGCAAGGCCACCGTCACGCTCAAGAAGTTCTCGAGCAAGGGCAAGAAGAAGCTCCGCATCACCTACGGGGGTTCCTCCACCGTGAGGGCCAGCTTCGACAGGCTGACCATCACCGTCAAGAAGCGCGGCTAGCACCACCGACGGCCCGGGCACACACGCGAACCACGTGTGCCCGGGCCGTTCTCATCTCTGGAACAGCACGGTCGAAACAGCACAGTCCTGACAGCACGGATCCAGGAGGATCAAGGTGTCTTCACCCATCCCACGCGCCTTCCGCGCGACGTCGCTGCTGGCTGCGGGTGCGCTCGCTGCCGGCACGCTGGCGGCGGTCGCTGCAGCGCCTGCCAGCGCCGCGCCCGCAGACCATCTCGTCATCAACGAGGCCTATCTCAACGGCGGCAGCGCCGGCGCCACGTACCTCAACAAGTTCGTCGAGCTCTACAACCCCACCGACGCGCCGATCGAGGTGGACGGTTGGACGGTCCAGTACCGCTCGTACAGCTCGACCACGGCGTTCACCGGCAAGATCGCGCTGACCGGCACGATCCCGGCGGGTGCGCACTACCTCGTGAGCGGCAACGCTAACTCGACCAACGGGGCCGCGCTGCCGACGCCGGACGCCCCCTCGACGATCGCCTTCTCGGGCAACGCGAACGGCGGCACCCTCGCCCTGACGAAGACCGCTGACACGCTCTCGGGTGACGGCGCGACCGTCGTCGCCAACCCGAACGTCGTCGACCTCCTCGGCTACGGCGTGTCCAACACGTCCGAGACCGCCCCCGTCGCGAGCGGCTACTCGGTAACGGCGTCGGTCAACCGGACCGACGGGATCGACACCGACAACAACAGCGCCGACTTCACCTCAGCGGCTCCGTCGCCGACTGCCTGCGGCGAGGACTGCGTCCCGGTACCGAACCCGGTCGAGGAGTACGCGATCGCTGACATCCAGGGCGCCGGTGCCACGAGCGACCTCCAGGGCGACACCGTGATCACGCAGGGCGTCGTCACCGCGGCGTACCCGACGGGCGGCTTCAACGGCTTCTACCTGCAGACGGCAGGCAGCGGCGGAGCCACCGACGCGACTGCCGGCAAGTCCGACGGCATCTTCGTCTTCGGCAGCGCAGCGGTGGCGAAGGTCGCGGTCGGCGACCACGTGAAGGTGACGGGCGGGGTCAGCGAGTTCGGAGGCATGACACAGATCACTCCGGCGGCTGCCGACGTGGTGGTGCTCGACGAGCCGGCCGAGGCGGTCAAGCCGACCGAGCTCGCGCTTCCGCTCGGCGACGCGGCCCGCGAGGCCCTCGAGGGCATGCTGGTCACCCCGAAGGGTCCCTTCACCGTGACGAACAACTACACGACCAACACGTTCGCCGAGATCGGTCTCGCAGCGGGTGACTCCCCGCTGTACGTCCCGACCGAGATCGCCGCTCCCGGTGCCGCTTCGCAGGCGGTGGACGCCGAGAACGCGACCAAGCGGATCACGCTCGACGACGGCTCCTCCACGAACTACACCGGTGCGGGCAAGGACACGCCGCAGCCGTGGATCGACGCGGACACCACCATCCGCGTGGGTGCGTCGGCGACGTTCACCAAGGACGTCGTCCTCGACTACCGCAACAGCACGTGGAAGCTGCAGCCTCTCGCGCAGCTGACCGCGGCCGACGCCAACGGCGTGCTTCCGGCGACCTTCACGGGTGCCGAGCGGCCGCAGTCGCCCCCGCAGGTCGGCGGCGACTTCACCCTCGCCGCGTTCAACGTCCTCAACTACTTCGTCACCACCGGCGAGGAGTACGAGGCGACCACGGGCATCTCGTGCGAGTACTTCGTCGACCGCGCCGGCGTCCCGACGACCGTCGACGAGTGCGTCGGCCAGGCGGGTCCGCGCGGAGCTGCCAGCGCCGTGCAGCTCGAACGCCAGGAGAAGAAGATCGTCGCCGCGATCAACGCCCTCGACGCCGACGTGGTGTCGCTGGAGGAGATCGAGAACTCCGTGCAGTTCGGCAAGGACCGCGACGCGGCGCTCGCCTCGCTCACCGACGCGCTCAACGAGGCGGCCGGTGCGGGCACCTGGGCGTACGTCCCGTCACCCGACCCGTCGGCGCTGCCGCCGGTCGCGGAGCAGGACCTCATCCGTACGGCGTTCATCTACAAGCCGGCGGTGCTCGCAACGGTCGGCACGTCGACGGTCCTCGTCGGCGACCCGGCGTTCGCGGATGCTCGCGAGCCGCTCGCCCAGGCCTTCCAGCCGGTCGCCGGCACCGAGGACGACCGGTTCGTCGCGATCGTGAACCACTTCAAGTCGAAGCGTTCCGGCACTCCCGATCCCGACCAGGGGGCGGGCAACGTCGAGCGGGTCGCGCAGGCCAACGCCCTGGTCGCGTTCGCCGACTCGGTGAAGGCCGCCGCGGGGACCGACAAGGTCTACCTCACCGGTGACCTCAACGCGTACTCGAAGGAGGACCCGATCACGGTCCTGCGCAACGCGGGCTACGTCGACCTCGAGGAGACGTACGAGACGGCGGAGACCTACCAGTTCGACGGCGAGATCGGGTCTCTCGACCACGTGTTCGCGTCGCCGGCCGCTGCCCCGGACATCACGGGCATGGGGGTCTGGTCGATCAACGCCATGGAGCCGATCGCGTACGAGTACAGCCGCTACAACAACAACGCGACGCTGTTCTACGACGAGAGCGCGTTCCGCTCCAGCGACCACGATCCGGCGCTCGTCGGCATCGCGCTCGAGGAGCAGCTCACGCCGACGACCGTGAGCGCGGTCGCCACGCCGGGCATCGCCCCGTTGTTCGGTCCGATCGTGGCGGCTCAGGTGAAGCCGAGGGCGACCGGCACGATCCAGGTCCTCAAGGGCACCACCGTGCTGACGACCCAGAGGCTCGTTCTCGGTGTCGCCATCGCCGCAGTGCCCGCGAAGGCGCTGCCGCCGGGCAAGCACACCCTGACCGTCCGCTACTCCGGTGACGCGACCCACGCGCCTTCGGAGACGACGGTGACGGCCCGCGTGCTCGGGTTCTGACGGGACCCCGCGAGACAAGGAAGGTCGACAGCGCGGTAGGTCCGAGCCACCCCGTGGCTCGGGCCTACCGCGCTCCTGCACCACCGGTCGTACGCCTGAGGGTGGTCAGGGACATCCCTGAAATCGGTCTCCGACCGCTTACCGGGACCTGGCTGAACGTTAGTCTTGTCGGACTATGCGCAAGATGACGACGGACCTGCTGACGCGGGTCGCCCAGCGGACCTTGCTGCGGTCGCAGAAGGACGGCATCGATCTCTCGAAGCTCACCTTCGTCCCGAACCGATGGCTGATGCCGCTGCGTCGTGTCGGAGTCGATCCCGTCCCGCAGCTCGGCCGGGTCCGTGCCGAGGCGCCGGTCAAGCGTCTCGCCGGCCTGTTCGGGATGAACATCTGGCTGGTCAGCGGCTACGCCGAAGCCCAGGCGGTGCTCGCCGACCGCACCTCGTACAGCAACGACATCCGCCCGTTCGTCGGAGAGGTCGGGGCGGCCGACGGCGACATCGGCGGGCTCGGGTTCACCGATCCTCCCGAGCACACGCGGCTGCGCAAGCTCCTGACACCCGAGTTCACGATGCGCCGCCTCTCTCGCCTCACCCCCAAGATCGACGAGATCATCGAGCACCAGCTCGACCTCATGGAGCAGAAGGGCCCCGAGGTCGACCTCATGGCCGACTTCGCGTTCGCCGTCCCGTTCCTGGTGATCTGCGAGCTGCTGGGCCTCCCGGACGAGTCGCGCGAGGAGTTCTTCGCGCTCGGCTCCGCCCGATTCGACGTGTCGGGGGGCGGCGCCGCCAGCTTCGGCGCGATCTCGGAGTCGCGCACCTTCCTGATGAACGCCACCAAGGCGCAACGCGATGCCCCGGGCGACGGCCTCATCGGCAAGATCATCGAGGAGGTCGGCGACGGCATCTCCGACTACGACCTCGGCGGTCTCGCCGACGGCGTGTTCACCGGCGGGCACGAGACGACGGCGAGCACGATCGCCCTCGGCGCGATGATCCTGATGAACGATCCCGACGCGCGCGACCGCCTGATCGCCGACGACTCCTTCGCCGATCCCGTGGTCGAGGAGATGCTGCGCTATCTCACCGTCGTCCAGATCGCGTTCCCACGCTTCGCGAAGGTCGACCACGACCTCTTCGGCAAGCGGATCACCGCCGGGGACGTCGTCGTCTGCTCGCTGTCGGGTGCGAACCGCGACCACCGTACGGCCGACGCCGACCTCGAGCGCTTCAACCCGCACCGCGACTGGCCGGTCTCCCACGTCGCGTTCGGCTACGGCTTCCACCGCTGCGTCGGGGCCGAGCTCGCCCGGATGGAGCTGCGCTCGGCGTACCCCCGCCTGTTCCGCAGGTTCCCCGACATCACGCTCGCATGCGACCCGCGGGAGCTCGCGTTCCGGCAGCGGTCGATCGTCTACGGCGTCGAGAAGATGCCTGTCCGCCTGTACGGCTGACGCCGCCCTCTTCGCGACCCGGCTCCCACGTCGGCATCGGCAGCGCAACGCCCCACGGCCCTGGTCGCAGCGTGGGGCGTTGGCGTCTGCAGGCAGCTAGCCGAGCTGCTTGAGGTCCTTGCGGATCATGAAGGCGGAGACCAGCCAGAAGAGGCCGATCAGGATCGCGTAGATGCCGATCAGGACGATGAGGGTCTTGGCGGCGATGTCGGGCCACGCGATGAGCACGATGCCGAAGAGGATCGAGACGATGCCGGCCGTGAGGAGCCAGCCCCATCCGCTGCCGGGCACCTCACGGATCTGGAGTGCACCGGAGATCTCGAGGGCGCCGATCATGATCGACCAGAAGGCGATCACGATGACGATCGCGAGCCCCACCGTCTCGGGTGCACGGAACGCGATGATGCCCGCCGTGACACCGAGGACTCCCTCGAGGAGCAGCCACCCCCAGGAGCGTCCGCGGTGGGTGAAGATGCTGACGAGCGCGATGATGCCGTCGACGAGCGCCCACACGCCGAAGAGCGCGATGATCACCTTCGCGGTCGGCCCTGGCCAGACCAGAGCGACGATGCCGAGCCCGACGGCGACGACGCCACGGACGACGATGATCCACCATGCGGTCCTCGCCGCGGATGTCACCGACATTGTCAGGTCGCTCATGGCTTCCCCTTCGCTCGCCGTGCAGTGCTTTTCACCCTAGAGCCGCTGGGAGGACTGGGATGCGCGGACACGCCGCGCGTCAGGGGAGCGGGACGCGCAGGAACGCCGGACGGTAGAGGAACGGGTTGCGAGCGACCTTGCCCACGTCGGTGTTGTTGCGGCTGTACGAGACGACGACCGAGCCGCGCTCGGGAAGGATGCCCGGGTGGGCCAGCGGCATGTAGCGCAGCTGGCCCGTCGCCGCGTCCGACGGGATCGTCGCCGCGGTCGACGCCACGGTGAACGGTCCCGTGGGGGACGGCGCCTTCCAGATCACGAGGTTGTGGCCGAGGAACTCGTCCTGCTTGCTCACCGCGTACCACGAGCCGTCCTGCTCGAACACGCTCAACGTCTGCGAGACGCCGCCCTGGGCGGAGATGAGCGCCTGGGCGGTGTCGGCGTCGCGCCGCCACCGGCTCCCGTCCCAGTAGCGCCACGCGGTCTGGTCGCGGATGTCGTCGATGCGCACGCGCGCCACGCGCATCGAGTAGCCGAAGACGCCGTCGGTCTCCGGGTTTGCGGTGCCGTACAGGTAGACCCAGTCGTCGTGCACCGCGACGGCGGCACCCCAGGTCGGGCGCGTACGGCTCGCGTCGTCGGGTCCGAGATCCTTCACCTCGACGAGCTGTGGGGTCCCACCCCGCTTCACGTGGAACACCGCGATCGCCGGTCCGAGGTTCTCGAACTCGGAGGTGTTGGGGCCGCCGGTGCTGCGGACCCGCTGGACGCCGACGCCCACGACGTCGGTGTCACCGCGCTGCACCCGCCCGACCGACATCGGCCAGTAGCCGACGCCGTCGGCGCGGTCTGGGATGAGTGCACCGTTGTCCTCGGGCAGCACCGTCCGTGCGCAGCCCGGTGAGATCAGCAGCATCGAGTTGCGTACGAACCGCTGCCCGTCGAAGTCGTCGGACCGCAGCGTGTCGCCGACGACCCAGATGCGCCGGCCGTCCTGGAGCTCGAGGTCGGCGCCGACATCCCCGCCCTGGAGCTCGGGGCCACCTCGCACCGTGTCCACGATCGTCTGCAGGTCGTCGATCGTCCGGAGCTCGGGGATCGCGACGCAGGCCGTCTCGTACGCCCCGCTGCCGGCCGAGGGTGCGTCCTCGTCGTCGCCCCGGAGGACACCGGGAAGGAGGACGGCAGCGACCACGAGGGCGGCGACGACCACGAGGGCGGACACGACGACCAGCACCGCGGTGCCGATCCGTCGACCCGGGGTGCTCGCCGGTCGGTGCTGCTCGGGATCGTCCATGCTCGCTCTCCTTCGACGTTAGAGCGTGGCGGTGCCCCGGACACGGGATCGCGGCGTGACGTCCGTGACGCTGCCGGACAACGGGTCTCGACGGAGTACGCCGGGATGTGCGATATTGTCGCCACCCTCTCGAAACGTCGTTCCATGAGGCGGAACACGGACTTCAAGGAGCACGTCATGCGTACCCCCACCCGAACGGCCACTACTGCGTTGGCCTTCGCCGCCGCGGTCGCGGCTGCTGCGATGGCGGGCAGTCCCGCCGCCGCCACCGACGGCACCTCGCCCTTCACCCGGACGCTCGTCGCCGAGGACGTCGTCGGTCCGGCCTTCACCTCCGTCGGCGACCTCGTCGGTGACTCGCGACCCGAGCTGGTCTCCACCAGCTACGGCAAGCTCACGATGCAGGGTCCGGCGGCCTTCCCCGAGCCTGGCTCGGTCACCGTCTACGAGAACGCCGGCAAGAGGCGCGACGGCGGCGTCGACTCCTGGACCACGACGTCAGTGGTCGAGCCGTCGGACGGCATCATCTTCCCGAGCGAGCCGACCCTCGCCGACGTGGACCGTGACGGCGACGTCGACATCATCCAGCCGGCCGGCTACTTCTGGGACACCGGCATGGGCTTCAGCCGCGGATCGCTGACCTGGTGGGAGAACCACGACACCCCCCGCAGCGTGCGCGAGATCCTCGCGCTCGCGAAGTGCCCGCTGACCTCGCAGACGCTCGCGGCGCTCAAGGCGTGCATCGCCGAGCTGCGCGACTGGGAGCGGCACGACATCGTGACCGGCAGCCCTTTCGCGTACCACGACCTGCAGTTCGTGGACTTCGACGGCGACGGCCGCAAGGACATCGTCACGGTCGGCGAGCAGGGCTTCGTCCCGTCGAGCACGACCGACGACGTCGTCGCGCTCCAGTTCTTCAAGGGTGACGGCAAGGGCGGCTTCGCCGAGCCCATCAAGCTCGCGGACCGAGGCGGCAGCAGCCCGGTGGTCGCCGACGTCGACGGTGACGGCGACCTCGACATCGCCTCCGCGCAGTACTTCGGCGTCAGCCCGGTGGTCCTCGGACCCCCGAGCGGCGAAGCGTCGTTCGTGTGGTTCGAGCGTGTGGGCGACGCGACCGACGGCCTCTCGGCGTCCGACTTCCAGATGCACGAGATCAGCCGCGGCCAGGGCCCGTCGTTCAGCATCCACAAGGCGGACGACCTCTTCGGGGACGGCGTCGACCGCTGGGTCGGCGTCAACCACACCAACCTCGACAACGCGGGGCCGCCGGCCGTCCTTCGCGCCAAGCCGGACGTCTTCCTCCTGACCCCGGGTGCCGACCCGCGCACCCGCTGGACCGTCGCGCCGCTCGCCGCAGGCGTCGATCCTGGAGCGGAGTTCGTCGGGAGCACCCGTCCGGGCCAGGCAGCGCCGGGCAAGACCGGGTTCGGCGACATCGACGGTGACGGCGACACCGACCTCGCCGTGTCGGGTGACGGTGCTTTCCGTCTGTACTGGTTCGAGCAGACCGCCTCCGGCGTCTTCCAGCAGCGGTTGCTGCCGGAGTCGGAGGGCTGGGGTCAGGCCGGTGGCGCCAAGATCGCCGACCTCGACCGCAACGGCTCGAGCGACATCGTGTTCTCGAGCTTCGAGAACAACAAGATCGGGATCTGGAGCCACACCCCCTAACGCTTCCAGACCCTCGGAGGGCGGGCCGTCGATCATCGACGGTCCGCCCTTCGGCTTGTCCCACTCTTGCGCTGGCTCGACCTGCGGTCTACAGTCCTTCTTATACGTATATTGATACGCATAGCAGAACGGACTACGATGAGCGCATGCCGAACAAGACGATCTACGTCTCCGACAGCGACCTGCCGGTCTACCAACGCGCTCAGGAGCTCGTCGGAGGCAACCTCTCCAAGGCGATCGCCACAGCCCTCCGACGGTTCGTCGACACCGAGGAGGGCAAGCTCGAAGGCTTCTCGGAGATCACCGTCAAGGTCGGCGTCGGCAAGGGCCACCGCCAGCGGTTCGTCGCGGTCCAGCTCGCCGAGTGGGGCCGTTCCACGAAGGACCGGTACGAACGCTTCCGCGTCTACCAGGGCCGTACGGGCAAGTTCGTCGTCCACACCGAGCGCTCACCGGAGGTCGTCGCCACCGCAGGCGCCGACGGGAAGGCGACCGGATGGCGCCGACACTTCGCGAGCGACCAGACGTGGGGCACGGGTGTCGCGACCGCCTCCCTCGACGTCTACGACACACCCGCCGAGCTCGAGGCCCACGTCCCGGCCGAGCTGTACGCCCTCGTGAGCTCCGCCGTGGCCACACCGCCTGTCGAAGACCTCGACGTCTGACCCACGGTCCTCGCGACCGCCACCACCTACGCCGTCTGAACCCCGGCGGGCGCGAGCCTGCCCTCCTGCCGCACCCCATCTCTCGAGACGAGGAACCCATGACCACCCACGATCCGCGACCGCCCGCCCTCGAAGCAGCCGGTCTCCGCAAGTCCTACGGCGACAAGGTCGTCCTCGACGGCATCGACATCACCGTCGCCGCCGGTACGGTCTTCGCACTCCTGGGCCCGAACGGCGCAGGCAAGACCACGGCCGTCGAGATCCTGTCGACCCTCATCACCTCGGACGCCGGTGACGCTCGCGTCCTCGGCCACGACCTCGCGACCGCGCCCGACTCCGTCCGCGCACTGATCGGCGTCACCGGGCAGTTCTCGGCGGTCGACGGACTCCTCACCGCGGAGGAGAACCTCCTCCTCATCGCGGACCTGGTCCACCTCGACCGTGCGGAGGGCCGCCGACGCGCAGCCGACCTGCTCGCGCGGTTCGACCTCTCCGACGTCGCCACGCAGCGCGCTGCGACGTTCTCCGGCGGGATGAAGCGCCGCCTGGACCTCGCCATGACGCTGATGGGAGACCCACGCCTGATCTTCCTCGACGAGCCGACGACCGGTCTCGACCCGCGCAGCCGCCGGGCGGTGTGGGACATCGTCCGGGAGCTCGTCGCCGACGGCGTGACGATCTTCCTCACCACCCAGTACCTCGAGGAGGCCGACCAGCTCGCCGACACGATCGCGGTGCTCGACCACGGCAGGCTGATCGCCCAGGGCACGAGTGCCGAGCTCAAGCGGCTCGTCCCGCTCGGCCACGTCGACGTCGCCCTCACCGGCGGAGAGACGCAGCGGCTTCCGTACGACGGCGACGTCCGCACGCTCCGCGCCATCCTCGACGACCTCGACGCCTCGGGCGAGCAGGTCGCCGATCTCACGATCCACACCCCCGACCTCGATGACGTCTTCCTCGCCCTGACCGGCAACGAGTTGCCCGGCACACCGCAGCCCCAGGAGGCAGGACGATGACCACCGCTCTCGCACCCACCAACCGCCCGCAGGTCGTCCGCGACTCCGTCACGATGCTCCGCCGCAACCTCCTGCACGCGCTGCGCTACCCCGGCATGTCCGCGTGGACGATCGTGCAGCCGGTGATGTTCCTCGTCCTCTTCGGCGTCGTCTTCGGTGAAGCGTTCGGAGCCGGCGTCGGCGACGGCGGACGCGCGGCGTACATCACCTACATCACGCCGGCGATCCTCGCCATGACGGTGGCCATCGGGTCGATGATGACTGCGGTGTCGGTAGCGTCCGACATGACCGAGGGCATCATCGCCCGCTTCCGGACGATGGCGATCGCGCCGTCGTCGGTGCTGACGGGGCACGTGCTGGGCAGCCTGATCCTCAACGTGCTCGGGCTCGTCCTGGTCCTCGCGTTCGCCTTCGTCATCGGCTACCGCGCCGACGGGGGAGTCGGCGGCGTCCTCGCGGCGTTCGGGCTGCTGGTCGTGTTCGCGTACGCCCTCACGTGGCTCGGCGTGGCGCTCGGTCTGTCCAGCAAGACCGTCGAGGGAGCGAGCAACGTCATCCTGCCGATCATGCTGCTGCCGTTCTTCGGGAGCGGGTTCGTCCCGGTCGACACCATGCCGAGCGGCATCCGCTGGTTCGCCGAGTACCAGCCGTTCACCCCCATCATCGAGACCGTGCGTGGACTGGTCGAGAGCACGGACGTCGGCGGGACCACCCTGGCGCTCGCGATCGGGTGGACGGTCGTGATCGGAGTCGGCGGGTACGTGTGGGCGCGTGCGCTCTACCGTCGCGACGCGGTGCGCCGCTGACTCGTACGAGGTGACCGTACGACCGGGCCCGGGTTGCCGATGAGTTCGGCGGCCCGGCGCGGTCGTTCCTGCGACGTCCGAGAAGAGGAGAGCCATGGATCTGCAGGCCCGTGTCACCGAAGCCGTCGCCCCCTACGCCGCACGGTCCGAGCCGCCGGGGCTTGCCTGGCTCGTCGTACGCGGGGACGAGACCGCCGTCGGTGCCCACGGGTCGTACGGGCCCGACGACCCGACGCCCGTCCGACCCGACACCCCCTTCCGGATCTCGTCGGTCACGAAGCCGGTCGTCGCCGCGGCGGCCCTGTCCCTTCTCGACGACGGCACGCTGACCCTCGACGCCCCGGTCGAACGCTGGCTCCCCGAGCTCGCTGATCGCCGCGTCCTGCGCGACCCCGCCGGGCCGCTCGACGCTGATCCGTCCAAGAACACCGTCCCGGCCGACCGGGCCATCACGGTCGCCGACGTCCTCGAGCTCCGGCTCGGCCTTGGCCTGGACTTCAACGGACCGTTCCCGGGGCCTGTGCTCTCAGCACTCGCCGGCCTCGGTCTGCAGGCCGGCCCGCCGGCGCCGCAGACCAATCCCGACCCGGACACGTGGATGCGGGCGGTCGGGTCGGTGCCGTTGTCCTACCAGCCCGGAGAGCGTTGGCTCTACCACACGGGCTGCGAGGTTCTCGGTGTGCTGATCGCGCGGGCGGCAGGCGCGCCGCTTCCCGAGGTGCTCGCCGAACGCGTCCTCGACCCGCTCGGGATGACCAGCACCGGGTTCGGCGTACGACCGGAGCAGGCCGGCCGCCTCGGCCCGCACTGGCTGCCGCCGGACGGTGGGGCACTCACGGCGTACGACCCCGTCGACGGTCAGTGGTCCCGTCCTCCCGCCTTCCCCAACGGCGGCGACGGCCTGGTGTCGACCGTCGCCGACCTCGCCGCGTTCGGGCGGATGCTCCGCTCGGGCGGCGTCGCCGAGGACGGAGCACGGGTCCTCTCGGAGGAGGTCCTCGCAGACGCGACCAGACCGCGCGTGGGACAGATCGACGAGGACGGCCTCTCCGACTGGGGACTCGGGTTCGGGGTGAAGACCGGCGACCAGCCCGACGGACGCGGCACCGGGTCGTACGGGTGGGACGGAGGCATGGGCTCCACGCTGTGGATCGACCCCGCGGCGGACGTCGTGGCGGTGCTGCTCACCAACCAGATGTGGTCCTCGCCGCAGCCGACCGGGGTGTTCGAGGCGTTCTGGCGCGCCGCATGGGCGTGAGGCTCACTCGGACACCGTGACGACGACCTTGCCCAGGACGTCGCCCCTGACGAGCTTCCGCATCGCGTCGGGCATCGCGTCGAGCGGGTACGTGCTGTCGATCACCGGCCGGATCTCCCCCCGGGCCGCGAGATCGGCGACCGTCGCGAGGTCGTCGGCCTTGGTGACCGAGATGAACGACGCGAGCCGCTGACGGAGGAAGGGCGAGCGGACGAGCGCGATCAGCTGGCGCTCCAGGCCGCCGAGCCACCGCCCGCCACCCTCGCCACCGGTGAAGACGAGCGTCCCCTGCGGTGTGAGGAGCCGCCGCAGCCGCGAGATGGAGCGCAGCCCGCCGATGTCGAGGACGACGTCGAACCGACCGTCGACGCGCGTGAGGTCGTCGTGCACGTAGTCGAGGACGGGGTCGGCGCCCAACGCGCGCACGCCGTCGACCTTGTCGGTCCGGCACACACCGGCGACCTCGGCGCCGAGGACGCGCGCGAGCTGGACGGCGTACGACCCGACACCACCGGACGCGCCGATGACGAGGACGCGGTCGCCGGCCTTCACGCGGCCGACGTCGCGGACCGCCTGGAGGGCCGTCACGGCGGAGACCGGAAGCGCGGCAGCCTCGACGAACGTGAGCTCGGCGGGCTTCGGGACGAGATGCTTCGCCTTCGCGCGGGCCCGTTCTGCGTACGTGGCGGTGCCTGCTCCGAGCACCTCGTCGCCGACCGCGTGCTGGGTGACACCCTCACCGACCGCGCTCACCACGCCGGCGACCTCGATGCCTGCCGGCCATCGCGGTCGCCGGACACCCATCGCCACCCGCCCGACCAGAGGCCGACCCGTCATGAGGTGCCAGGCACCGCGGTCGAGGCCGGAGGCGCGGACATCGAGCACGACCTCGCCCCTGCCCGGCACGGGGTCGGGGACGTCGCGGAGCTCCAAGACGTCTGCGTCGCCGTACTCGTCTTGAACGACTGCCTTCACCTGAACCACAACCTTACGTTGTAAGGGGACGCTTCCACGCTAGCCTTACGTTGTAAGCCCGCGCAAGCCCTTTGCAGGAGGTTCCATGTCCCGGCGGCCGCCGCTGACCCGCGACGCCGTGCTCCGCACCGCGGTCGCGCTCGCCGACGAGTCCGGCGCCGCGTCCCTCACGATGCGTGCGCTGGCGCGCGAGCTGGGCGTCGAGGCGATGTCGCTCTACCACCACGTCGCCAACAAGGACGCGCTGCTCGACGGCATGGTCGACCTGGTCTTCGCGGAGATCGACCTGCCCGCCGCGGGAGGAGACTGGCGACCGGAGATCCGACGACGGTGCACCTCCGCCCGCGAGGTGCTGCTGCGTCATCCGTGGGCGGTCGGGTTCGTCGAGTCCCGCTCCGCGCCCGGCCCCGCGACGTTGCGCCACCACGAGGCGGTGCTGGCGTGCCTGCGGCAGGGCGGGTTCTCCGTCGTCCTCGCAGCGCACGCCTTCGCACTGCTCGACGCCCAGCTCTTCGGGCAGGTCGTGCAGGAGGTCAGCCTGCCGTTCGACGAACCGGACGGTGCCGGCGAGCTCGCGGCCGACATCCTGGGAGGGGCCGCTCCCGAAGACCTGCCCTACCTCACCGAGATCGCCGTCGAGCACGTCATGAAGCCCGGGTACGCGTTCGGCGACGAGTACGCGTACGGGCTCGACCTCATCCTGGACGCCCTCGAGCAGCGCCGGAACGCGGAGGCGTGACGCACCCGCCCTGTCGTACGGTCGGTCCATGGCATCACGGATCTCGCACACGACCATCGACGCGCACGACGCGTACGCCCAGTCGGAGTGGTGGAAGCAGGTGCTCGCCGGCTACACCGACGTCCCGGGCGACCCGAACGAGCCCGGCCACGACGAGTGCATGATCGTCCCGCCGACCGACGGCAGCGCCGGTGCGGCGGGCCCGGTGCTCTTCATCGAGGTGCCGGAGGACAAGGCGATCAAGAACCGCATCCATCTCGACCTGCGGCCGACGGACCGGTCACGCGACGAGGAGGTCGAACGGGTGGTCGCCCTCGGTGCGACCGCGCTCGACGATCGCCGCAACCCCGACGGCACGGGCTGGGTCGTGCTGGCCGATCCGGAGGGCAACGAGTTCTGCATCCTCCGCAGCGACGGCGAGGTCGCGGCGCAGGACGGCTGAGCCGCGATCAGGCGGCCGACCAGGACACGGTGGCCTGGAGGACGGCCTCGTCCAGCGCCTGCGTACGCCAGTGCGTGACCTGCTGGTAGTCCGGGTCGGCGACCATGCGGCTGAAGTGCTCGCGCGACGGGTACCGGACGAGCAGCACGGCATCCCATGCGCCCTGGCCCTCCTCGGCCACGAGCGTGGTGGACCCGTCCGCCGCGAAGATCACCTCCCCGCCGTACTTCGGCAAGAACGTCTCCTCGAGCGCGGCGGCGTACTTGTCATAGAGGTCGCGACCGTCCTCGGCGAACCGGAGCAGGTTCAGCATGACCACGGGGCCACCCGGGTCGTCGGCGAGGTAGCGCTTGAGGTCGGCACCGCGGGGATCGACAGCCATGGGGTGCATGATCGCACGCAGGCGGCGCATCATCGAGGCGCGCGGAACCCTGCCGCCTCGGCTGCGGCGGCGGACGCGAAGCACTCCTCCGGCACGGTCCGGGCGTACCACCGGGTGCCGGGCAGGTGATAGATGCGATCGCCGACGCCGTCGGGGACGTTGCCCTTGACCGGCTCCGCGGCAGGGCAGCTCGTGGGCTCCGGCGCGCCGTCCGAGCCGCCCGGCGCGGCCGCCTTCGCGAAACCCGCCGCGTACGACCACGTCGACTGCGGCAGCGCCGCCAGGTCGGCCGGCGTGCCGACGACCCGGGTGCAGCCGTCGAGGACGCGGGCGATCGCCGCCTTCAGCGGTGCGGTGACCCGCATGGCGTACGCGGACGCGACCCGCGTGAAGCGGATGGCGTAGGTGCAGCGGTACGGCTTGCTCGGCGGAAGCCACGCATCGGGCCCCGAGTCGGACTTGCTGGAGTTGGTCGGTCCGTCGACCGCGAGCAGGTTGAGCGGGTCGTTCGCGAATGCGACGCGTTTGCCCACCGGCCACTGCTGCGCGCCGAGCTGCCAGCTCAGCGACAGCGGGACCACGTGGTCGATCTGCACGGCCGCCGCCTCGGCCTTGCGGAAGGCGATCGTCGTGCCGGTGTAGGGGTCGTCGAGGCTGCCGGCGACGACCACGCACGCGTTGCGCCTCTCGACGTCGCGCAGGTCGCGGCCGAGGACGTTGTCACGGGTGCCGCAGCCGGTGCGGGTGACGTCGGCCCACGCCTGGCCGTACCGGGCGGCCCGGTCGTAGCCGGTCTTGGGTGCGCGTCCCGCGACCTGGAGCCCGTCGAGCATCGCGCGCGCCTTGCCGACCTGATCGGCGACCTCGGCGGGCGCGACGGGCGCGGCGGAGGCGGGCGCTCCCTGCGCGGTCTGCTCGCCGTCGACGGGGCCGCACGCCGACACGGCAAGGAGTGCGGCGGAGGCGGCCAGGACGAGACGTCGCGTACGGAGGGGCACCCGACGGTTCTACAGGACGGCTCGGACGGTGCGACGTCCTGCACCCGGCAGCGCTACCGTCGGAATCATGGACACCGAGTGGCATGATCCCGATGCGGTCTCGCTGATGCTGGACGACCTCGAGACCTGGGCCGTCGTCGGACTCTCCGGCGACCGGTCGCGTACGGCCTACCGGATCGCCGAGGCCCTCCAGGCGCGTGGCAAACGCATCGTCCCGATCCACCCCGACGCCCCGACGGTCCTGGGGGAGCAGGGGTACGCGACGCTGGCCGACGTCCCCTTCCCGGTGGACGTCGTGGACGTGTTCCGGCGCTCGGATGCGGCCGGGCCCTTCGCCGACCAGGCCGTCGAGATCGGCGCCAAGGCCGTGTGGTTCCAGCTCGGCGTCATCGACGAGGCCGCCTTCGAGCGCACCCGCTCCGCAGGGCTGGCCATGGTGATGGACACCTGCCCGATGATCGAGTGGTCACGCACCGACCGCGGGAACGGAGCGCCGTGAGCCCTTCGGCGACCGGACCCCTCCTCGTACCCCCGGGCCCGGGCAACCCCGGCGGCCTCGTCGTGCCCGAGGACGAGATCGACGAGCGCTTCTCGCGCTCACCCGGCCCTGGCGGGCAGTCGGTGAACACGACCGACAGCCGCGTGGAGATCGTCTTCGACGTCGCCGCGTCCCAGGCACTGACACCTCAGCAGCGCGACCGCGTCGTGGCCGCGCTCGGTCCCCGGATCAGCGTGACCGCCTCCGAGCACCGGTCCCAGCTGCGAAACCGGGTCGCTGCCCGGGAGCGGCTCGCGGAGCGACTGCGCACCGCGCTCGCGCCACCGCCTCGCCCGCGGGTCGCGACGAAGCCGACCCGCGGCTCGCAACGTCGTCGGATGGATGCGAAGCGCCGTCGCGGCGAGACGAAGGCCGGTCGCGGTCGGGTCCGCGACGAGTAGCCCCTCCGCCGGCTGAACGCGTGGAGCGCGTCGATACCCGCGGGGATACGCTCACACCATGACCGACGAGCAGCCTGAGAACACCGGCCCGGACCGCTGGACCGACGAGGCGAAGGACTCGTTCGTCCGTGCCGCCGAGGCCCTGACGTCCGCCCTCCGCACCCACACCGTGGCGGTCGCCGCTGCGGGGTCCGAGGCCGACGTCGCCACGATCACCGCGGCCAAGGACGCGCTCGCCGCAGCCCTCGAGGCGTACGACGAGGCGCAGTACGACTACAGCGGCACCTTCCCGCCGTTCGCGATCATCGAGGAAGACGTCGAGGACGGCCACGACCACACCCACGAGCCCGATCCCGACGCCGCGCCGCTCACGGACGAGGCGATCTCCGGCGTGACGATCCTCCAGCGCACCGACTACCGGATCACGGATCCCCAGGCGGTCCTCGCCGCGGGCATCGTCGCCCAGCGTGCCGCTCCGGACGAGATCGAGGGCCCGGTCGCCGACCTCGGCACTGCCCTCTACGCCCTCGCGCACGGCAGCGGGCCGGGCGGCTGGAGCCGCCTCGCCGACACCTCTGGCGTCGATCCGGTGGCGCAGGTGACGCTCGCCGTCGCCAACGAAGGGCTGCTGCCCGGCGACCCCGACGAGTGGCCCGAGGACTCGCTCAGCGTCGAGGAGGGCGAGCTCATCTTCCAGGAGGGCGCGACCTGGGTCGACTGAGACCCGCGGACGGCCCGGCTCACGAGCCGGGCCGCACCATCCACCGGCTGGGATCGTCGACGACCGCGAACGCCTCCCGCTCGTACAGACCGTGGGCGTCCCACCAAGTCAGGGGACGATGAACGTGAAGTCGGTGTTGGTCGCGGCGCCGGAGTCCCGCACCAGGGTGAACACGCCGAGCTCGTCGGCGTTGCAGAAGAAGCCGCCGAGAGTCGTCGCCGGCGTCGCGACGACACTGAACCACGTGGACGAGACCACGGCCGAGTTCAGCCGCGCGCGAGAGATCGGCGTCTTGAAGGAGATGCAGTAGTTCCCGACCGCCATGCCGGGGGCTCGACGCACGGCCGCGACCGAGGGCGACGCCGCCCCCAGGCTCGGCCCACTTCCGAGCACGTGCCCGTACGCGGTCGCGCTCCCCGCCGCGCCCGTCGCACCCCGCGCGCCCGTGGCACCCCGAGGCCCGACCGGACCTCGCGTCGCGATCGAGCGCTTCTTGGTCTTCTTCGGGCACTTTCCTTTGGTGCTCGCGCCGACGACGACACCCTTCTTGGTGACGCAGACCTTCACGCCGGCAGCCTGGAGCGACTGGGTTGCCGCTGCGGTGCCTCCGACGAGCACGGCTGCCGCGACGACCGCGCCGACGGCGAGCAGGGCTGGTGCTTTCATGGGCTTCTCCTGGGTTCGCGGTAGCGGGCGGACCCGACCGGCCCGCTCGTACCAGTGGTGAGGAAGTCTGACGGCCCCCTGTGTCCAGGGTGGGCGGGTTTGCATCACGGTCTGATCTCCCCGCACTGCTGCCTTCGTCGCGGCTGTTCCCTCTAGCGAAACACTGTTCCGACCGAGTAGGGTGCGGCGCATGACGACCGCGGTGATCACGGGCAGCAGCAAGGGGATCGGCTACGGCTTGGCGGTGGAGCTGCGGCGCCGCGGCTACGACGTCGTGGTGAGCGGGCGCGGCGAGGAGTCCGTCGCCGACGCCGCGAAGCGGATCGAGCAGACGGAGGGCACCGGTCAGGTCCTCGGCGTGGCCTGCGACGTGTCGGACCCCGCGTCGGTGCAGCAGCTGTGGGACCAGGCCGCGGCCGAGCTCGGCGCCGTCGACCTGTGGATCAACAACGCCGGCGTCGCCCGTACGGTCCACCCGGTCGTCGACCTCCGGCCCGAGTGGATCGTCGAGATGGTGACCTCCAACATGGTCGGCACGATCCTCGGCAGCCGCGTCGCCGTACGCGGCATGACCGCTCAGGGTCACGGCCAGCTCGTCAACATCCTCGGCGGTGGCTCGCACGGCAAGATCCGCCCCGGCATGACCGTGTACGGATCGACCAAGCGCGGCCTGCGCGCCTTCACGGAAGCACTCGTCCGGGAGACCGCGGACGGGCCGGTGAAGATCGCCTCGGTCAGCCCCGGCGTCGTCGTCACCGACGGCATGGTCCGCGAGGCCCACGAGCTCGGCCCCGAGGAGTTCGCCAAGGTCCGCAAGGCGATGAACGTCATCGCCGACCCGGTCAGCGAGGCTGCGCCGGCGATCGTCGACATGATCCTGTCGAGCCCCAAGCACGGTGCGAGCCTGCGCCGTGTCAGCGGCCTCGACATCGGGCTGCGGTTCGCCAAGGGCGGCAAGGGCCGCGACGTCTTCGCGGAGGTCGGGCTCTAGCCGAGGACGGTGCGCTCCAGGAACGCGTTGCGGAAGCACCCGTCGGGGTCGAGGCGGTCGGCGAGCTCGACGAAGTCGGGAAGCCGCGGATAGAGCTGCGCGATCCGGTCGGCATCCATCCCGAACCACTTGCCCCAGTGCGGCCGCGCCTCGAACGGCGCGAGCGCCTCTTCGATCTCCGGCAGGAGCCGGCGTACGCCGTCGGGGTCGCGGACGAGGGTGAAGTGGACCGCGACGGTGTCGCGTCCGTACGAAGGGCTCAGCCACAGGTCGCCGCCGGGCATCGTCCGGATCTCTGTCACCTGGAGCAGCGGGTCGATCCGGGGACCGAGCTCGCGCAAGGCCTCCAACGCAGGCACCGCGTGGTCGCGCGGCAGGAGGTACTCCGCCTGGATCTCCGCCCCGACGCTCGGCGTGAACCCCATCCGGAAGTGCGGCAGGCGCTCGTACCACGGGCCGCCGACTCCACCCTGCGCCGTCGCGTGGGCCGGATCCACGCCGAGGATCGGGTGCTGGTCGGAGGTCGCCGCAACGCCCCACGCCACCGAGGTGGCAGTCACGCCGCGAGTCTTCATCCACACCTGGTCGACCACGTCGGTGCTCCACCGCGTGAAGAGGCTGACGCTGTCGGCGGAGGCCGTCACGGCGTCGAGGTCGCCGAGCACCGAGTCCCAGGGAACCGCGTTGCGGACGAGCTGACCGACCTCGTACGCCGGCTCGACGCGCAGAGTCACTCGGGTCACGATCCCGAGCGCGCCCAGGCTCACCACGGCACCGGCGAAATCAGGGTCGCCCTCGCGCAGCGTCACGACGTCGCCGTCCGCACCGACGAGCTCGAGAGCCACGACGGCATCGGACAGCGTGGGGATCCGGTCGCCCGACCCGTGCGTGCCGGTCGCGATCGCGCCCGCGACCGAGATGTGCGGGAGGGACGCCATCGCCGCGAGCGCCCACCCGGCATCGTGCAGGACGGGCGCGATGTCGCCGTACCGTCTCCCCGCTCCCACGGTCGCCGTCCGCGCCTCGGGGTCGACGACCACCTCGGCCGGCATCGCGTCGAGGCTGACCAGGACACCGGGGGAGTCCGCGAGGTCGTGGAACGCGTGCCGGGTCCCGAGCGCACGGATCCGCGCGGCGGCGGCCACCGTGCGCCGAAGCTCGTCCATGCTCGTCGGGCGATGCAGGGCAGCAGCCTCGTACGTGTGGGTCTCTGCCCAGTTGCGTCCCGGCGTCGTCACGTCTCCACGGTCCCACGGGTACGGCGGAGCACGCACGAAGAAGGCCCCCGTCCGCTGGTCGCAGGACAGGGGCCTTCGGGTGTGGTGCGCGAGGGGGGACTTGAACCCCCACGTCCTTACGGACACTGGCACCTGAAGCCAGCGCGTCTGCCATTCCGCCACTCGCGCGAGTGCGAGGCAACTCTAACAGTCGGCCCCAATGGTGGATTCCGGGGGTGCGCCGTGCCCACACGGCGTACGAGCGCTCCGTCGCACACACCTGCCCGATACGATCAGGTGGACGCGCGGTGCTCTCGTCCGAAAGAGTACGCGTGTCCGTACGACGACGGCACCGACGACTGGAGGAGGTCGCAGCGATGGGAGTGCTGCAGCGCTTCGAGCAACGGCTCGAGAATGCTGTGTCGGGTGCCTTTGCCCGGGTGTTCCAGAGCGCCGTGCAGCCCGTCGAGATCGCAGCCGCCCTGCAGCGCGAGCTCGACAGCGGCGCCCAGATCCTGTCGCGCGATCGTGTCCTGGTCCCCAACGACTTCACCGTCGAGCTGGCAGAGACCGACTACGAGCGCCTCGCCCCGTACGGAGGCACGCTGTCGGGCGAGCTCTCGGAGCTGGTGCACGAGCACGTCGCCGAGCAGCACTACACGCTCGCGGGCCCTCTCAAGATGGAGTTCGTCCACCAGCCCGACCTCACGACCGGCCGGTTCCGCATCCGCTCGCGCGCGTCGGCCGCGGTGACGCCGGCTGCCGGCGTCCGCATGACCGACACCGCGGTCGCCAAGGCACCGCTCGTGCTCGAGGTCAACGGCGTCCGCCATCCCGTCGAGCCCCCCGGCGTCGTGATCGGCCGCGGCACCGAGGCCCAGCTGCGCATCAACGACCCCGGTGTCTCGCGTCGTCACGCCCAGGTGCGGCTGATCGTCGAGGGTGCCGGGGTGCGCGTCGCGATCGAGGACCTCGGGTCCACCAACGGCATCGTGGTCGACGGTCGGCGCGTGACCCATGCCGTGCTGGCCGACGGCTCTCGGATCCAGCTCGGCAACACGCTCATCGTGGTCCGCAACCCCCACGCCCGCCCCGGTCCTCCCGTCGGTCCGACCGGCCCGGTCGCACCGTCCGGCCCGCGCCCGTCCGCTCCGTCGGGCCCGATGCCCAGCTCGGGGCCGATCCCACCCGCAGGACCGCCTCCGCAGGCCGGTCCGCAAGGTGGTCGCTGGTGACCGACCTGACGCTGACCCTCATCCAGCTCGGATTCCTCGCGGTTCTCTGGCTGTTCGTCCTGTCCGCCGTGTCCGTGATCCGGTCCGACATCTTCGGCGCCAAGGTCGACACCCCGCGCGCGCCCAAGCAGCCCCGCCAGAAGGCCCCCAAGCAGAAGACACCCAAGGGTGGCCGCAAGCCGAAGCGCGGCATGCCGTCCACCCTCGTCGTCATCGACGGCCCCAACGCCGGTCAGATGGTCCCCGTCACCGGTGCCGACATCCTCCTCGGACGCGGCACCGACGCTGCGATCCGCCTCGACGACGACTACGTGTCGACCCGCCACGCACGCTTCTCCACCAACGGCCAGCAGTGGTACGTCGAGGACCTCGGCTCCACCAACGGCACCTACCTCGGCAGCACACGCGTGACGTCCCCCGTCCCGGTCGACCTTGGCGTCGCCGTACGCCTCGGCAAGACCGTGGTGGAGCTCCGGAAGTAGGACGGCGCCGTGACGACCCAACAGCTCCGCCTCGGCTACACCTACGTCGCGCTCTCCGACGTGGGGCGGCGTCGTTCGTCCAACCAGGACTCCGGCTTCGCCAGCCAGCACATGCTGGTGATCGCGGACGGCATGGGCGGCGCCGCGGCCGGTGACCTGGCGTCGTCCGAGGTCATGCACGTCGTACGCCGCCTGGACGGTCCCCCCTCGGGCGACGTGATCGAGGCGCTCGCCGGCGCCGTCCACCGCGCCAACGACCGTCTCGCCGAGGTCATCGAGGACGACCCGAGCGTCGAAGGCATGGGCACGACCCTCACGGCGCTGCTGTGGAACGGCACGACGTTCGGCCTCGCCCACATCGGCGACTCCCGCGCGTACCTCATGCGCGAGGGACAGCTGCACCAGATCACGAAGGACCACACCCTGGTCCAGAGCCTGGTCGACGAAGGCCGGCTCACCCGTGAGGGCGCACGGACGCACCCCAACCGCTCGCTGATCCTGCGCGTGCTGCTCGGACGCGACGAGTCCGAGCCCGACCTCACGCTCATCGAGCCCCAGGTCGGCGACCGCTACCTCCTCTGCAGCGACGGCCTCTCCGACATGGTCGACGACCAGGGCATCGCCGACGTGCTGCGCACCGCCCCCAACGTCGACGCGGCGGCCGTCGAGCTCGTCCAGCGCGCGCTCGCCGCGGGTGGAGCCGACAACGTGACGGTGATCCTCGGCGAGATGATCGACCTCGACGCGCCGGTCGATCCGTCACTGGCCAGCGCCGACGGCCAGCCCATGCTCGTCGGCGCGGCCGCCGAGCAGGCACGCCGCGGTGGCCGCCAGACGTCCACGTCGACGAGCCTGGACGCCGTGGAGGCGGTCGACGAGGACGAGACCGACGGCGTCGACGGCGCCCGCCGCGAGTCGAACGACCCCGAAGCCCTCCGCTACGCGCCGCGACCGCCTCGTCGCCATCCCTGGGTCCGCCGGTTGGCGGTGCTCCTGGTCGTCGTCGGTCTCCTCGCCCTCGCGGGCAAGCTCGCGTACGACTGGACCCAGGACCAGTTCTACGTCGGCACGTCCGACGGCAACGTCACCATCTTCCGCGGCATCCAGGCCGACGTGCCTCTGATCGACCTCGACAGCGTCGAAGAGGTCACCGACGTCACGGTCGCCTCGCTGCCCACCTTCCGGGCCGAGCAGGTTGAGAAGGGCATCACGTCGACGTCGCTCGACGACGCGCGCGACACCGTCCAGCAGCTGCGCGAGATCGCGGCGCTGTGCGCCGACCCCGCCCGGGCCAACACGCCCGGCGCCGAGTGCGGAGGTGCCGAATGAGCACACCGACTCCCTCCAGCGCCGTCGTCTACCGCAAGCGCCGAGGCGCCGAGGCGGTCCTCGTCGCCCTGGCACTGTGCATCGTGATCGCCGCGTTCTGTGCGGTCGGGCTCGGAGCCCGCGACAAGATCCCCGGGTTCGTGGTCGGTCTCTCGGTGTGCCTCGTCGTGATCGCGGTCGCCACCCATCTCGTGGTGCGGTTCATCGCCCCGTACGCCGACCCGGTGCTCGTGCCGCTCGTCGTCACCCTCAATGGCCTGGGCGTGGCGATGATCTACCGGATCGACCTCGCCGAGATCGACAAGTCCGGCGCCGACGCCAACCAGTTCGCGGGCAGGCAGGTGCTGTGGACGGTGCTGGGTCTCGCGCTGTTCGTCGCCGTCCTGCTGATCGTGCGCGACCACCGCAAGCTCCAGCGCTTCACCTACACCTTCGGACTCGTCGCGTTCGTGCTGCTGCTCCTGCCGCTCCTTCCCGTGATCGGCACCGAGATCAACGGCGCCCGCATCTGGGTCCGCGTCGGTGCGTTCAGCCTGCAGCCGGGCGAGTTCGCCAAGATCTGCCTCGCCATCTTCTTCGCCGGCTACCTCGTCGTGAAGCGCGACGCCCTCGCTCTGGCGGGTCGCCGGTTCATGGGCATCGACTTCCCCCGTGGACGCGACCTCGGCCCGATCCTCGTCGCCTGGCTCGTCAGCCTCGGCGTCCTCGTCTTCCAGCGCGACCTCGGTTCCTCGCTGCTCTTCTTCGGCCTGTTCGTCGTGATGCTCTACATCGCGACCGAGCGGCCCGGCTGGCTCGTCGTCGGCACCACGCTGTTCCTCGGTGGTGCGACGTTCGCCGCGATGACGTTCAGCCACGTGCAGTCGCGGATCGACGCATGGCTCCACCCGTTCCCGGTGAGCGACAGCACGTTCCAGCTGGTGCAGGGCCTGTACGGCATGGCCTGGGGCGGTCTCCTCGGTCGCGGGCTGGGGCAGGGCAGCCCCGAGATCACGCCGTTCGGCTACTCCGACTTCATCTTCGCCTCGATCGGCGAGGAGCTGGGCCTGGCCGGGGCGATGGCGGTCATCCTCATGTACGCCCTGATCGTCGAGCGTGGCCTGCGCACGGCGCTGCTGTGCCGTGACGCGTTCGGCAAGCTCCTCGCGGCAGGCCTCGCCGTCTCGATCGCGCTCCAGGTCTTCGTCGTCGTCGGCGGCGTCACCCGGGTCATCCCGTTGACCGGTCTGACGACGCCGTTCATGTCGTACGGCGGATCGTCGATCCTCGCGAACTGGGCGATCATCGCCCTGCTGCTGCGCATCAGCGACCAGAGCCGTCGCCCGCCGCCGGAGTCCGCCCCGCTCCAGATGGACGACGCGACCCAGGTGGTGAAGCTGTGAACCGGCCGATCCGCGTGATGTCGCTCGTGTGCCTGGCGCTCTTCGTGTCGCTGCTCCTCGCCGTCAACTACATCCAGTTCGTCGACGCCGAGACGCTGAACGCCAAGAACGGCAACCGCCGCGTCATCGACGAGGAGTTCTCCCGCGAGCGCGGTCCGATCCTGGTCGGCGACCGTCCGATCGCCGAGAGCGTCCCGGTCGACGACCAGTGGCAGTTCCAGCGTCGCTATCCCGACGGCAAGCTGTACGCCGACATCACCGGCTACTTCAGCTACACGTACGGACGCAGCGCGCTCGAGCAGTCCCAGAACTCGATCCTGTCGGGCAGCGACAGCCGCCTGTTCGTCAACCGTGTGGTCGACCTCATCGGTTCCAACCAGCCCCGCGGCGGCAGCGTCTCGCTGACGGTCAACCGCAAGGCGCAGCGCGCCGCAGCAGAGGGCCTCGCCGACCTGCCCGGTGACGCCAAGGGCGCCGCCGTCGCCATCGACCCGAGCACCGGGGCCGTTCTCGCGATGACCGGCACCCCGACGTACAACCCCAACGTGCTCGCGAGCCACGACCTGAGTGCCGTGTCCGACGCGTGGGAGCGGCTCAACGCCAACGACAACCAGCCGATGCTCAACCGCAGCACCCAGCAGAGCCTGCCGCCGGGGTCGACCTTCAAGATCGTCACCGCGGCGGCCGCGATGGAGAAGCTCGGCCTCAAGCCCGACAGCACGGTCAAGGGCGGGTCGTCGCTCTCGGCGCCCGGCTTCGGGTCGTACGAGCTGGTCAACCAGGGCGGCGGCAACTGCGGCGGCAACAAGATCACGCTCACGCAGGCGCTCGAGGTGTCCTGCAACGTCACCTTCGGCGACCTGGCGATGCAGGTCGGTCAGGCCGGGATGCAGGAGCAGGCTGACGCGTTCGGCTTCTCGCGCCGCCCGATCGACCAGGTCCCCAGCAACCCGAGCCAGTTCACGCAAGATCCCGACGTCGAGCTCGAGCCCCCGCAGCTCGCGCAGAGCGGCATCGGGCAGTTCGAGGTGTCGGCGACCCCCTTGCAGATGGCGATGGCGACCGGCGCGATCGCGAACGGCGGCGCGCTGATGCAGCCCTACCTCGTCTCGACCGTGCGCTCCCCGGATCTCAAGACCATTGAGACCGCCGAGCCCGAGAAGATCAGGGACGCGATCTCCGGCGGGACGGCTGCCAGCCTCAGCCAGATGATGGTCGACGTGGTGGACAACGGCACCGGCGCACCGGCCGCGATCTCGGGCGTCGAGGTCGGTGGCAAGACGGGGACTGCACAGTCCACGCCTGACCGTCCTCCCTACGCGTGGTTCGTCTCGTTCGCCCCTGCCGACGACCCCAAGGTCGCCGTCGCGGTGGTGGTCGAGTCGTCCAGCACGGGACGCGACGACATCTCCGGCGGCCGCCTCGCCGGACCCATCGCGAAGTCGATCATCGAGGCGGTGATCGGCCGATGACGTGGCCTCGCACACGGCATCTCACCGCCGAGCCGCTATTTTTGAGCAGTTGCCATGAAGGAAGCAGGAGACGATGACCGAAACGCCCACCGGCCCCGGACAGGGCTACGCAGGGCCTCCAGGAGCGTACGGACGCCTCGGCGACCGCTACGAGATCGGTGGCCTGCTGGGCAGTGGCGGCATGGCCGAGGTCCGGATCGGCCGTGACCTGCGGCTCGGCCGCACGGTGGCGATCAAGCGCCTCCGCACCGACCTGGCCAGCGATCCGACCTTCCTCGCCCGGTTCAGGCGTGAAGCCCAGTCCGCGGCGGCCCTCAACCACCCGTCCATCGTCGCCGTGTACGACACGGGTGAGGCCACCGGTCCCGACGGCCACACCGTGCCGTTCATCGTGATGGAGTACGTCGAGGGACGCACGCTGCGCGACCTGCTGCGCGAGATGGAGCGCGAGGGCCGCAAGATCCTGCCCGAGCGCACCCTCGAGATCACCGCCGACATCCTGGCGGCCCTCGACTACAGCCACCGCGCCGGCATCATCCACCGCGACATCAAGCCCGCCAACGTGATGCTGACCCCGTCGGGTCAGGTCAAGGTGATGGACTTCGGCATCGCGCGAGCGATCGCCGACACCTCCTCGGCGATGACCCAGACTGCGGCCGTCGTCGGCACCGCGCAATACCTCTCGCCCGAGCAGGCGCGTGGTGAGACCGTCGACGCCCGCAGCGACATCTACTCGACCGGTTGCCTCCTGTACGAGCTGCTGACCGGCAGGCCCCCGTTCCAGGGCGACAGCCCGCTGTCGGTCGCCCTCCAGCACGTCCGCGAGCAGGCGCCGCCGCCGTCCGCGTTCAATCCCGAGGTCACGCCCGCGATCGACCGGGTTGTGGCGACGGCGCTCGCCAAGCGCACCGACGAGCGCTACCAGAGCGCAGCCGCGATGCGCTCCGACATCGAGCGTGTCCTCGCCGGGCAGCCCACGGCGGCGTCCGCCGCACCGACGGCCCAGTACGCCGCTGTCGCCGCCGCGCCGGCCACCGAAGCCCTGGCGCCGGCCGTGCTCCCGTCTGCCGACGACGAGGACGAGGGCAAGAGCAAGCGCTGGATCTGGATCCTGTCGGCGGTCGTCGCCCTCCTGGTGGTCGGGCTCGCCGCCTGGGGCATCCCCAAGCTGATCGCCGGCAACGACCCGCCACCCGTGGCGAAGGTCGCGATGCCCGACGTCACCAACATGGACCGCGATGCCGCCGAGCGCCGGCTCACGGGCGACGAGTACGGCTTCACCCTGGGCGACGTCACGGAGCAGCCGAGTGCCGACGTCGAGGCCGGCAATGTCATCTCCACCGACCCGGTCGCAGGGATCGACGTTCCCAAGGGCGCCGACACGACCGTCAACATGGTCGTCAGCACCGGACCCGAGCTGGTGGAGATCCCGTACCTCATCGGCAAGAAGGCCAAGCAGGCGCGTGAGGAGCTCGACGCGCTGGGCCTGAAGGCCGAGGTCGTCGAGCAGCAGGACGACGCCCCCAAGAACGAGGTCCTCAAGACCGACCCGGTCCCGGGCGAGAAGGTCGATCCCGGGACGTCGGTGACGCTGACCGTCTCCGCCGGCAAGACCGACGTCCCCGACGTCGTCGGCAAGATGCGCGACGAGGCCGAGCAGATCCTCAAGGACGCCGGCTTCGAGGTGCGGGTCATCGAGACCCAGTCCGACCAGCCCGCGGGGACCGTCACGGAGCAGATCCCCGGTGCCGGCGAGCAGGCCGACCCGGGCGCGCAGATCATCCTCACGGTGTCCACGGGACCGGAGACGACCGACCCGACGGTCCCGGAGGATCCGGTCGAGCCTCCGCCGGACCCGTTCGACCCGGAGGGTGACGGCGGATAGCGCTCGCTCGTACGCCGAAGGCCCTGGGATCGGTGATCCCAGGGCCTTCGTCGTCCACAGGTGTTATCCCCAATGTGGAGAACTACACCGGTGTAAGTCGGTCGCGCGGTCGTTCAGGAACGCGTCATTCCCACTTCATCGCGAAGCCGAAGGCGGCGACGATGAAGCCCATCCCGACGACGAGGTTCCACGAGCCGAGATCCTTCATGCCGGGGATCTCGTTGCCCGCCACGTAGAAGGCGACGATCCACAGCAGACCGATCACGGCACACGCGATCATCAGCGGCGCAGCCCAGCGGTTGCCGATCTTGACCGGCTTGGCGTTCTTGCGGGGCTCCTTGGCGGGCGCGGCCGCTGCCTCGCGCTTCGCGGGGTTTCCGGACCGCGCTGCGGACTTGTTGGACTCGGCTTCGGACACTCAGGACACCTCGACAGGGAAGGGCGCACCCCTGACGGGGCGGCGAGGACAGTTGGTTCTGTCCGCTAGCGTAGTCGTCGCACCTCGGGGTCGAGAAGGAGAGCACCCGTGACGGTCCAGGACGACGATGCGACGGGGCCCCGCAAGCGGCTTCGTACGTGGCGGCACAGCCCGTGGCGGATCGCCGTGCCCGTGACCACCGCGCTCGCCGGTGTCCTCCTGGTGACCAGCGCGATCAGCGCCGAAGGCGACGACCTCCGCAAGGAGGTCACCGACCTCCCGACGCTGCTCGACCAGCGGCGCGACAAGGTCGCCTCGCAGCAGCAGGTGGTCGACGACCTCGGTCGGCAGATCGAGTCTCTGACCGACGAGGTCGACAACCGTGACGTCGTCGAGGCCCGGCGCGAGGTCCGCCAGCTCAGAGGGCCGGCGGGATTCACCGAAGTCACCGGTCCGGGGCTGAGGGTCGTCCTCGAGGACGCGCCCCGTGAGGTCGACGAGCCGGGGCTCGACCCCAACCTCCTCGTCGTCCACCAGCAGGACATCCAGGCCTTCGTCAACGCCTTGTGGGAGGGCGGCGCCTCGGCGGTCACGCTCCAGGGGCAGCGGCTCATCTCGACCACCGGCATCAAGTGCGTCGGCAACACCGTCATCCTCAACGGCGTCCCCTACTCACCGCCGTACGTGATCGAGGGCGTCGGCGACGTCTCCGACCTGTACGCCGGGCTGAGCCGGTCCGGCGCGGTGGAGATCTATCGCGACTATGCCGACCGCTACCAGCTGGGCCTGGAGATCGACTCCAAGACCGAGATCGTGGCACCCGCCTACTCGGGGACGGTCGACCTCAAGTACGCGACCCGCGTCGACCAGTGAGGCGAGCGCGCTAGCTCAGCTGGAGCGTCCGCAGGATCGTCACGGCGACGATCCCGACCCACACGGCACCGAACGCCGCGTACTGGACGAGCGCCCGACGCGCGCGGGGCGCGTAGGCGAACGCCGCACCGAGCACGAGGCCGGTCACGAACCCGCCGAGGTGGCCCTGCCAGCTGATGTCCAGGCCGGGCAGGAACGTGATCACCACGTTGATGGCGACCAGCGCGAGAAGTCCGCGGACGTCCTGTCCCTGCTTGAACATGATGACCAGCGCCATCCCGAACAGTGCGAAGATCGCCCCTGAAGCACCGAGCGTCGGCACGTTGGGCGGCGTCAGCACGTAGACGAACACCGATGCCGCGACCGCCGAGGTCAGGTAGGCGGCAACGAACCGCACCGTGCCCAGGTAGCGCTCGAGCACGGGCCCGAAGAGGTACAGCGCATACATGTTGAACGCGATGTGCAGCACGCTGGCGTGCAGGAACGCCGACGTGAGCAGCCGCCAGTAGGCGCCGTCGGCGACACCCCGCAGCACCTCGAGCGACTCGCCGTTGGCGAAGACCGCCGTGTCGCCGAGCATGACGCCCCACGACCACAGCACGCTGTCGCCGAGGCCGCCGGTCGCCATCATCAGGACGTAGGCGACGACGTTGATGCCGATCAGCGTGGTCGACACCACACCCGGCCGTCCGGGGACGAGCCCCCCACCGGCCGTACGGGCCTGGCGCACCTGCGCCTGCCCCGCACGCAGGCAGTTGGGGCACTGGTAGCCCACCGACGCCTCGTGCATGCAGTCCGGGCAGATCGGCCGGCCACAACGCTGGCACGCGATGTAGGTCTCGCGGTCGGGGTGCAGGTAGCACCGGGGCGGCACCTGTCGAGGTGTCGCCCCGGCCTCGTGCGGGGGTTGGGTCATCGCCGTGGCGTCCGGTTCAGGGTGCTCAGGCCTCGGAGACGACGACCGACTCGATCACGACCGGCTGGGACGGACGGTCCATGCGGCCGGTCGGGGTGCTGCCGATCGCATCGACGACCGCTTTGCTCTCGTCGTCGGCGACCTCGCCGAAGATCGTGTGGCGGCGGTTGAGGTGCGGCGTCGCCACAGTGGTGATGAAGAACTGCGAGCCGTTCGTGCCCGGGCCGGCGTTGGCCATCGCGAGCAGGTAGGGACGATCGAACTGGAGCTCGGGGTGGAACTCGTCCTCGAACTGGTAGCCCGGGCCGCCGGTGCCGGTGCCGAGCGGGTCGCCGCCCTGGATCATGAACTGGTCGATGACCCGGTGGAAGGTCGTCCCGTCGTACAGCGGGGCGTTGCTCTCCTCACCGGTGCTCGGATCGCGCCAGGTCTTGGAACCGGTCGCCAGACCCACGAAGTTCTCCACGGTCTTGGGTGCGTGGTCGGGGAAGAGCGTGATGGTGATGTCACCACGGTTGGTCTTCAGGGTCACAGACTGGTCAGCCACGGTTGCCTCTCGTTTCGGTGCTTCTGCCGTCCATCCTCCCACGCAGGTCCCAGACCCGAGCCATCAGCGGTGGCACCGCCAGATCGGTACGGTGGACAGAGACCACGCCGTTCCACGGAAAGGCCCATCATGTTGCTGCGTAAGAAGAAGTCCAAGAGCGAGGTGCTCGCCGACAAGGCCGGAGACCTCTGGGAGAGTGCCTCCCAGTCCGTCTCGGACGCGGCGGACTCCCTCGTCAGCACCGTCGGTCCCAAGGTCGGCGAAGCCCGCGAGGCTGCCGCCCCGGTGGTGGCCCAGACGGTCACCGACACGCAGGAGCGAGCCAAGGCGGCCGCGGACCTGTCCAAGCGCCAGGCCAAGAAGGCGCGCAAGCGTGCTGCCGAGCTCGCCGCCCTTGCTGCGGCAGCGGCAGCGGTGAAGGCTCAGGAGCAGGCGGACGCCGATGCGGAGTCGTTGGGCAAGCCGAAGAAGAAGCACCGCGTACGCAAGCTCTTCTTCGTCGCCGCGATCGGTGGCGCGATCGCGTTCGCCGTCAAGAAGTTGACGTCGTCACCGTCGGGCGGCAGCTACACGCCGCCTCCGCCGCCTCCGGAGCCGGTCCGGCCGACCGAGAAGGTCGTCGTTCCTCCGAGTCCGTCCGCCCCCCAGCCCCCTGAGGGCCAGGACCTGGGCACGGGTGGTGCACACCTCGGAGACGACCCCGACTCGGGACCTGAGCGGACGTCCGACAAGATCTGAGGGTGACTGTCACCCTGACGCGTGATCCGAGCGGTGCCGCGACCCTCACGTTCGCGGCACCGCCGGTCAACCTCTACTCGCTCGAGCTCCACCAGGGGTTCGAGGACGCCCTCGACGCGCTGGCAGCGGATCCACCCCGCGCCCTCCTGATCCGCGCCGAGGGCAAGGTCGTCTCCGGCGGGGTCGACGTCTCGCTCTTCGACGCACAGACGTCCGCGGCCGAGGGCAAGGTCCTCTTCGACCGGATGCTCGAGCTGCCGCTGCGTATCGCCGCGCTCGACTACCCGGTCGTGTTCGCCGCCCATGCGCTCTGTCTCACCTGGGCCCTCGAGGTCGCGCTGGCCTGCGACATCATCGTCGCTTCGGACCGGGCCAAGTTCGGCCTCGTCGAGAAGGTCGTCGGCCTGACACCCACGATGGGCGGCACCCAGCGCCTCGCCTCGCGGGCCGGCATCGGCCGCGCCAAGGAGTTCGTGATGACGGGTGACCTGTACGCCGCCGCGACGCTCGAGCAGTGGGGCGTCGTCAACCGCGTGCACACGGTCGACGAGTTCGACGATGCCGTCGCGGCACTGGTGACGTCGCTGGCCTCGGGGCCGACCCGCGCTCACGCGGCGACGAAGGACGTCCTGAGGGCGGTCGAGCGGGGCGGTGTGGCTGCCGCCGATGCCGAGATCACGACGATCGCTGCGGCGTTGTACGACACCGAGGACATGCGCAGCGCGATCCGGTCCTTCCTCGAGGACGGGCCCGGCAACGCGACGTACGCCGGTCGTTGACCGCCGTCGAGTGCCAGAGGGCCTAGCGGGTCGCGGCGGCCTCTGCCTCGGCCTCGTACGTGGCCCACAGCTCCTTGGTGTGCTGCGTCGCCCGGTGCTCGGCCCAGAACGACACGAAGGGCACCGTGGCCAGCAGCATCGTGGTGAGCGTGAACCCGACGGTCCATCCGGCCTGCCGCGACAGGACCGCGGTGATCACGAGCAGCACCATGTAGAACACACCGTGGATCGGCGAGATCGACGCCGTGAACTCGCCGATGTCGTGCAACGTCGTGCCTTCGGTGACGACCATCTTGATGATCCAGCCGCCGACGACGGCGATCACGAAGAAGCTGACGACGAGCGCGAGGATCCGGTACGCGGTGAGTGTCTTGGGCACCGTTCGAGGGTACCCGCGCGGCTCAACGCACCGACGACGACGTGTCTTCGCGCGCACCGTCCGCCCGGGCACGCGCGGCTTCGTGAGCGGCCCGCTTCGCTGCCGGGACGCGTGTCGGCTCGGGGGTGCCTGAGCTGCCGGAGCGACGGACGTCCTGGCACATGCGCCACCACATGAAGATCGCGAAGGCTCCGAAGATCCACCACTCGATGGCGTAGAAGAGGTTGCGGATCCCCGCCGAGCTGTCGACGACCGGTTCGGGGACCTCGGCCGGCGTCAGACCCGCCTCGTCGGCGGGGTCCTGCGCGGTGACGATCCCGTACCCGCCGTAGAGGTCGTACGGCATCTCGTTGACCAGCCGCGGGATCCGCACGCCGTCGAGGGTCCGGGTCTCCTCGTCGAAGCCTGACCCACGCGCGTCGCTCGCCTGGAGCACTGCCTCGATCTCCACCGTGCCCTCCGGCACCGCCGGGAAGGCGCCCGCTCCGATGTCGGCGACCCACCCTCGTACGACCAGGAGCGCAGGATCGCGGTCCGAGGTCGACTCGGCGTCGCCGACGACCACCGGCGCGACGAGCCAGTAGCCGACCTCACCGTCCTGCTCCCGGCCGGACACCCAGACCTGTTCGTCAGCGGGCGCGTACGAGCCTGTGAACGTCACGTGCTGGTACGAGGCCGAGGTGGTGAACGGCTCGTCGGGCTTCAGCACCTCGGACAGCGGCATGGCCGGAGCGTCCTGGTGAGGCGTACCGGCCTCCGCTCGGCGGTCGTCGTAGACGCCCATCTGCCACAGCCCCAGCGACACCGTGAAGGCGACCGCGACGACGACCAGGGCGTGCAGGCCCCACAGTCGCGGTGACAACCACCCCACGGGTCGGGAGGACGAGGCAGGAGGCGTGCTCACGCCAGCGGCGCCAGCGACGGATAGAGCGGGAAGCGGTCCGTCAGTGCCGTGACGCGCTTGCGCAGCGACTCCGCGTCGACCAGCTCGGGCTGGAGGGCATCGGCGATGATGTCGGCGACCTCGCGGAACTCGTCCGCGCCGAAGCCGCGCGTCGCGAGCGCCGGCGTGCCGATGCGGAGCCCCGAGGTGACCATCGGCGGACGCGGGTCGTTGGGGATGGCGTTGCGGTTGACCGTGATACCGACGTCGTGAAGGCGGTCCTCGGCCTGCTGGCCGTCGAGCGTCGAGTCGCGCAGGTCGACGAGGACGAGGTGGACCTCGGTGCCGCCGGTCAGGACGCTGACCCCGACGTTCTTCATGTCGTCGGCGGTGAGGCGCTCGGCGAGGATGCGCGCGCCTTCGAGCGTGCGCTCCTGGCGATCCTTGAACTCCGGCTGCGCGGCCATCTTGAACGCGACCGCCTTCGCGGCGATGACGTGCTCGAGCGGGCCGCCCTGCTGGCCGGGGAAGACCGCGGAGCGGATCTTCTTGCCGACCTCCTCGTCGTTGGTCAGGATCACACCGCCGCGGGGGCCGCCGAGCGTCTTGTGCGTCGTGGAGGTGACGACGTGTGCGTGCGGGAGCGGGCTGGGGTGCAGGCCCGCGGCGACGAGACCGGCGAAGTGCGCCATGTCGACCATCAGCTTGGCGTCGACCTCGTCGGCGATCGCGCGGAACTCGGCGAAGTCGAGCTGGCGCGGGTACGCCGACCAGCCGGCGATGATGAGCTTCGGGCGGTGCTCGTGGGCGAGGCGACGGACCTCCTCCATGTCGACGAGGTGGTCCTCGTCCCGGACGTGGTACGCCACGACGTTGTAGAGCTTGCCCGAGAAGTTGATCTTCATGCCGTGCGTCAGGTGGCCGCCGTGAGCAAGGTCGAGACCGAGGATGGTGTCGCCGGGCTTGATCAGCGCGTGCATCGCCGAGGCGTTGGCCTGGGCCCCCGAGTGGGGCTGGACGTTGACGTACGCGGCGTCGAACAGCGCCTTGAGACGGTCGATCGCCAGGTTCTCGGTGACGTCGACGAACTCGCAGCCGGCGTAGTAGCGCTTGCCCGGGTATCCCTCGGCGTACTTGTTGGTCATGACCCCGCCCTGGGCCTGGAGGACACCGAGCGGCGCGAAGTTCTCCGACGCGATCATCTCGAGGGTGTCGCGCTGACGGCCGAGCTCGGCGTCGATGGCGGCGGCGACCTCGGGATCGAACTCGGCGAGCGACTGGTTCAGCGCGGAGGGCTGGTTGGTGGTCATCGAGTGACTCCTGTGCACGGCGACGGGCGGAAGGCGGAGGATTCGCCCTCCCAGCCTAACCGGCGGCCCGTACGGCCGACCCTCAGGCGTGGGCCGAGAGGGACGGCGGCGGCCACCGAGAAGTGGTGCCCGGCTTGGTAACAGTCGCGTGAAGGTTGCCCCCCGCGCCTAGGTCCGCACGACGGGGCAGGGGTAGCGTGCCGTCGGGCTGTCCGGAATACGGACTGTCTTCCTGACGACGCTCTGCCGGGCGAGAGATCCTTCGGCCGGGCACCTCCGACACGAGGAGAACGACGTGAAGAAGCTGAGAGCAGCTGCCGCTCTCGCGGGTGCCACGGCCTTGGCCCTGGGCGCCTCGGCGTGCGGCGCAGGCAACAACAGCGACGGTGACTCGAGCTCGGGCGGTGACAGCCTCGTCGTCGGAACGACCGACAAGGTCGTCTCGATCGACCCGGCCGCCGCGTACGACAACGGTTCGCTCATGGTCCAGACGCAGGTCTACCAGTACCTGCTGAACTTCCCCGAGGGCGAGACGGAGCCCCAGCCCGACGCGGCGGAGAAGTGCGATTTCGACACGCCGACGACCTACACGTGCACGATCAAGGACGGTCTGACGTTCGCCAACGGCAACCCGCTCACCGCCAAGTCGGTGGCGTTCTCGTTCCAGCGCATCGTCGACATCGAGGACCCGAACGGCCCGGCGTCGCTGCTGGTCAACATGGCCAAGGTCGAGGCGAAGGACGACAAGACCGTCGTCTTCACCCTCAAGACGCCGAACGACCAGACCTTCCCGCAGGTGCTCGTGACCTCGGCCGGTCCGATCGTCGACGAGCAGACGTACCCGGCCGACAAGGCGCTCTCCGACGAGGAGGCCGTCGAGGCCAACGGCTTCTCAGGCCCCTTCACCATCGGCAAGTACGAGAAGGGCCAGCTCGCGGAGTTCAAGGCGAACGACGACTACGACGGCGCCTACAACGACCCGAAGGTCGACACGGTCACCCTGAAGACGTACGCCGACAGCAACAACCTCAAGCTCGACATCGAGAAGAAGAACATCGACGTCGCGTGGCGGTCGCTGACCCCGACGGACATCGACAGCCTCGAGGACACCGACGGCGTCACCGTCCACAAGGGTGCCGGCGGCGAGCTCCGCTACATCGTCTTCAACCTCAAGACGATGCCCGGCGCCGACGACGCGCAGAAGCTCGCCATCCGCAAGGCCGTCGCCTCGTCGGTCGACCGCGACGCGATCTCCGAGCAGGTCTACAAGGGCACCTACGTGCCGGCGTACTCGCCGATCCCCGAGGGTCTGCCGGGCGCGACCGAGGCCTTCAAGGAGCTGTACGGCGAGAAGCCGGACAAGGCTGCGGCCGAGAAGTTCCTCACCGACGCCGGGGTCAAGACGCCGGTGACGATCGCACTCCAGTACAACCCCGACCACTACGGCGGCAGCTCCGACCAGGAGTACAACGAGGTCAAGCGCCAGCTCGAGGAGACCGGCCTCTTCACGGTCGACCTGCAGTCGGCGGAGTGGACGACGTACAACGAGGAGCGGGTCAACGACTCGTACCCGGTCTACCAGCTCGGCTGGTTCCCGGACTTCCCGGACGCGGACAACTACGTCACGCCGTTCTTCGACAAGGGCAACTTCATCGGCAACCACTACGAGGACCCGCAGATGACGGCCCTCCTCGCGGCGGAGCGCACCGAGCCCGACAAGGCGAAGCGCGAGCAGATCCTCGGCGACGTGCAGAAGCTCGCCGCGGAGCAGATCTCGACGCTGCCGCTCCTGACGGGTGCGCAGGTCGCGGTCGCGACCGACGACGTGAAGGGCGTGGAGAACACGCTCGACGCGGCGTTCAAGTTCCGTCTGACCTCGCTGTCGAAGTGACGGACTGCTCGATCGACGTTTCAGGCGGTTCGAGCACCACCTGAACGAGGGGCGGGTCCCGGCCACGGCCGGGGCTCGCCCCTGCTCGTCTGCACCCCTGAACGCACCCTCCTGAAAGTTGAGCCGATGGCGACGACCGAGCTCCTGACCGGTCCTGATCAGCCCGAGGCGCCGAGTCCCCGGCGTGGGTCGGGGGGCCTCAGCCCGCTGACCCGCTACCTCCTCGTCCGTCTCGCACTCGTGGTCCCGATGGTGTGGATCCTCGTGACGTTCGTGTTCTTCCTGATGCGCGTGATCGGCGATCCGATCAGCGCGGCGCAGGGCGGGCGGCTCACGCCTGAGCAGATCGACGAGCGGAAGGCGGCCGCGGGCCTCGACGCACCGCTCTTCCAGCAGTACTGGGACTACCTCACCGGGATCCTCCACGGTGACTTCGGCACCGCGATGACCGACGGACGCGCGATCTCCGACGTGTTCATCGTCAACGGCGCCGCCACCCTCGAGCTCGCGTTCTGGGCGCTGCTCGTCGCGTTCGCGATCGGCGTCCCGCTCGGTCGCCTCGCGGCACGCCACCGCGACACCTGGCCCGACGCGATGCTCCGGGTCTTCTCGATCCTGGTCTACGCGGCGCCGGTGTTCTTCGTGGGCCTGCTGCTCAAGCTGGCGTTCGTGCCCCTGGGTCTCCCGGTCGCCGGACGGGCGAGCACATCGGTGGAGCTGGCGCTGCAGGACGTCGACCCGCAGACGCACATCATGATCGTCGACGCCATCCTGTGGGGCGATCCTGCGTACGTGTGGGACGTGCTCAAGCACGCGATCCTGCCCGCGATCGCGCTCGGACTCCTCACGGGCGGCGTCTTCCTCCGACTGGTGCGCGTCAACCTGATCCAGACCCTGCGCACTGACCACGTGACCGCGACCCGCGCGCGCGGGATCGCGGAGCGCCGTGTCGTCCGCAAGCACGCCTATCGCAACGCCCTCGTCCCGGTCGTCACCGTGATGGGCCTGCAGGTGGCGCTGCTGCTCGGCGGAGCGGTCCTCACCGAGACGACGTTCGAGTGGCAGGGGCTCGGCTACACGCTGGCCGACTACCTCGTGAAACGCGACTTCATCGCCGTCCAGGGCATCGTCACGGTCATCGCGATCGTCGTGGCGGTCGCGAGTCTCCTGATCGATGTCATCGTCGCGTTCGTCGACCCCCGCGTGCGGTTCTGAGGAGACACCGATGATCTCTCTGCTCAAGTCCACCCGTGGCCTCCAGCGCGGCATGCTCGTCGCCGGCCTGGTCCTCGTCACGGTCTTCCTCATCCTCGCCGTCTTCGCGCCGTGGCTGGCGCCGTACGGGTTCAACGAGACCCGCGTCGACGGAGTCCCGTTCGGCACGCAGCAGCCGCCGTCCTCCGAGCACTGGTGGGGCACGACCGTCGGCGGCCAGGACGTGCTGTCGCGCGTGATCTACGGCGCTCGTACGGCGGTCGCCGTCATCGTGCTCGCCGTCTCGTTCTCGCTCGTCATCGGTGTCCCGCTCGGACTGCTGTCGGGATTCCTGTCGGGCCCCATCGACCGCGGCCTCGTGCTGGTGATGGACGCCCTGTACGCGTTCCCGTCGCTGCTGCTCGCGATCGTCGTCGCGATCGTCGTCGGCGGTGGTTCGTCCGGGGTGGTGGGCGGTGTCCTCGCCGCCGCGATCGCGCTCACGGTCGTGTTCATCCCTCAGTACTTCCGGGTCGTCCGCAACGCCACGCTCGCGGTGAAGGTCGAGCCGTACGTCGATGCCGCGCGCGTCGTCGGCACCCGCACCCCGCGCATCCTCTTCCGCCACATCCTCGCCAACGTGCGGCAGACGGTCCCGGTCATCGCGACCCTCAACGCCTCCGAGGCGATCCTGACCCTGGCCGCGCTCGGCTTCCTCGGCTTCGGCATCGAGCCGTCCTCGGCGGCGGAGTGGGGCTACGACCTCAACAAGGCGATGTCGGACGCCACGAACGGCATCTGGTGGACCGGCGTCTTCCCCGGCATGGCCATCGTGCTGATGGTGATGGGCGTGACTCTCGTGGGGGAGAGCCTCAACGACGTCCTCAACCCGCTCCTCAAGGCACGCGGTGGCGACACGACCACCGTGGACGAGCAGGAGATCAGCGAGGAGTACGACGAGGCGGTCGCGGAGTCCGGTCTCGACGAGAGCGTCGCCGAGGAGGCGGCCGCCGTCGACGAGGACGTACGCCGGGTGGCGTCGTTGAGCCTCACGGACCTGGCCGTCACCTTCCACACCGGAGGAGCGCCCGTACGCGCGGTCAAGGGCGTCAGCTTCGACGTCGCCCCGGGCGAGGTGGTGGCGGTCGTGGGCGAGTCCGGCTCCGGCAAGTCCGTGACCTCCCGCGCGGTGATGGGACTACTCCCGGCCACGGCCTCGGTGTCGGGCTCGGCGCTCCTCCGGACGTCGGGCGACGACTCCCGGGAGCTGATCGGGATGTCGGAGCGCAAGCTCCGCGCTGTCCGCGGCGACCAGGTCTCGATGATCTTCCAGGAGCCCGGTACGGCCCTGGACCCGGTCTACACGGTCGGCTGGCAGATCGTCGAGATGATCCGGGCGCACCGTGACATGTCGAAGAGGGCCGCGCGGGCTCGTGCCGTCGAGCTGCTCGAGCTGGTGGGGCTGCCCGATCCCGAGCGACGGGTCGACTACTACCCGCACCAGCTGTCGGGAGGCCAGAAGCAGCGGGTGATGATCGCGATGGCGATCGCCCTCGAGCCCGACGTGATCATCGCGGACGAGCCCACGACGGCACTCGACGTGACCGTCCAGGCCGCGATCATCGAGCTGTTGCTCGACCTGCGCGACCGGCTCGGCACCGCGATCGTCCTCATCACGCACAACATGGGTGTGGTCGCGGACGTCGCGGACCGTGCCGTCGTGATGTACCGGGGCGAGATCGTCGAGCAGGCCTCGGTCGACCGGCTCTTCTCCGAGCCTCGCCACCCCTACACGCGGCGCCTCCTCGACGCCGTGCCTCACCTGGGCCACGGCGCGGGAGCACCGCCCGTGGACGAGTCGGCACCCGCGGTTCTCACGATGCAGGGCGTGACCGTCGAGTTCGCCGGACGCCTGGGCCAGCCGTCGTTCCGCGCGGTCGACGACGTCGACGTGGTGCTGCGGCGCGGCGAGGTGCTCGGGCTCGTGGGTGAGTCGGGCAGCGGCAAGTCCACGCTCGGACGCGTCGCCGTCGGCCTCCAGAAGGCGACGCACGGCACGGTGCTGATCGGTGATGACGACATCACCACGCTCTCCGACCGCCGGCTGCGTCCTCACCGTGGGCGCTTCGGGTTCGTCTTCCAGGACCCGGCTGCCTCGCTCAACCCGTACCTCACGATCAGCGAGTGCGTCGCCGAGCCGCTCAAGGTGCAGAGCGACCTGTCGTCCGCCGACCAGCGGGCCAAGGTCACAGCACTTCTCGACCGTGTGCAGCTGCCCGCGACGTACGCGGGCCGGTACCCCCACGAGCTGTCGGGCGGTCAGCGCCAGCGGGTGAGCCTCGCCAGGGCGCTCGCGCTCGACCCCGACCTGCTCATCGCGGACGAGCCGACGTCCGCCCTCGACGTGTCGGTCCAGGCGAAGGTGCTCGACCTGTTCGCCGAGCTGCAGCGCGAGCTCCAGTTCGCGTGCCTCTTCATCAGCCACGACCTGGCCGTGGTCGACGCCCTCGCCAACCGGGTCGCTGTGATGCGGCACGGGCGGATCGTCGAGGAGGGGACGCGGCAGGAGGTTCTCCACACGCCGCGCGAGGAGTACACCCGGCAGCTCATCGCGGCCGTCCCGGTGCCGGACCCTGCGGAGCAGCGTCGCCGGCGCGAGGTCCGCGGGCAGCTGCTCTCCGACGTGGAGTGACAGTCTGGCGGCGGGCGCCGGGTCCGGCGCTCGCCGCAGCTATCGTTCCTGGCATGGCAACCTATCGACGCTTCGTGGCACTCGGTGACAGCACCACGGAGGGCGTCGGCGACGAGCCGTACGCCGACGGTTCGCCGCGCGGCTGGGCCGACCGTTTCGCGGTGCTGCTGTCGGAGGCGGACCGGACAGTCGGCTACGCCAACCTCGCCGTACGCGGCAAGGTGACGGCCGAGGTGCGCGCGGAGCAGCTCGCGCCTGCACTCGCCCTGCGTCCCGACCTCGCCAGCCTGGTCGTCGCCATGAACGACCTGATCCGGCCGACGTTCTCCGCCGACCGCATCCTCACCGACGTCGACGCCATGGTCGGCGCCCTGCGGAGGCAGGGATCCGCGGTCCTGGTGATGACGTTCCCCGACCTCTCTGCCGTCACGCCGATCGGGCGGGCGATCTCCGGCCGGGTGATCGCCCTCAACCGCGGGTTCCGTACGATCGCCGCCCGCTACGGCGCGACGCTCCTCGACATCGGGGCGGTGCCGGCGGCGGGCGATCCGCGCGTCTGGGCGGACGACCGGCTCCATCTCAACCCTGACGGCCACGACCTCCTCGCCCACGCGATGGCGTCGGCGGCAGGGCTGCCGGGTGCCGGCGAGACGTGGCGCGATCCGTTGCCGCCGCCGTCGCGGCGTTCGGTCCGGACCAGGGTCGCCACCGAGGTGGCGTGGTCCCGCAACCATCTCGGACCGTGGCTCGGGCGACGGATCACCGGTCGGTCGTCAGGCGACGGTCGTACGCCGAAGCGCCCGCAGCTCGAGCCGGTCGTGGTCGGCTGAAGACTACGAGGCAGTGCTGTCCCGTACGGACGAGCGTGACGAGGGGCAGCAGGTCGGCACAGCCCAACGGCACCCCGTACCGTCGGCGGTGTGAAACCGCTCCTGCTTCTGAGCATCCGTGAGGACGACGATGCCGCGGACGAGGAGTACGCCGCCTTCCTGCGCTTCGGCGGGCTCAGCGAAGCATCGCTGCGGCGCGTCCGGATGGAAGCAGCCCCGCTGGGCGCGCTCGCGCTCGACGACTACGCGGGCATCGTCCTCGGAGGCGGTCCGTTCAACGCGAGCGATCCCGAGGATGCCAAGTCCGCCGTGCAGAGCCGCGTCGAGCGCGAGCTCGCCGACCTGCTCGACGTCGTCGTCGCGCAGGACATCCCGTTCCTCGGCGCGTGCTACGGCATCGGTGTCGTGGGGACGCACCAGGGCGCGACCGTCGACCGGACGTTCGCCGAACCGATCGGCTGCGTGCCGGTGACCCTGACCACGGCCGGTCGCGAGGACCCGGTGTTCTCAGCGCTCCCGGACACGTTCGACGCCTTCGTCGGCCACAAGGAGGCGATCAGTGTGCTCCCGAGGACTGCGGTCGTTCTGGCCTCGTCCCCAGGATGTCCCGTGCAGGCGTTCCGGGTCGGGCGGAACGTCTACGCGACGCAGTTCCATCCCGAGCTCGACGTCGACGGCCTGTGCACCCGGATCACGACCTATCGCCACCACGGCTACTACGACCCTCCTGAGCACGATGCGCTCCACGCGATGGCGCGTGCCAGCGTCGTCGTCCACCCGACGAGCGTCGTGCAGCGCTTCGTGGCCGTGGCCCGAGGTTCGCGAGCTCGACGCGCGGTGCCGTGAGCCCACCCGGCCGCGAGACGACGAACACCCTCGGCCATCGGCCAAGGGTGTTCGTCATGCGTCTTCGGTGGAGCTGAGGGGACTCGAACCCCTAACCCCCTGCTTGCAAAGCAGGTGCGCTACCAATTGCGCCACAGCCCCGGACGGCGCCGGCGCAAGGTGCGCCTGGCGGTCAGTCAGACCTTGTCGGTCGTGTCTGCCCACGGCTGAGCAGTGCTCCCGGCCTTCTTCTTCCGGTTCACCACCACGAAGAGACCAGCAGCGGCGACAGCGGCGATCACGAGCTTCTTCATCTGACACTCCTCTAGGTGGGGGTCGAGTGGGCCTAACAGGACTTGAACCTGTGACCTCTTCCTTATCAGGGAAGCGCTCTAACCAAGCTGAGCTATAGGCCCTCGGTCTCCGATGCGGTGAACCGTCGGAGACTTTACCTGGTGCTCGGGCGCCCGCCCAAATCGGGGTCGGGCAGCACCAGGTGACGTGTCACTCGTCCTCGGCGAGGGTGACCTCGAAACCACCGAGGAGCTGGGCCGCGAGGTTGTAGAGGAAGGCTCCGACGGTGGCCAGCGCAGTGATGAGGATGACATCGATGGCCGCGATGACGATGGTCAGACCGATGATGCGGCCGAACCCGACGTACTCGCCGATGTCGAACGCGTCAGCGTTGTCGTTGAGGACCGTCGCCACGGTCGAGTTGATCGCGTCCCAGACGCCGGCGGCGCCGAGGACCGCCCACACGAGCGTGACGGCGACGACCGTGACGATCCCGAGGGCGATCGCCAACGCGAACGACATCTTCATCACGGACCAGGGATCGACGCGGTGGACACGCAGGCGTGCCTTCCGGGTCGTGCCCTTGGCGGGGGCCTTCTTCTGGGTCGGAGCCTCGTCGTACGGCTTGGGCCGGCGCTGCTTGCCGGTGCGGGCCTGCTCGGCCGGGGCCACGGTCGGCACCGACACGACGGGCTGGCTCACCGTCGTGGCCTCGGAGGCCTTGGCCTCGGCCTCGGCGATCGATCCGGCGGTCTGGACGGGGGCCTTCGGCGTCGCTGAGGTCGACTCGTCACCCTTGCGGGCGGCGACGGCGCCAGCGGAGGCTGCCGCCGCGGCAGCGCCTGCCTGCACGGCGGGCTTCTGACGCGAGTCGGGCGCCGGCGCGGACGGCTGGCCCTGCTGTGCAGGGGCCTGGGCCGGCTTGGCCGGGTTCGGCTGCGCGGGCTTCGGCTGCTGCGGGGGCGCCGTCTGCTGCTGAGCCGGGCCACCGGGCCGCTGCGCAGGCGCAGCACTCGGCGCACCGGTGCGGCCCTGTCCCTGCGGCGGGGCGGGCTGGGCCGAACGTGGAGCGGGCTGCTGCGGCGGCTGAGGAGCAGACGGCGTTGCAGTCGGTGCGGGCCGTTCCGGGGCCGCCGGGGGCGGAGCCTGCTGCGGTCGGCCGTTCGACCCTGCCGGGGACGCCGACGGCGTCGGCGGGGCAGGAGGGCTCGAAGGCCGCTGCGCCGGACGACCCCCGTTCAGGCTCCCTGGCGTGGGCTGAGCGGGTCGACGCTGGCCACCGTTGGTGGCGCTGCTGTCGGGCGCGCTCTGCCGCGGCCGCTCGGGAGCCGAGGGGTTCGGCTTGCGGTCCGTCATGCTTCCTCCTGGGCGTCGGGGGCGTTGGTCTCGGGCTCCGTTGCCTCGACCGTCTCCTCGGCGTCGGACTCGTCGACAGTATCCAACAGTGTCGAGTTCTCTTCATTCCGCGCAAGGGCGACCACTTCGTCGTCCCCCTTCACGCCGACGAACTTGACGCCCATCGTGTCACGGCCGGTAAAAGTCACGTCGGCGACGCGGGACCGGGTGACCTGGCCGCTCGCCTTGATCGCGATGATCTCGTCCTCGTCGTCGACGACCATGGCCCCGACAAGCGATCCGCGCTCGTCCTGGAGCTTCATGGCCTTGATGCCGAGACCGCCGCGTCCCTGGACCCGGTACTGCCCGACTGGGGTCTTCTTGGCGTACCCGCCGTTGGTGGCGGTGAAGACGAACTGCTCGTCCTCGTGCGTCCCCGGCTGGATCACGGCCATCGAGAGCAGCTCGTCGGTCTCGCGGAACTTCATGCCGGTGACGCCGGACGTGGCCCGGCCCATCGGACGCAGCGCGTCGTCGTCCGCCGTGAATCGGATCGACTGCGCCCGGCGGGAGAAGAGCACCAGGTCGTCGTCCGGGCTCACGAGCTCGGCGCCGACCAGCTCGTCGTCGGGGTCGCGGAAGTTGATGGCGATCACGCCGGCCTGGCGCGGGCTGTTGTAGTCGGCGAGCCGCGTCTTCTTGACGAGGCCGTGCTTGGTCGCGAGGACCAGGTACGGCGACTGGAAGTAGTCGCGGATCGCCAGCACCTGGGCGATGCGCTCGTCCGGCTGGAACTGGAGAAGACCGGCGACGTGCCCGCCCTTGGCGTCTCGGCCTGCCTCGGGCAGCTGGTACGCCTTGGCGCGGTAGACGCGGCCGGCGGTGGTGAAGAAGAGGATCCACTGGTGGGTCGTCGTCGCGAACAGGTGGTCGACGATGTCGTCACCGCGCAGCGTGGCACCGCGGACGCCCTTGCCGCCGCGCTTCTGCACGCGGTAGAGGTCGGTCTTGGTGCGCTTGACGTAGCCGCCGCGGGTGATCGTGACGACGACGTCCTCGTCGGGGATCAGATCCTCCATCGACAGGTCGCCGTCGGCGGGGATGATGCGCGTACGGCGGTCGTCGCCGTACTTCTCGACGATCGTGGTGAGCTCCTCGGCCACGATCGAACGCTGGCGCGTGACGTTGGCGAGGATGTCCTTGTAGTCGGCGATCTCGGACTCGATCTCGGCGAGCTCGTCGATGATCTTCTGGCGCTCGAGCGCGGCAAGGCGACGCAGCTGCATGTCGAGGATGGCGCGAGCCTGGATCTCGTCGATCTCGAGCAGGCGGATCAGCCCGTCGCTCGCATCCTCGGTCGTCTGGCTCGCTCGGATGAGCGCGATGACCTCGTCGAGCATGTCGAGCGCCTTGACGAGTCCGCGCAGCACGTGGGCGCGCTCCTCGGCCTTGCGGAGGAGGTACTCGGTGCGACGCCGGATGACCTCGACCTGGTGCTCGATCCAGTTGGTGATGAACTGGTCGAGCGTCAGGGTGCGGGGCACCTCGTCGACGAGCGCGAGCATGTTGGCCGAGAAGTTGGACTGCAGCTCGGTGTGCTTGTAGAGGTTGTTGAGCACGACTCGCGCGATCGCGTCGCGGCGGAGCTCGACGACCAGGCGGCGTCCGACGCGCGAGCTCGACTCGTCACGGACGTCCGAGATGCCCTGGACACGACCCGAGTTGACCAGGTCGGCGATCTTGGTCAGCAGGTTGTCGGGGTTGACCTGGTAGGGCAGCTCCTTGACGACGAGCTGGATCTTGCCCTTCGAGTCCTCCTCGATGTCGACGACGGCGCGCATCGGCACCGAACCACGACCGGTCCGGTAGACGTCCTCGATGCCCTTGGTGCCGACGATCATCGCATTGGTGGGGAAGTCGGGGCCCTTGATGCGCTCCATGAGTGCGTCGAGGAGCTCTTCGCGCGACGCGTCAGGGTGCTCGAGCGCCCAGATCGCTCCCTCGGCCACCTCGCGGAGGTTGTGCGGCGGGATGTTGGTCGCCATGCCGACGGCGATGCCGGCCGAGCCGTTGACGAGAAGGTTCGGGATGCGTGCTGGCAGGACCGTCGGCTCCATCGACCGGCCGTCGTAGTTCGGCGTGAAGTCGACGGTCTCCTTGTCGATGTCGCGGACCATCTCCATCGCGATCGGCGCGAGTCGGCACTCGGTGTAGCGCATCGCCGCGGCGTCGTCGTTGCCCGGCGAACCGAAGTTGCCCTGGCCCGCCACCATCGGGTAGCGGAGCACCCACGGCTGCGCCAGGCGTACGAGGGTGTCGTAGATCGCGGTGTCGCCGTGCGGGTGGTACTGACCCATGACGTCACCGACGATGCGCGAGCACTTGCTGAAGCCACGGTCGGGGCGGTAGCCGCCGTCGTACATCGCGTACAGCACCCGGCGGTGCACCGGCTTCAGACCGTCGCGGACGTCGGGCAGCGCGCGGGCGACGATGACGCTCATCGCGTAGTCGATGTACGACCGCTGCATCTCGGTCTGCAGCTCGACGCGTTCGATCCGCTCCGGCGGCATGGGGGTCTCGGTCACGAGAGGCTTCCTTCGTACGGGTCAGTCTGTGTGGGTCAGTTCGTGCTCGATGACTGTGCTTGTTGTGGACACCTGTTGCGGGGCTCGGCTCCGGATGGCCGCTCGTTCCTCGCGCCCATCTCTCCGCCTCACTCCTCTCAGATGTCCAAGAAACGCACGTCCTTCGCGTTGCGCTGGATGAACGCGCGTCGCTGTTCGACGTCCTCGCCCATTAGCACGGTGAAGATCTCGTCGGCGTTGGCGGCGTCGTCGAGGGTGACCTGACGCAGGATCCGCTGCGCCGGGTCCATCGTGGTCTCCCAGAGCTCGTGGTCGTTCATCTCGCCCAGACCCTTGTAGCGCTGGACCGGAGCTTCCTTGGGGAGGCGCTTGCCGGCTTCCTTGCCGGCGGCGAGCAGCGCATCGCGCTCGCGGTCGGAGTAGGCCAGCTCGGGGGCGGTGTTCGACCACTTGATCTTGAACAGCGGCGGCTGGGCGAGATAGACATAGCCGCCGTCGATCAGCGGCTTCATGAAGCGGAAGAGCAGCGTGAGCAGCAGCGTCGAGATGTGCTGGCCGTCCACGTCGGCGTCAGCCATCAGCACGATCTTGTGGTAGCGCAGCTTGTCGATGTCGAAGTCGTCGGTGACACCGGTGCCGAGCGCGGAGATGATCGCCTGGACCTCGGCGTTCTGGAGGATCTTGTCGATCCGGGCCTTCTCGACGTTGAGGATCTTGCCGCGCAGCGGAAGGATGGCCTGGATGCGGGGGTCGCGCCCGCCCTTGGCGGAGCCGCCGGCGGAGTTGCCCTCGACGATGAAGACCTCGCACTCCTCCGGGTTGCGCGAGGAGCAGTCTGCGAGCTTGCCGGGGAGACCGGCGCCGCCGAGGAGGCTCTTGCGGTTGCGGGCGAGATCACGCGCCTTGCGGGCGGCCATGCGGGCGGTGGCCGCGTCGATGCTCTTGCGGACGATGATCTTTCCCTCGGCGGGGTTCTGCTCGAACCACGCACCGAGGTGGTCGTTGGTGACCGTCTGGACGTAGGACCGGGCCTCGGTGTTGCCGAGCTTGGTCTTGGTCTGTCCCTCGAACTGCGGCTCGGCGAGCTTGATCGAGATGATGGCGGCCAGGCCCTCACGGATGTCGTCACCCGAGAGGCGGTCCTCCTTCTTCTTGATCAGGCCCTGGTCCTCGGCGAACTTGTTGACCGTGTAGGTCAACGCCGAGCGGAAGCCCTCTTCGTGGGTGCCGCCCTCGTGGGTGTTGATCGCGTTGGCGAACGTGTGGACCGACTCGGTGAACGAGGTGTTCCACTGCATCGCGATCTCGAGACCGAGGCCCGCGTCGGGGTTGTGCGACTCGAACGCGATCACGTCGCGGTTCAGGGGGGTGCGGTTGCCCGTGTTGATGTGGTGGACGTAGTCGATCAGACCGTCGTCGTACTTGAAGCGGCGCTCCATCGCACCCTCGGCGGTGCCACCGATGGCACTGTCGTCGGCGGTGATGTCCTGCGAGGCCTCCGCGCTCTGCAGGGCGTCGGCCACCTCGCCCGCCGACGGTCGCTCGTCGCGGACACGGATCTCGAGGCCCTTGTTGAGGAACGCCATCTCACGGAAACGGGTGGCGAGGGTCTCGAACGAGTACGTGGTGGTCTCGAAGATGTCGTCGCTGGCGTAGAACGTGATGATCGTGCCGGTCTCGGTCGACTCCTCGCCCCGCTCCAGCGGCGCGTCCGGGACGCCGTACGTGAAGGACTGGCGCCAGACGTAGCCGTCGCGCCGGACCTCGACGAACAGCTTGGTCGACAGCGCGTTCACCACGGAGACGCCGACGCCGTGCAGACCACCCGACACCTTGTATCCGCCGCCGCCGAACTTGCCGCCGGCGTGCAGCGAGGTCAGGACCAGCGTCACCGTGGGGATCTTCTCCACGGGGTGCTCCTTCACCGGGATGCCTCGGCCGTCGTCGACGACCTTCACGCCGCCGTCGGCCAGGAGCGTCACCTCGATGAGATCGCAGTAGCCGCCCATCGCCTCGTCGACGGAGTTGTCGACGACCTCCTGGACCAGGTGGTGGAGTCCACGCTCACCGGTGGAGCCGATGTACATGCCGGGGCGCTTGCGAACGGCGTCCAGACCCTCGAGGACCTGGATGTCCCCGGCGTCGTAGGAAGATCCCGAAGGTGCGGGGCCGGTCTCTGGGGTGGGGATCGACTCGCTCACAGCCGGGTGGCCTCCTTGTGGTCGTCGGCACAGCGTTCACGGAACTCGCAGACGTCCCGACCTTGGCGGCTCGCTGCCGGGGCGAGCGCGGTCGGGACGCGACTGATCCAGTGTAGCCGGTTGAGGCCCTTCTACAGGCATCCTCCTCGCTGGACTGGGGGCGGCAGCCAGGCGAGGAGGGTTGTGAGAGGCCACAGAGGGCGTCTGTGGTCGCCTGGGACCCGTCGACCGATGCCCTGTATGCGCCCCTGGTCCGCCGAGGACCGCACACAGGCCCTCACACAGACCCGCTCTCGGGATGCGGCTCTCGGACGAAGTTGCGTGATGCGGCAAGGTAGATGGCATGGCACCATCGACGGTCGCGCCCGCGCCGTCCGCGTCGCGCACCCCTGGACGCGGGCGGACCATCGCTGCTGCCCTCGGGCTGCTCGTGGTCTCGGGCACGAGCCTCTACCTCGTGGTCTCCTACCTGCTGGAGACGCGTGCGGGCCAGCGCCTCGACCAGTCCGCCATGGAGGCGGTGTACGCCCGGCGCGAGGCGCTCGAGCACCTTCTGTCGGTCCTCGGCTACCTGTCGATCGGCACGATGGCTGCCGCCATGGCCGTGCTGGTCGCGATGGCTGTCATCCGCCGCCGTTTTGCCGCGGCGCTCGGTGCCGTCGCCCTGCTCGTCGGCGCCAACGTGACGACGCAGCTCCTCAAGCGCGCCATCCTCGACCGCCCGGACTACAGCTACGGGTGGCACGTCAACAGCCTCCCGAGCGGTCACACCACCGCAGCGATCTCCCTCGTCCTCGCAGCACTCCTCGTCGCACCGGTCGCGCTCCGCTGGCTGGTGGTCATGGCAGGTTCGGCCGTCGTCGTCCTGACAGGCGTCTCGACCGTCGTCGCCGGCTGGCACCGGCCGGCCGACGTCCTGGCCGCGCTCGCCGTCGGTCTCCTCTGGGGTGCCGCGGTCGTTCTCGTCCTCGCGTCCCGACGCGGCGGCCCCCCTGCAGGCACGTTCCTCGGCTCGCTCGGCCTCGCGCTCCTCGGTGCTGCCGCCGCGGGCGCCGCACTCCTCGTCATCGGCGTACGACCCGACGGCGGCTGGTCAGGACTCGGACCCGCCGCAGGAGTCATGGCCATGCTCGGCTTCGCGACCGCGCTGTCGGTCGCGGTGTTCGACAGGCTGTCGTCGGTCTTCGCGCGCTGACGCGCGGCGCCTGCTCACCCGTAGGTGTCTCGGGGGCCGCGTCCGCGGACTCGCAACGCACCCTTCGCCCAGGTCGGTCCTTGGGGACCGCGGACGTTGATCCGCGTGACCGTACCGTCCCCGAGGCGCTCGTTGAGCCGGCCGACGACGGTGGGTGCGAGCAGCCGGAGCTGGGTCGCCCACGCCGTCGAGTCGGCGAGCACGGTGAGCTGTCCGTCGTCGTACGCCTCCGGTCGGCAGTGCTCGGCGATGTCGGAGCCGACGATCTCGGCCCACCGGCCGAACAGCCCGTGCACGGCGACCTCCGTGTCCCACCCGTGCTCGCTGACCAGGCGGTCGAGCGTCGACTCGAGCAGCTGCGGATCCCGGTCGTCCGGGTGTGCGCCCGACGCACTGGGCGTGGTCCGCTTCCTGCGACGCGGGCGGCCCTTCCCGCCACGCGGGGCTGCCGGGCCGATGCCGCGGTAGGAGCGGGCGATGCTGCGCGCGAGCTCGATGCCGTCCGAGCGGTGCTCCGGCTCGGCACTGCCCGGCTCGGGCACGTCGCCGCGCTCGGCCGAGGCCGCGCGGTCGGGGTCGGCCGTGCCGTCGTCCGGCTGCGCCTGGTCCTCAGGCATCTGTCGCCTCCTCCGCGCGCGTCGCCGTGCCGGCACCGACGTCGTACCGCCGCCCGCGAAGCCCTGCGGGCACGTCCTCGGCGACCGCGGCCGTCACGAGCACCTGCTCCGCGTCGGTCACCCGCGCGGCCAGGTGCGATCGCCGGTCACGGTCGAGCTCGGCGAACACGTCGTCCAGGATCAGGATCGGGTCGTCGCCGTCGGCGCGCAAGAGGTCGTACGACGCCAGGCGCAGTGCGAGCGCGAACGACCACGACTCGCCGTGGCTCGCGTACCCCTTCGCCGGGAGGTCCCCGAGAGAGAGCACGACCTCGTCACGGTGGGGGCCGACGAGGCTGATCCCCCGGTCGATCTCGTCACGTCGGCGCTCTCGCATCTCGGCGGCCATCGCCTCGCGGAGGACGTCGCGGTCGCGCGTGTCGGGATGCGCGAACGACGGCTTGTACGTCGCCACCGCGGCGATGCGCTCGGCGGCCGCCGACGCGGCGACGTCACGGTACGCCTCGGCGAGGTAGGGACCGAGCTCGTCGAGCAGGGCGAGACGGGCCGCAAGAAGCTCGCCGCCGAAGGTCGCGAGCTGGCCGTCCCAGACGTCGAGCGTGTCGAGCGCGCCGCCCCCGCGTCCGGCCTGCCGTGCGGTCTTGAGCAGCGAGTTGCGCTGTCGCAGCGCGCGGTCGTAGTCGGCGCGCACACCGGCGAACCGTGGTGAGCGCAGGACCAGGAGGGCGTCGAGGAAGTGACGCCGGTCGCTCGGGTCACCCTTGACGAGGCGAAGATCCTCGGGAGAGAAGACCACCGACCTCAGCCATCCGAGCAGGTCGCGCGGGCGGGGGAGCGGGCCGCGGTTGACCCGCGCCCGGTTGGACCGGCCCGGCGTGATCTCGATCTCCAGCAGCGCCGCGCGGTCGCCTCGCTCGACCGACGCACGTACGACCGCACGCTCGGCTCCCACTCGGACCAGGGGTGCGTCGGCGGCGACACGGTGCGATCCCAGGGTCGCGAGGTAGTCGATCGCCTCGACCAGGTTGGTCTTGCCCTGACCGTTGGCGCCGATGAAGGCACTGGCTCCTGGTTCGAGGGCGAGCTCGAGTTCGGGATAGGAACGGAAGTCGTGGAGCGAGAGGTGGGTGACGTGCACGATCCTCTGGCTACTCCGACTTCACCGCGTGGCCGCCGAACTGGTTGCGCATCGCGGCGATCGCCTTCATCGCAGGCGAGTCGTCCTGTCGCGACGAGAACCGCGCGAAGAGGGACGCGGCGATCGCGGGCGTCGGCACGGCGTTGTCGATCGCCGCCTCGACCGTCCACCGGCCCTCGCCCGAGTCCTCCGCGTAGCCGCGGATCTTCGCGAGGCCAGGGTCCTCCTCGAGCGCCTTGACCAGCAGGTCGAGCAGCCAGGAGCGTACGACGGTGCCCTCGCGCCACGAGCCGAACACCTCGGTGACGTCGTCGACCAGGTCGACCTTCTCGAGGAGCTCGTAGCCCTCGGCGTACGCCTGCATCATCGCGTACTCGATGCCGTTGTGGACCATCTTGGAGAAGTGCCCCGCGCCTACGCTGCCCGCGCGGACGAACCCGGTCGTGGGGCTCGGACGGAGCGCGTCGAAGGCCGGCTGCACCTTGGCGATGTCGTCGGGGGCACCGCCGACCATGAGGGCGTAACCCTCGGTCAGGCCCCAGACGCCACCGCTCACGCCGCAGTCGACGAACCCGATGCCCTTCTCGGAGAGCTCGCCGGCGTGCCGGAGGTCGTCGGTCCACCGGGAGTTGCCTCCGTCGACCACGACGTCGCCTTGCCCGAGCAGGTCACGGAGCTGCGCGATGGTCTCGTGGGTCGGGTCACCAGCAGGGACCATCACCCAGAGGACCTTCGGCGAGGGGAGCGCCTCGACGAGTGCTCCGAGGGACGCGACGTCGGCGAGGTCCGGGTTGCGGTCGTACCCGACGACGGTGATGCCGGCTCGGCGCATGCGCTCGCGCATGTTGCCGCCCATCTTGCCCAGACCGATCAGTCCGATGTCCATGGCTCTCCTTCGTGCTGGGTACGGGTCCTCGAGGCTGCACGCTCAGGACGTGCGGGTGCTGTGGGGGAGGTCAGCCCGGCAGCCGCATCGGCATGATGAGGTACCGGAAGGACGTGTTGGGCTCGCCGCCGAGCTCCTGGACGCCGGCCAGCGTCGCCGGGCGGCTCGCCTGCGTGAACGACAGGTGGACGGCCGGCTCCGTCATGACTTGGAGGCCCTCGAGGAGGAACGTCGGGTTGAAGCCGACGACGATGTCGTCACCGTCGACGCGCGCCTCGAGCGTCTCCTGCGCCTGGGCGTCGTCGCCGCTGCCCGACTCGAGCAGGACCTGACCGTCGGAGAACGTGAGGCGGACCGGAGTGTTGCGCTCGGCGACCAGTGAGACTCGACGCACCGCGTCGATGAGCTCCTGGCGGTCGACGTAGGCGACGGTGAGCGCGTTGGCGGCGAACAGCTGACGCACCTTCGGGAACTCGCCCTCCAGCATCCGCGTCGTCGTGCGGCGCGTCCCGGAGGACGTCGAGCCTTCGAAGCCGATGAGTCCCGGACCCTGATCGCCCGTGGCCACGGCCATCGTCAGCTCTCCGCCCGCGGTGAACGACTTGGCGATGTCGGACAGGGTCTTGGCCGGCACGACCGCCGTCGCGGAGGCGTCTGGCGACTCGGGGAACCACGACAGCTCACGCAGGCTGGCCCGGAAGCGGTCGGTGGCGAGCAGCGAGATCGTCGAGCCCTCGAGCTCGATCCGGACGCCGGTCAGGAGCTGGAGCACGTCGTCGCGGCCCGCAGCGGCGACGGCCTGGGCCACGGCCGTGGCGAAGTCGTCGGAGCTCACGGTGCCGGACGACGTCGGCATCGTCGGGAGCTGCGGGTAGTCCTCGACCGGCATGGTCTGGAGGCTGAACCGGCTGCTCCCGCACACCAGAGAGACCTTGGTGCCGTCCACGGAGACGTCGACCGGTCGAGCCGGGAGCGACTTGCAGATGTCGGCGAGGAGTCGGCCCGAGACGAGAGCGCGCCCGTCGTCGGCGACGTCGGCGTCGACGGTGGAGCGGGCCGAGGTCTCGTAGTCGAAGCCCGAGAGGGCGATGCCGGCGTCGGTGCTCTCGACCATCAGGCCGGCGAGCACGGGGACGGTCGGGCGGGTCGGCAGGCTCCGAGCCGTCCAGGCGACTGCGTCGGCCAAGGCGTCGCGGTCGATGCGGAACTTCACAGCGATGTGCCTCCGGACGGGTGGTCCCGGCCACGACTCGGCCGAGGGAATGACATGTTTCCTGGAATCCTGCCACGGCTGCGGCTCCGGCGACCACTCAGGGATCTTGTCATTCGTCATCCCCAGGTTCGGCCTGTGGATGACTTCGAACGAATCTCGAGAGATTGATGTTCTCACCATAGGAGTAGGTCCTGTGCACGACGTGGATAACTGTTGTCCTTCCAGGTCAGGGCGGCTTTTTGCCTGCGCGAACGATGTGGACGACGCAGCGCGTGGCTGTGTGGACCGGTGGACGACGAGACCGGCCTCCCCAGGGCGTGCACCGTTGTGAGCAGCCCTGTGCATGAAGTCGTGCCGTTATCCCCAGGTGTATCCCCAGGTGTGGGTAGTTCAGAAAGACAAGAAAATGGGGCCGGTACGGGTGTCGTACCGGCCCCATCGGGTCGTTCGCGCAGCGATGGTGAACGCTCTCGCGGAGTCTGACGAGCCTCAGCCGGCCTGGCGCGCCTGCTGCTTGATGCGGTTGGTGAGCTCGGTGACGTGGTTGAAGACCACGCGGCGTTCGGCCATCAGTGTGCGGATCTTGCGGTCGGCATGCATGACGGTGGTGTGGTCTCGCCCGCCGAAGTGCTGCCCGATCTTGGGCAGGGACAGCTCGGTGAGCTCCCGGCACAGGTACATCGCGATCTGCCGCGCCTGCACGAGGCCGCGGGACCGGCTCGCGCCGCAGATCTCCTCGATCGAGTACTCCAGGTAGGAGGCCGTCTGAGCGATGATCAGCCCCGCTGTGATCTCGGGTTCGCCGCCCTCGGGGATGAGGTCCTTGAGGACGATCTCTGCCAGTGGCAGGTCGACGGCCTGGTGGTTGAGGCTGGCGAACGCGGTGGCACGGATGAGGGCGCCCTCGAGCTCGCGGATGTTGGTCTGGATGCGGCTGGCGATGAACTCGAGGACCTCGGGCGGCACCGTCAGCTTCTCGATCTCAGCCTTTTTGCTGAGGATCGCGATGCGTGTCTCGAGGTCCGGCGGCTGGACATCGGTGGTGAGCCCCCATTCGAACCGGCTCCGAAGGCGGTCCTCGAGCGACTCCAGCCCTCGTGGCGGGCGGTCCGACGTGATGACGATCTGCTTGTTCGACCCGTGGAGCGTGTTGAACGTGTGGAAGAACTCCTCCTGGGTCTGGATCTTCCCTTCGAGGAACTGGATGTCGTCGATGAGGAGGACGTCGGTGTCGCGGTACCGACGCTGCAGTGCCGGCATCTTGTCGTCGCGGATCGCGTTGATGAAGTCGTTGGTGAACTCCTCGGTGCTGACGTAGCGCACACGTGCGTTCGCGTAGAGGCTGCGCACGTAGTGGCCGATCGCGTGGAGGAGGTGCGTCTTGCCGAGGCCCGACTCGCCGTAGATCATCAGCGGGTTGTAGGCCCTGCCGGGGGCCTCGGCGACGGCGACGGCGGCTGCGTGCGCGAAGCGGTTGGACGATCCGATCACGAAGTTCTCGAAGTGGTAGCGCGGGTTGAGACGCGTCTCCGCCGCGCGCACGTGCTGCGGGGGGCGGGCCTGGCTGGTGGTCGGGACGAAGGCCGGGGTCGAGTCCTCGAGCAGCGACGGCTCCGGATCCGCAAGCTGGCGGTGCGGCGAGACGTGCGGCGCCGGCTGCGAGAGGGACTGCGCGGCGGGGTCCGTGGCCTCGGGGATGCGGGGAGCCGGCGTCGGCTCGTACGCCTCCCGCTGGACCGGCTCACCCAGCCGATCGATGTCACTTTCGCGCTTTGTCGACAAGACGATTTCTTCGTCGTCCTGCGGCTGCGACGCTGGAAGCACGTCGGGGTCGACGGTGACGGCGATGCGGATCTCCCGCCCGAACGAGTCCGAGAGTGCGCGCTCGAGCTGGGGGCGCAGGCGCGCTTCCATCTGGGTCCGCGTGAAGTCGTTGGGGACTCCCACGAGCAGCGTGTTCTCGTGCAGCGTGATCGGGACGGAGCTGGTGACCCACGCTCGGGTGGTGACGGGCAGCACCTCCGTGATCGCGTTCCACCGGCTGCGCAACGCCTCGGCGTCGCCTGTGTCACTCGATTGAGGCTCGGGCTCCTGCCGGTTGCTGGGTGGCGTCAGCTGGTCGTCCAT